>CALHDG010000084.1 GCA_938023075.1 uncultured Chitinophagales bacterium
TGCCAAGGCGAGTTGGTGGCTCCTAATATTAAAACCCCTTCATTGTTGCTGTCTACGCCATCTAATTCTTTTAAAAATTGGTTAATGGTATGCCGCGAAGAGGATTGTTTTAAATCGTTTCGTTTACTACCCAAAGCATCAATCTCATCAAAAAAGAGTACGCAGGGATTGTTTTTACGGGCAACTTCAAACTTATGGTGCAGGTTTTTTTCGCTGTTACCGAGCCACATATCCAACACTTCATCTAAACCTACATTAATAAATTTTGAATTGATTTCTCCTGCAGTTGCTTTTGCCAAATAGGTTTTTCCACAACCCGGCGGACCATATAACAAAATTCCTCCGCCCGCTTTTTTGCCAAAGGCTTTAAACAAATCGGCATTGTTTAAGGGGTGAATAATCTTTATTTTTATTTCTTCTTTAATGTTTTCCATGCCTCCTACATCGGCAAAGTTAATGTTGGGCTTTTCCATAAAAAGGTCTTCGGGCTCTTCTTCGTACTCTTCATTAGCCAAGCCGGCTTGTTTTAGTTTTAGTTGATCTTCTATTGTTCGATTAGTCCAATTTGGATTGTCTAATTGAAATTTTTGATACTGTTCAACTGCTTCAACTTGATTGCCATCTTTTATTAATAAATTCAGATACAGTTCTTTAATATTGTCATCGCCTGATGTTTCTAACAATTCCTCACATATAATTAAACCGGCAGAAAAATTATTCAACTTTTCGTAGCATTGCGCCAACAATAATTTCGCCTTATTATCTGCTCTTTTATTAATTAAGAGATTTAAATGATTTTTGGCTTTATGGTATTCGCCAAGTGCAAAGTATGCTTTACTTAATTGTGTTCTCAAAAGATGATTGTTTGGTGTAACGTTTAAAGCATCTTCTAGTGCTTTGCAAGTTTCTAAATCCATTTTTTTAGTTTTATTGAGGGCTAAAAATACATAAAATATTTTGGGTATGATATTTTTGTTCTGCTCAAACGTTCACCTTTAAATTAACGTTAGGTAGTTAGTTAAGTTGATGTTGCCTGATTAATTTAAATAGAATTGACCGGTTTATGAAAGTGGTTGATCCTTTCTTTTTTTGGTGTGCATGCGTTTTTCTTAGTACGAAGAAGCGAAGTTTGCAAACTAGCCCCGATTGCAGCGGTTATGCCATTTTGAGTGGCTTTTGAAGCGTTGGCAAATGGCATTTGAGCGGAAAGCGGGACTACTGTTTTTATGATGCTACAAAGTTTCGCTTCAAAAAAAATTGGTGCAAAGGAGTAAACTAGTTTATATTTATTGTTTGAATAAACTTGTCGTAAAATCTCAACATAATTGGACATCATTAACTTGACAGATTACGAAGAAAGAGCGATATTTTAAACTACCGTACTATTAAAAAAAATGCTGATAATACTAAGCAACACTTCATTGCACAACAATTAACAAATTTAATCAACAACTTTCTGTAAATTTGTGAGTCTAACTATAAATTTTCTAGTTTCAGTTATATTATAATAACCGCATAACAAGTGATTATGAAAAAAAATAAGTCACAAATAATATTGGGTGTCGCATTATTTTGTGGGTTGATGTGTCTTGATTTGAGTTTGCTTGCCCAAGAAAAGAAAGATGATATTTTTGATGCCATTCGAAAAGAATTGACACGAGATAAGGATTTTAATTTGCCTGATAGTGTTGACGTAAACAATCAAGAACCTTTAAGTGATTACAATATACAAAACAACATTCCGGCAAAAACTATTAAAGCCTTAAAAAAAGAAGAAAGAGCGAAAAAGAAGGCAGCAAAAGCCAAAGCACGTACGGATGCGAAAGCTGCTCAATTTGAAGCTCAACAAAAGTTTTTAGAAGAAAAGCAAAAAGCCGCAGGCAAAAAAATTGCCGATAAAAAAGCTGCTATGAAAAAGGCAAATATAGCAGCAGCAAAAGATTCAATTAAGGCACAAGCTACTAAGCCCCAAAAAGAACCTGCCAAAATAAAGACCAGCAAAAACGTAGTTGATTTACCTAAAGAAGCAAAAGCTAAGCCACCAAAAAAATCAGTTAAAAAAGAAGATAAGCCGAAAAAAAATGCTACTGCTACTTCAAAAAGTTTGGCAGAAAAAAAAGCATTGATAGAAGCGCTGCAAAAACGAAATGCCGAGCGGGCTGCTAAACGAAAGGAAGCAATTGAAAAAGCTAGCGGAACGGTTAAGCAAACTCCGAAGGGCAGCAAAAAAGAGAAAAAGGAAAAAGTGCCCAAAGAAATTTCAAAATCAAAAGATCAAATTTTAAAAAGCCAAAAGCCAAAACAAGCAATTGAAACACCTAAACCTAAAAAAGAAAAAACAAATACTAAAGGCCAAAAACCAAAAACCGATAGACAAAAACAAAAACAAAGTAGTAAAATTAAAACACCAAAAGATAAAAAAGAATTGAATAACCAAGCCTCAAAGAAAAAAGAGAAAGAGATTAAAGTAAAAGTGCCAAAAGCCCAAAAGAAAAACGCCAAAGTAAAAATACCAAAAATAAAAAATGCTGGTAAGGAAAAAAAAGCTACAACAAAAATTCCAAAAAATAAAAAAGCAGGAAATACGATTACCGTAGCAAAGCCCAAAAATAAAAAAGTAGAAATTGAACAGGAACCAACTAAAGAATCAATTATTGATAAAATAGTGAATACCTCAACCGAAAAAGAAGTACCCAAAACAAAAGAACCTGTAGTTAATTTACCCCCTAAAGAAAGTGTAGAGGCAATATTATCTAACAAAAATTTAACCGAAGAGGAACGCCTGCGCTTGGTTGGTAAAGAGCAGAAGAGAATACAAAGAGAGCTAGAAAAAGCCGAACGAGAGGAAGCTGCTAAAGAACGTAAAAAACTAAGAAGCGAAATGCGGGCAGTACAAAGTAAAGTAGATTCGGTAAATAGAATAGAATTTCAAAGACAAAAAGAACAACGCTTGCAAGATCGTTTAGCTGCTATGACGCCGGAGCAACGGTTAAAATACAATCAGCGGCAACAGCAAAAAGTATTGAGAGTTCAACTTGACTCGGTAAAAAGAGCCAATCGCCAAGCACAACGCAATTATCTAAAAAACAGAACGGGCGGCATTACCTATTATGATAAAGACGGCAACTTACTACCCGTTATTGATACCGTTTTAATTGTTGCCGATGGCTTTGCCGCTTTAAATGAAGACGATAAACAAAAATACAAGTTTAATTTTAACAGGGGCTTAATGAAGGTAACTTTAGAAGACCATAAAGAAGCCTTGAAGTATTTTGAAAAATGTTTAGAACTAACCCCAAACAATGAAGAGGTGTTGCAATTACGTGGCAATACTTATGTAGAGTTAGATAAATTTAGGCAAGCCAAACGCGACTTTGAATTTGCTTTAACTCAAAAATCGGGCGACCCGGTGCTGTATTATAATTATGCCATTACCAACTCAAAGCTGGGTAATTTTGGCGATGCCATTGTAGCTTTTGACAATGCTATTGATTTAAACCCCGATTATATGTTAGCTTACCAAGGGCGTGCTGTAGCCAAAACTATGACTGGCGATTTTGAAGGCTCGCTCGAAGACTATAACAAAGCGATTGGCATTAGTGCCTATTTTACGGCAGCTTATAAAGGCAGAGGGGTTTCTAAATGTTTAATGGGCGATTATCAATCTGCCATTTTCGATTTTACTATGGTATTAGAATTTAAACCCGATGATGCGCTATCTTATTATTACAGAGGTTTAGCCTATCATGGTTTAGATAACTTTTTTAAAGGCTGCACCGATTTAAGCCGGGCAGATGATATGGGCGTTTTTGCTGCCGGCATGCAAATGAAAAGTTTGTGCAGATAGTATAGATCACTTAAAACCAACCGGGTTAACAATACTGCCAAATAAAACAAGCTAATCCAAGTGGTTAATACTTGCTTGTTTTGGATTGCCCCTGTTTTTTTCTTTCTACGGAGAACCGAAATTTTTAAACTATCCCCTATTTTTGAGCCAACGGCGCTAAAGTGCATTGGGTTGTTTAGTCTATAGATGTTGTTTTCGAATGGTAAAATTTGTCATTCGAACTTCACTATTGGTAGATTGGTAGTTACTTAATCAAGTTCAACACATGCGCTTCGTTAAAAATACTCGCCTCAGCTGCTGGCTATGCCTGCGTTTGGAGCTCACCGAATTAATTCCAAAACTTTTGTGTCACTTTTTACAGTTAAATTGGTATTATTTGTCACAATCCTTAATGTCGTTTGTTTTTTTTAAATTGTGTCGTAATTTATTTACTATTTAAATCTGTAGGTAGTTATTGGAAATTTTTGTGCGGAGTTGAGCAAATCGTTTAGTAAAAATTAAAAACATGGTATGAAACAAATAATCTATAAAACAATATATAACCAAACTATTAATTTTGTATTAAGAAACATTAATAAAGCGTTGTACCCAATGTTACCCAAAAAAATTAAAATTCCCCCTTCAGGTTTATTAACTATAAAAAATGAAATAGGTAAAAGATTAAGAATTCAAACAAACCAAACGAGTTACTTAACGCAACTCCTGTTTTGGGAGGGGTATCAAAACTTTGAATACACCAAAATTTTTTTAAGCCTTATTAAAAAAGTAAATGTTTTCTATGATATAGGTTCTAATATTGGCTACTATGCATTGCTTGCTGAGATGGAGAACCCTGATATTCAAGTTGTTGCTTTTGAACCTGCAAGCGGTCCTTTATATTTTTTAAAGAAAAATGTTAGCATAAATAATTTTAACAATATAAAGGTTGAGGATATAGCCTTATCAGAAAAAAATGGAAGCATAACTTTTTATGAAATTAAAAATAAAAAATACACTTACCTTGAACATAACTTAGCAGGCGAAGGAAATGCCGGAAGTAAGACTTTGCATCGAAACTTTGTGCCTATTGAAGTAAAAACGAAGACATTTAACCATTATGTTAGCGATGAGAATCAAGAGAATATTGATTTGGTAAAGATAGATACCGAAGGTACTGAACACCTCATTTTACAAAATGCCGATGTTATTTTGGGTGAAATGAAGCCAATATTTATTTGCGAAACTCTATTTAATACAATTGAGTCGCAACTTGAATTTATATTCGCTAAGTACAATTACGAGTTCTACAACCATACTGATACAGGACTAAAAAAAGTATCATCTATTATTAGAGATAAAGATAATGGTGTCAGGAATTGTTTTTTTGTTCACCCAAGTAAATCTCATTTAATTAAACAGTTTGTAAAATAAATTTACTAAGCACTAAATTAACTACTTGCTATAAATACTCCTTCTCAGAAAATAGCATGGCATGCTGGTTTGAACAATTTAAACAAACACAATTCAGTTTATAGGTAATCATGTTTATAACAATATAACTTGTACATTTGGAGCATTCAACTTTCATTGATTAATCACACACAAAGTGAACCTGATTTTCAACAATAAGCAACGCTGGTATTTAAACTACCTCAGTATTATTGCCATCATCATTTGCTATTTTACTACACCGGCAGGTTTAATAATGTCCATCATTTTTTTATTTGCACTAGCTGTTATTAATGTTGATTTTAAACAAAACATTAAGCGATTATGGAAAGATAAAGGTATGCTGGCAATTGGCGGAATATTGATATTATATCTGTTAGGTGGCTTTCACTCATCTAATCAAGCTTACTTTTTTAAAAGAGTTACTCAAAAAATACCGATGTTGATGTTCGCTTTTTCTTTTGCCTCATTATACTTTTTTAAGCGAAAGCACTTTAAACAGTTACTCTATATTTTTATTGCCATTTCCACACTTTTAAGTATTGGCGTTTTTATTGCATTTGCGTTTAATTACGATGCCAATATTCTACGACAAAGTCAAGGTGGTAACATACCGGTACCAATGAATCATATTCGTTTTAGCCTGGCTATTTCTTTTGCTTGTGCTGCGGCATTTTATTTCTTCTTACAAAAACACAAAAACAACATAATTAAATATGTTTTATTAGGAGTTACCCTATTTTTGTTCGGCTTTTTACATTTCTTTTCAGTGCGTAGTGGGTTGCTGGCTATTTATTTAACCGCTGTAGGGTGGTTAATCTATTTCGTTATTCAATCAAAAAAAAAGGTGTTTACTTTATTGATATTAACTGGATTGATACTGTTGCCTTTAGTAGCCTACAAAACGGTAAAGCCTTTAAAAACACGTATCGATTTTATGATTTATGATGTTAAAAGCTTCAAAAACAATCCCGATTTATTAAATTATTCTGATGGTAAACGGATTGGCTCAATTGTAGCAGCTTGTTCTGCTTATCAACAAAGTTGGTTAATTGGCTACGGTTTTGGCGATATTTTTGAAGGCATGAACAATGGTTATGATCAAGTTTTACCACATATATTACCCAACTCTCGCGTAATACCACACAACCAATTTTTAGTAGTTGCGGTTGGTTTTGGAAGCCTTGGATTGTTATTGTTTTTATATTTATTGTATGTAACTTTAGCTTACAATAAACGTTATAAGCATCCTTTAGTATGGTCTTTTGTTATTGTAATGTTTAGCTCTTTTTTAAGTGAACCTACTTTAGAAACTCAGGAAGGTATTGCCTTATATTGCATCACCGGTTTACTTTCCTTATCTTATGCACAAGCAACTATCTATGAAAATATCGGCAGTTATCATTAGTTATAATGCGGCAGGTACTTTAGCGCAATGTTTACAAAGCTTACAAACAGTTGCTGATGAAATAATAGTTATTGATAGTTTTTCAACAGATGAAACGCCACAAATTTGCGAGCAGTACCAAGTTGTATTTTTGCAAAGAACATTTATGGGTTATGGCGACCAAAAAAATTTTGGGGTTGCGCAATCAAAGTACGCCTACATTTTATCTTTAGATGCCGATGAGTATTTATCGGAAGACTTACAAGCATCTATTAAGCAGCTTAAACAACACACTCAAAAACCGTTTGATGCCTACCAATTTAAACTAGTCAATTTATATAAAAATAAACCACTTCAATATGGCGTAGCAGCTCCAATTATAAAAATGCGTTTGTGGAATAAGCATGCTGGCTTATGGAATCTTGCCAAAGTTCACGAAAAGGTAGTTTTCAATCAAAAGACCACAATTAGTTTTTTAAACGGATGTATTATGCATCATTTTCATCAATCAAAAGCAGAGTTGATTAATAAAAACAATCATTATGCAAAATTGGGTGCAGAACATTTATGGCTAGCCGGCAAAAAATCAAATCGATTAACCATTTGGAGTAAACAAATTTTTGCGTTCATTAAGGCATATTTTTTGAAACTTGGCTTTTTAGATTTTTATACCGGCTTTGAATTGGCAAAGGAACACAGCCGCCATGTTGGTTTAAAATATCGTCTCTTATTACAAATGCAACAAGAAAATTAGTAATCTAATTTATTAAAAAATACTTAATTGTGCATGTTTAAAATGCGCAATAATTTACTTAAGTTTCGGTAGTAAAATAATTGCGGTTCCAATGGAACCTGTTCCATTGTGTCAACAAAAGCACGGCAACTTTACTACAACAAGTGAACAGGTTCACTTGGATGATTTTATGCTTTATATGTTGAATTAAGTTTACTTAACCTTATAGAGCACTTCAATTTTCATAAATAATTTATATTCAAGTTATTATGAAATGAATACTACTACCGAAACTTAAGTAATTTAACTTAATAAATTATCTAACAGAAGACAATTGATTATAACAATCTAACATTTTTTGGCTGGTAATTTTGGGAGAGAAATGTTGAATTGCGTAATCTAATCCATTGTCTTTCATCTTTTTACGTAAGTTAGAATTAGTCAAAACACGTTCAATAGCGATGGCTAGCTCTTCTGCATTTTTCGGATCAATATAAATAGAAGTGTTACCGCCCGCTTCTTTTAACGATGAGGTTTGAGCAGTAATTACAGGTGTTTTACACAGTAAAGCTTCGGCAACTGGTAACCCAAAACCTTCATAAAAAGAAGGATAAACCAATAACTGTGCTTGCCTATATAAAGTTTTTAGTTGCTGCGAGTCTACACTACTAAGCCAAATAAAAAGCTTTTCTAATCCATATTTACGTATTAACTGATTCATCTTTTTCTTATACTGTTTGCCTTGCCCAACAATCACAAGCGGTATCGAACAATCTTTTGGTAACAGTTTGTAAGCCTCAATAATTAGTTTCAAATTTTTTCGTGGTATTACACTTCCTACATATAATAAATATTCATTAGGCAATTTTTGGTAAGCTTTTTCATTGCAGTCCGTTTCAAAATAATGAGGTAAACAACTTTGATAAATCACCTCAATTTTTTCGGGTTTTATATTATAGTAATGAACAATATCAGTTTTGGTACTTTCACTAATCGCAATAATTTTATCAGCTTGTAAACAACTGTTCTTAAATTTCACATCGTAGAATAGGCGATCAAAAAATGGATAGGTATCAGGATAAATTTTAAAAATTAGATCATGAATAGTAACCACACTCTTTATAGCTGTTTTGTTTAAACCAAACGGAAGCTCATTGCTTAAGCCATGGTAAATATCCAATTGATCGTTTTGAAGTTGCTTTGTGATACCTAGGCTACGCCACCAAGCTTTTAGGCTTGCTTTAGAAACGTATATATGATAAGCTTCGTTTTGCTTAAAGTGTTGTGCTTCGCTTAATTTTTTTTGTTTTGGAGTATATAAATAGTATTCATTTTGTGGCGCATGCTTTTGAAGATTATGTACTAATGTACGGCTATAGTTTCCCAAACCGGTTGTATTGCAAAACAAACGCTTAGCATCATATCCAATTTTCATATAAAATTTATATAATATATTATCTGTTTAACTATCTTCATAAAAGATTGAAGTTTTCTCCATAAGTTAAATAACACAAACATAGTAAAGTTGATCTAAATAGTTAGTTAAGCTAATACTATAAAACAATCTAAGGATCATCCCTAACTATAAAACGCAAGAGCGTAGCATAGTTGTTATTAACTACGCTACGCTCTTGCGTAACTTTTAAGGGCATTTTATTATTCTTACTCGCAGGTATTTATATTGACTTCAAAGTTGGCATTGGCTTTTACTTCAAAACCTTTATTCATTATTATTTCTCTGCCTGCATTAAATTTGGTATCTTCTCTTACAACCGAATTGTCAGTATAAATATGATCTCCAACCTGATAAGTAGATGGAGTAATATTTGTATCAGTAAAAGACATTTGCGGCGTACAGTTTGAGCCGATACTAACACTAACTATATCATGATCATCTTCGTCCTCATTTCGTAAGGCACCATTTTGGTTTACCTCATTGTCTATATAAATAATTTCATCATTTTTGTTATCGGCAAATGAATCGATATCAGGCCAAACTAACGGTAAACCCTCTTCTGTATACCTGTTTACGTATAAGTTGATTTCGGCGAAATTGGCTATAGTACCTGTAAATGCATCGTTAACTGTAAATTGTATTTGTTTCTTTACGCTTTCTTTTGGTGAAATACCATCGCTTATATCTAATAAAGTAAAATTATCATTAAACATCAACCAACCTTCTTGCTCTTTTAGTGTTAAACCCGATGATAAATAATTAATAATTTGAACATAGTTTACTTCAATTTCACCTTGATTAATAATTTCAATATCAAAAGTAAGTTCTTGTCCAGCTGTTGCAGGTACAACTTGGTTAGGACTTAAATCAATTTTCAAGGCTAAGTCGTGATAGGGTTTTAAAAATTCTACTGCTGTAAAATTTAAATTTACCTCCTCAGTAACTTTTGAAACAGCCTGTACACTTCCCATAAATTGATCAATATGATATACATGAGATTCACTCGAGGTCATATCTTTGGCTACTGCAAAAAGCTTTCCCCTACTTGAAAAGGTTAAATTATTCACAAATTTATCTTTTATCTCAAAGAGTGGTGCAATAATTGACCCGGCTGTTTTATCAGCTACAACTAAACAAAAATCATTCTGATGTTGGTAAACTACATATAATTGTCCGCTAAGTGGGTCTAAAGTAATATCCAAAACTATATCATAAATGTTGTCGTTTAACTCTAATTCTTCAATAACTTGATAATCTACCTTTACTTTGGTTTTGCTATGGTTAAATCCGTTTCGAATAATTTCTCCGGTGTTCGGATTAATTTTAAATATGATGTCAGGATGATCGGTTAAACGGTAAACCGCAAATACTTCTTGCTTTGCAGCATCATAGGTCATCGCTTCTACAGATTTAACATTAATTCCACCTAATTCTCCAGAAAGCGTTTTATTAATATGTGCGATGGCAGTAAAAGAACTATTAGCTGGATTAACTGTACCAAAACTTTGCCCGTTAACCGCATACATTGTTTTGGTTACCGGATTACTTGTTAGTGCGGTTATATTGCTATTTGTACTTTTTGAAATTTCTGCCCATGTATTAGATGCGCTATCATACTCATAAAAAACATCTTCGAGTAAAGCATTTTTTCCTACAGCAAAGCAAGAAAAATCATTATCGATTTGAGCAAACAAAATTGTGGACTGTAATAATACAGTAACTAAGGTAACATAAAGTTTAACCTTTAATTGGTTGTGGGGTAATAACATGCGTTAAGTTTTAAAATGAAAAAATAAACTTGTATAGTTTATCGACTGGTTTGATAATATATATACGATTAATAAACAAATTTGTTATATACAAAGTTCAAAAAAAATCAAATATTTTTTTAATTATTGATTTATGTTTACTTAGCTAGTCTAATTTAAGATTTTACAAAAGCTTTTGCACTTTCTTGCACCTATGTATACTATACTGGAATCGTAACTCCTGTTTCAAAATAGTGCATTTTACAGCCATTTGTTTCACGTGAAACATTGCTATGTCAATTAGATTAACAAGTAGAATAAAAATCGTTTAAATTCATTAAATGCTTTAAAAAATGATAGTGTAAGATTTGAAAAGTATAAATAAATTTAACAACATCATAAATATGTTCCACGTGAAACATTGTTATGCTCAGTCTTAATTACAGTAGTTTCATATAAAAATAGATTTTTGCTAAACAGCCGATCTGTTATTGTTGTTTAATTTGTATTGCCTAACGGTTACTTTAGTATGAATCATTGGATAATTCAAATAATATGCTACTGCCTCTAACAAGTCTATCAATCAACTACAAAGTTAGACTGCAATTTCTATTTCAAAATAACATCTAAAACGTACCCTCAAACAAGATGAGAAGACGTGTAAAATACATAATTATCTTTAGTTCATTAACCAGTTTTATTTACAATAATCACGATTTCTGAACTTAGAGAAATTAGACAAAACATTATTAATAATGGAGATTTCGTATTAACATATTGTAAAGAGTAAGATTGATGAAATTATTAAACTTTTGACAAGGCAAAAATACATTGCATAATGTCTATATTAACATCTAATAAGCTTAGAATTTTTGACCAATCTTAAAGTTATGTGTTATCAAAATAAATGGCTTTCAGGTCTATAGACCAATCGTTTAAGAAATCAGTTTGATCCTTCAAAACCTAATATTGAATTTCCATTTTAATAAGATGTATGTTGTTTGAGAATTATTCAGACAAGTTGTCTTCCTTCAATCGATAGTACATAATTTATCTAATGTCAATTTATAGTTTATAAATTAACTGTAATACAATTATTTTTATCGCGATTAAGATGGAGCAAAGCTAAAGGAATACTCAGTATCTCTATGTTATTTTGACTTACGTTAGCTAAACCAATCTCCTTTTTAATCAGATAAATTCTGAGCAAGCTAATTCACTTCATTTAATATCTTATCAGAATACCGGTTTATGATGGGTGTTAGACGGGAAGTCAATAAAATTATTGTTGAAACTTAAATGATATAATATCTCTTTACCATAATTTCTATTACAATAAAGGTTCGTTATATGTAAATCAAACATTTAAATAAAGCCAACAAAGTTACTTACTCTATTTGTTTACAGCTATAGCATTAACGTAATACCACCTTATTAACTAAAATCAAATAGTTAGTAACATAACGTTAATATTTATTTATATATCACTCTATTTCACTATTTTATAGACCATGCCACGTGCTGATAGTTTGTTAGTTCAAATAAAGTTATACACTACTTTATAATCGAAATTATTTTAATTAAAAATCTTGTAATTCTTATGCAACAAACTTATTAGAAGATTAATCACATCAATTTATCTTGAATCCACATAAATATTAGTAGAAAGTTATAAAGATACCAAATATTAACAGATTGTTTAAAAAGCAGAAAGCAATAACAATTAAAGGAAACAACATGTTAATCAACTGTCAATTAATAACTCAAAATTGTTAGTAACCTTAAAATAAAACGTAATTCAATTAATCTATCAACCAATCCACATCCCTTATTATTATTATTAATTTTAAATATTATTATTAATAGAAGAGTTGTAACGTGGATAAACTAAAAAATATCAATTTTCAAATTACCTTTGTGTCGTCAAATTGAAAAATGAAAAAAGAGCGCGATTATATTTTGGGAACTCACGAGGCAGAATTAAACCGGTTGAAATTGCAGCACCAAATTTGGAGACCGCACGTTTTAGCCGCTTGGCAAAAAGCAGGTATCACAATCGGCTCAGCGGTTTTAGATGTTGGGGCAGGTCCGGGTTATGCAACTTTCGATTTGCAAGATATTGTTGGCAGAAGTGGAAAAGTGATAAGCGTAGAACGATCGAAAAAATTTGTAGATCATCTTTTGCAACACGCTGACAAAAGCCAAACAAATGTAGAAGCATATGAGTTGGATTTAATGGAAGATGAGATACCCACTAAAAATTTAGACTTTGCTTGGTGTCGATGGGTAGCCTGTTTTGTACATTCTCCGAAATTGTTGGTACAAAAAATTGCCAATTGCCTCAAATCGAAAGGGCGGGTAATTTTTCACGAATATGTTCATTATGAATCTTGGCAGCTATTGCCACCCAACAAACATCAAAAACAATTTATTAATGAAGTTATTAAAAGTTGGAGAGCGCAAGGAGGTGAACCTAATATTGCTGCATTTTTACCAGAAATATTACATCAACATAATTTTGATATAGTGTCGACAAAGCCATTAGTCTTTAACTGTACACCAAACGATTATTTTTGGCAATGGCCCGAAAGTTTTATAGAAATAAATTTAATAAGGCAAGTAGAATTAGGTGGCGTAAGTCAACAATGGGCAGAGGAGGTTTTAGAAAGTTTTAGAAAAGCAAAAAGCAATCCATTTTCTATGCAAGTAACGCCAATGGTATTAGAAATAATTGCGGAGAAGCAATAGAATACTTTAATTTATGTACTTAATATAAATAAACTTTAGTATATTGTAAGATATTTTTAGATATGATGTAATATTTCTATGTAACATTGAAGAATTACAAAACGACAAAACAAACTCAGCCTATGAAATTCAATAGTATAATAATAGAAACACAAAAAAAAGAAGTAGAATATGCTGATCAGTTATTAGAAAAAAGCAAGAAAGTAATTAGTGAAGAAAATAATTGTACAAAAGCGATAGACTATATCAATAACTCACTTTCAATATATGTAAAACATAAATTATATGATAAAGTAAAAGACTGTTATAATAAATTAAACCAGTACTTAAATCAATATAATCAAATAGATGAGGCAAAAGTACGCGCAGTTGAGGCGTTAAGTTATTTTGAAACAGAAATAAAAATTTGCGAACCAGAAGAAGAAAACTTTTCGAAACTAAAAAGAGGCATTGCCAATGCTTATGCAAATCATGGAATTGCATTAACCCGTGAAGAAGATTTTGACCGTGCCCGGTATTATTTTTCACTTAGCTCATCAGTTTACGATTACTATGGTAATTGGGATCAACGAACTCAGTTATATATAAACTTGGCAGGTGTTAATAAAGTGGTTGGTAACATTAATCAGTCTATTCATTTTCTAAACAAGTCGCTTGCTCACGCTGCACAAACTAGTGATGCTAAAAACATATATCATACAATTGTTTTGCAATTAGGTAATATGTATATGCAACAAGAAAACTTTGGAAAATCAATTGACTTTTTTAATAAAAGTTTTCAATATGCAGATGCGGAAGAAAGCCTTAAAAAATTTTCTATTAATGTATATTATTGTTTAGCACAATGTTATTTAGAACTATATGAAGAAAAAAAATGCATAGATAATTTAGAAAAAGCAATTAGTTTAGATGAGCAAACAGATGCCGCTTTATATGATGCTTACATTACGCTGCTAAAAGCACGTTTATTAAGATTGCAAGGTAACTATAAAGAGGCAATACCTTATTTTGCCGAATGCTTAAAAAAAGATACCGGCATTAGTGCAAGAACAAGACGACTCAGTTGTATTAATGCTATTATTAAATTTAAACTAGATGCTCCTGCACAAATAAGTAATCTTTTAGAAGAAGTTTTACAAAAAAATTATTTGCCAAACATAGAAGAACTTATAAAAGAATTAGACACTTCTAATATAAAAATATACAATATTTGGAGCTTTAAAAAAGCTTATGAAACATTGAGTACTTATTATGAGAAACAACATAACTACGAAGAAGCTCATAAATATACAAAAAAAATAAATTTAATTTATAATCAATTATCTCAAATTAATGTTGACGATCAGGTTGATGCCATTCATCATAACTTTAATATTCATCTTTTAGAAAAGAAAATAGAAACAGCAGTAGAAACAAAAAATACCCTGCAAGAAAAAAACAATGATTTAGAAATAAAAGTAAAACAACGTACACAAAAACTGTTAAAACAAAATGAAGAGCTAAAAGAATTTACCAATATTGTAGCACACGATTTAAAAGAACCAGCGAGGAAAATAAATAGTCATCTTGATTTTTTTCTACAAAAAACCAAAGAAAAACTTTCTGAAGAAGAAGGGTTTCTTATTGGCAATGTTTTAGAAAATTCGGAACGATTAATTTTAATGATGGACAACTTAATTGTTTATAGTTTTTTAAGTGAACATTTTAACCCAGGTGAACATACCAATTTACATCAATTGTTAAATGCACTCATTAAAACTTATAATATACCGCACGATATTGCTGAAGTAAACATAAGGCTTGAAAATTTACCGATTGTTAAAATGTCATCAAACCACCTTACTCAAATTTTTAGAAGACTAATTGATAATTCTATTAAATTTAAATCAGATAAAAGAGCACTGAAACTAAATATATCAACTTATACAAAAGAGAACAAACAGTTTATTCAATTTAAAGATAATGGCATAGGTTTTAATCAAGAAGACGTGCCCAATGCCTTTAAAATATTTCAGCAACTTCACGGAGATACCTATGCCGGAAACGGAGTAGGCTTAGCTATTTGTAAGAAAATTGTAGAACTATACAATCAAACCATTCTGCTAGAAACGCAACCTGATGAAGGATTAACCGTTAGTTTTTCTGTACCAGTGTAAGATCTTCTTCATATCAATTGTATAATCCCAATATTGGTTTGTAACTTCGTTCATTATTATGTTACAAGAAATTTTAGAACCAATTAACAAACAAAAATTTTTAAATAATAAAACATTTGAACAGCACCAAATGTTACATCAAATACAAATAAATGAACCCGGTAACTTTCCTGATCTTGCTGATATAAACATAGCTTTAATAGGTATTGCAGAAGATAGAAATGCCATACACAAAACACAACCCGAACAAGGCATACAAAAAGTAAGAGAAGCTTTTTATCAATTATACAACCATAACCATAATATTAAAATAGCCGATCTTGGTAATTTAAAACTTGGCGAAAACGCTTACCAAAGTTATCAGGCAGTAAGCATTATTATGCAAGAACTGTTTCAAAAAAATATCATTCCGATAATAATAGGAGGAACACAAGATTTAACGCACGGGCAATTTCTAGGTTATTTACCACAAAACAAATTAGTAAATATTGCAGTAGTTGATCAGGAAATTGATTTGTATCATACCAACGAACATATTGATAATACCTCATATTTATATGAAATGTTAAACAACCAAGCACAGCGTTTATATAATATTAGTGTATTGGGTTATCAACTACATTTAGTTAATCCTTTGGTTTTAGAAACTTTAGAAGCATTACATTTTGACAATATCCGCTTGGGTAAATTTAAACAAAATGTACTTGCCTTAGAGCCGGCAGTGCGTAATGCCGATTTGGTTAGCTTTGATATGCGCGCTATTAAATACGCCGATGCCGCAGGCGTAGCGCAAGCCACCCCCAATGGGTTTAACGGTATAGAAGCTTGTCGTTTATGTTGGTATGCCGGCATTAGTGATCACGTGTCTAGTATTGGTTTTTATGAATATGCTATACAAAACGATACGCAGCAACAAACCGCACAACTCATAGCACAAATGATGGCTTATTTTATTGAAGGCTTTTATCAACGCAAAAATGATGTTGCCCCCATTGAAGATCAATCTTTACATTACACCGTCAATTTTACAAAATCAAACCATTGCCTTAAATTTATAAAAAGTAAAAAAAGTGATCGTTGGTGGATGCTGATTGAAGCAAGCAAACCACTCGCTAAGCATTTAAAGCGACATCAATTGGTACCATGTACGTATAAAGATTACTTAGATGCTTGCGATGAAAAAATACCAGAACGTTGGCAAAAAGCCTACGATAAACTCAACCATTGGAATCAATTTAACGCAGAAGATTTTCCTGAAAATTAGAAAGCTCAATAAAAATTACCTTAGTAATGCCGAGAAAATAAATCTACTTTTAATGTCAAAATCATTTTTTGATAAACGAGGCGAAAAACCTACCTAAAAAGTAAATGGTTTTATAGGTAGCCCTTAGACCTGACAGGTTTCAAAAACCTGTCAGGTTTTGATAGCATACATTTATGTGTTTTTCATTTTACGAAGAGGTATACTCCAAGTATTGATTTTTGGGATTGGGGGTCAGAAGTTCTGAATATAAAGTAGTTAACATTTTCAAATTGATTTTTTTTGAAGCGAAACTTTGTAGCATTATAATAACTTTGGGTCCCGCTTTCCGCTCAAATGCTATTGCTTGGCTTCAGTTGCTAAGCGGCAAAATAGCATAACCGCTGCAATCGGGGCTAGTTTGCAAACGTCGGTTCTTCGTAGAAAGAAAAAAAAGAAATCAGTCGAAACAAGAAAGCACCAACCAATTTGATAAACTTGTCACTATCTAGCAATAATCTTATATTTGAGAAAATAATTATAAAAATATTCTGGCGATATGAAGACTATATACAAAATACTTTGGATAAATGTATTTATTGTTTTTTTATTTATTTATGCAAAGGCTCAAGTAATCAATACTCAAAATTCTGAGGCAACCTTTAAAGTAGGCAATATGCTTTTTAATACCGTTAAAGGAAATTTTACCGGTATGCAAGGAGAAGTTATTTTTGAGGAGAACGATTTAGAAAATGCCTATTTTAATGTTTGTATTGATGCCGCGTCCATTAATACTAATAACGAAAAAAGAGATGAACATTTGAGAAGTGAAGATTTTTTAGGAACGCAAAATCATCTAAACATCTGTTTTGCTTCTTCAGTAATTTTATTTAAAAACAATACATATGTAGCTATTGGGCAACTAACCATGCATGGCATTACCAATAGGGTTGAAATTCCCTTTACTTATGAAAACGAAACTTTTCAAGGAAACTTAAGCATCAATCGCCTAGACTATAATATAGGTGAAAGTACTGGAAAATTTTTAGTAGCAAACACCATTAAAATATCAATTGTGTGTGTATTATATAATTAAATTTATTTTTTTGATGGATATGCTTACGAATCAAATTAAACAAACCATAGACCAATGTGTGCTTTGTTGGTTAGCCAGCAGTTCGGCAGAGAATATGCCAAACGTTTCACCGAAAGAAATATTTACACACTTTAATCAGCAAATTATTATTGCTAACATTGCCTCACCACAAACCGTTAAAAACATATTGCAAAACCAACAAGTATGTCTAAGTATTGTACAAATTTTTATTCAAAAGGGCTATCAAATAAAAGGCAAGGCAAATATAATAGATGCTACAAACGAAGGCTTTAAAACCAAAGAAGAAAAGTTGTTGAAAATGACTGGTGATAAATTTCCTTTTTCTACCATAACCGTTATACAGCCAGAAAGCATTAAAGAAATTTGGGCACCAAGTTATTTGCTATATCCTGATACTACAACCGAAGCGGCACAAATTAAAAATGCCGAAAAATCTTATATGAAAATCTTGAAAAATTTAAAATTAAATAAATAAAAATATATTGCAAAACCATACAATAAAATTATAATTCACTAAATTTGAACCTAAGATTCACAAAACTTTAAAAATAACACAATGAATAAGTTATTACCTTTTTTATTAATTACCTTAATCTTTTTAAGTGCTTGTTCTTCTACCCAAAGCTTAACAAACTGTCCGCAATTTAATGGTCATAAAAAACACAAGCATCTTGTAAAAACATTTAATATAAAGAAAGATAAACGTAACAAAAGCAAAAAAACACAGGCTGAAAAAGTTAGCCAAAAAGTAGTTAAAAGAGCACAAAAGCAAACCAAAAAAATTGATAAGTTAAGCCAAAAAGTAATTAAGCAATTAACAAAAAGAAACCTGCTAGCTAAGCTTGAAGATTTACCAAAAAATCAAGTTGAAGAATTATATGAATCAATAAATAAAATAACCAATAAAACGAATATTGTTAAAGAGCAGCCTTTAGCACCGGCTCTTCGTAATGAAAGCATTATTGAACCTATCGCAAGTTTATCAAAAACGCAACAATTAAGCCATAAAGATATTAGTAAGCCTAACTTATTGAAGCGGAAAAACAAAAAACAAATTAAAAAAACAAAGGCAAAACTATTTCACGAAGATGGCTTTGTTAAAACCCATGGGCTTGCTATTGCTGCTTTAGTATGTGGAATATTAGGTCTTATACTCTCTGCTGTTCCATTTGGTATTTTAGCCATTATTTTTGGGGCAATTAGTAAACGGAAAATATTAGAACAACCCAACCGTTGGGATGGTAAAGGAATGGCTCAATCAGGTTTAATTATGGGCATTGTAAGTGTAGCATTAACAGCATTACTTATTATGTTAGGATTGGCGATAGCTGTTTTATAATTAAAAATATTAGCTTACGATTTAAAATAAAAAAATGAGAAGATCATTATCATTTTTATTTATCATCTTAATCTTTTTAAGTGGATGTTCTTCAACAAAATCACTTACTAGTTGTGCTAAATTTAAAGGACATCCATCAAACAAACATCTTACGAAATCATTTAGCAAAAAGAAGAATAAGCGCAATAAGAATAACAAAAATCAAGTAGAGAAAATAGCCGAAAAAATTGCCGCAAAAGAACATAAGCAAACAAAGCGAATAAATAAAATAAGCCAAAAAGTAATTAAGCAATTAGAGAAAAGAAACGTGGAGGCAGCACTAGCAGAAATGCCGCAAAACCGGATTAATAAGTTAAGTGAAGTATTTAGTAGTTTAGAAATGAAGCCAACTGTTGCAAAAGAACAATCAATTTTAGCATGCACATCTAACCAACAACAGATAAAGGCTATTGAGCCAATTGGTCAACATAAAAATATTGACAAATTAGCCGAGCTTGGCTTACACAATTACCCAAAACACCCAAACACAGAAAGCATTTATAAAAAGCAAGCACAAGAAACAAATTTAACTTTACCTAAACCCCATGGTTTCGCCATCGCTTCTTTAATAGGTGGCATATTGAGTATACTCATCTCGTTTATACCTCCATTTTCTTTGGTACCTGCAGTATTGGCAATTATTTTTGGAGCAATAGGCATTCGAAGAATATCGGAAGACCCTAAAACGTGGCGTGGAAAAGGAATGGCAATTGCCGGTATTATTATGGGTTCATTATTAATTGTATTGACACTAGCCGCTGTTCTTTTAATTTTAGCATTCGTACTTTAGCTAAATTTTATTTTCAAACTATAACCACTGTGCCAAACCTTTTATAATACAATAACTATTTCTTTGCCATTTTGGTAATAGCTTTTTACGGCACTTAAATTGTAAACGGTATTATCTACTGTAAAAAATTGATCGCTGAAACGTACGTTTTTAACTGAGTACTTCTTTTCTTGTTGATTCAATTGTACCCTAATCTGTTCAATACTATTTTGCTGAATAGATTTTTTTAAGTTGTCACTTATTTCATAACCACTAGAACAACTAATGAAGGTGGCAACAATAAGCAAAAGTGCATAGTTTTTAAGCTGATTTATTTTTCAAAATTTATTGATTGTATGATGCTGCAAAGATAAATAAATTAGCAATAGCTTACCTTCATTTTAAAATTATGTGTGCTAACCAATCGATTTACCATCGCAAAATTAGAGGAGTCCGGATGATGCACCCTTTTTGAATGGGTTGATAAGCCTCCCTTCCTTTTAAAGGGTTTAACCACACTAAATTTTTAGTCTGCATTTTTATCTGCTGTAATGCCTTATGTAAATTGTTGGATTCACCGGTATCTAATCCATCACTCAATACAATTGTTAAGGTTTTGCCCTGAAAAATACGTAAATAGCAAAAAGTTAAGTAGTCAAAGGATAGAAACTGCTTTCCTCTTTAGTATAGCGTACCAAATAAAAAAAACTGCCGGTAAACCGGCAGCCTTTCCGTGTGAAACGAAAACCCTTATCCTTATTTTCATTTCAAGAATTTACTCTTATAAAATTGTGATAAAGTTTTGGGGCTTCATCAGTTTTTAGGAATCTTTCGAACTCATTTAGTCCGAATGTTTCCTTAGCTTAGGTAATTGAATGTATTTAGTTATGAAACATTTTTTAGCCAGATTTTAAATACAATTACTGTATAACTTAACAACAATACAAAGATCGTTTACACCGGTAACTCAATCAAATACAAAAAAGCATACTTATCCTTATTTTTTGTACTATCTTTAGGCAAGATTTAATTACAAAAGCTATTTAAAACATTGATAATCAGCGTATTGTTTTTCGTTCCCTTATCACGATTAATAACCGTTAAATGAGAAGAAATCTATTTAATTATCTGGAAAAATTAAATGAACAAGATTTAGCCAGATTAGACCAATATTTGAAAAGCCCGTTTTTTTCCGTGACCAATAAAAAACGGGTGATTACTTTATATAAATATTTAAAGCGCTATCACCCCAACTATCATGATAATCCTAAAACCGACAATGAAGTAATCGCTCAAAAATTGGAGTTTCAAAACGTGGGTAATTTGAGAACCAATTTGTTAGATGCCGTTAGCCATTATCTACAATTAAAAGGTTTAGAAAGAAACCAAACTATTCAAACATTTTTACTTGCCGATACTTTAGATCATTTAAAAATTAGTGAATTTGAGCGATTTACCAAAAAAGCCATACAAAAAATAGATGAAAAATCTGCAAAAGACGCTACTGCTTATTTTTTAAAATATCAACTACTACTGCTGTTGTATATGAGCAAAGGGGTGAAAAAAGTAGGCGACCGGGATACGTTTTTAAAGGATGCTATTAATGCCTTAAATAGTTATTTTGTGTTTGATAGCTTAAAGGCATTAAACGCCTTTAAAGAAAATGCAAGACATAATTTAAATGCCAATTTTTTTGATGAACTCAATAAAATATTAAAAAAATATATTAACCATTGTGACATAGATGACCCGAACATTAAAATTTATGCACTAATTAATAAAGGCTTTAAAATAACCCAAATAAAAAAACTACAAAAAATGTACTTTAAACTGAAACGCCTTACTTTGGATAATTGGGAAAGATTAACTTCTGAAACGCAAAATGAGGTATATATTCCTTTAGTAAACTTTGCTACAACTTTAAAAAACCACTGTTGCCAAAATTTTAAACACGAATTGTTTAGTTTACGTAAGTTTGGTATAAAACAGCATATACATTTAATTTATGGACAAATTGATAGTGCAACGTTTTATCGTGTAGTAACCAGCGCATGTGATGTTAATGCTTTCGATTGGTGCGATAAATTTATGTCAGAAAACCAGACACATTTATCTAACATAGAACGACACGATATTTTACGGATAAGCAAAGCATATTTTAATTTATCGAAAAAACAGTATGATGATGCTTTAATGAATTTATTACAAGCCGACTCGTTAAATACTACCTTAAATACGCCTTTTAAGGTAGTGGCAAGAATAATTGAGCTTAAATGCATGTATTTTATTAATGATTACGACCGGTTTGAAAATAGCCATCGTAGAGTTAACCAGTTTTTAAATAATCAAAACGAATTAAATGAAACAACTATTGAAAGATTAAAATTATTTATCAAAATAACGGTAAAGCTATTTAAGGTAAAAAATCAACAAGTGAGCCATCAAAGCAAATTGCTGACAGAACTTGAGGATTTAATAAATAAGGCTGTTCGGTTATATGAAAAGCCATGGTTACTTGAACAATTTTCAAAATATAAAATTTAGCCTGAGTTATGCTAATGATAAGCATCACGACAAATACTATTCAATAATTAGCTTGTTGCTATATTGTATTTGTTTCAATTGATTGAACACGCTTATATTATAAATACCTTCACTTAACTGAGCTACATTAATGGCTTTTTGTGCAATCCATTTTTCGCTTAGCACTATTTGACCATTGATAGTATATATTTGCACATCATAATTTTTTGCGTTATTCTGTAAACTACCTAAATGAATATAAACTATATCTTTAGCAGGATTCGGAAAACTATACATTAAGTTATCAGCTACTATTTTAGATGAAAAGGCTGATTCAGATGGAATATATTTTTGATAATCTTCTAACTCTATCAATACAGTTTCGGTGTAGTTTGCTGCACAATAGTCGAAAAACATATAGTTACTTGTTTTAAAGCTGATATTCTTAAGCTCAATAGTAAATCCTATCTCATTGGTAAAATCTTCGTCACCTCTGTAGAAAGCTATCGATCTTTCTAAAACATTTTCAACGATTAAACTAGATCGGTCATCAATTAAAAAGGGGCTATAAGCTGCATTTTGATTATAGGTGTAGGTTACCTCATACCAATCGCCATTTTGGATTATGGCAAAATCATCCGTAATATAATTGTCATTTAAGTAATCAAAGTTTTCAAAATCAATGGGCTGCCCTTCATTATAATTGGTGATTTTAAAAGAATAGTTGAGTTGACTAACAGAAACAGCAGTACCCCATCTATTTTCTATACCTACAATAAAAAGTGGAGCAGCAGCAGTTGCTAAACCTGTGTTTGGCTCTATAGCAATTTGGTTTTCTAACAGTAAGGTGGTTGAATATGCGCTGTAGCAGCTGCTTACTGGTATAGGAATTTGGTTTCTTTGCGCAGTAGTTGATAAACTAAATAATAAAAGTACTCCCCATAAAACGTTTTTTTGTAAAGATTTCATTTCACTAAATTTTATTGAATTTCAATATTAGTCCAAATTCTACTAAATGGGAATTACAAAAAATAGCCTTAGTAATGATTTTTCTGAAGTGTTTTAATCAGAAAATGAATAGAAAACACATCTAAAAGTTTGACTATCAATTAATTGAAAAAAAACTAAAAGTCGATTTTGTAACGAATTTTTGATGAAAAGATCGCTATAAACAATATAAGATCGTCTGATACGTGTCAATTTGGTATAATTAAATTAATGAATATTACACTTTAGGAATGATGAGAAAGGAAATTGACCATTTATGATAAAGCAATTTTTTGACTGACTACTTAGTCAAGCTAATTCTGTCGGTTAATTTGGCAAAATTAGAACGATTACTTCATTGGAGAACATCAACCATAGTTCTAATGCTATGCTTGATAAGCTCCGCCTCGTACCCCTCTAAATTTTACTTAAGATCGAGTTCGGAATAAGTGAGTAAATTTAGAATTAGATTTTTTGTTTTGACGATAAAAAAAAATGAGCGTTTATCGAGATAAATAATGTTTTTTTGAAGAAGTAAAAAGTAAAAATGGCATTATAAAATGCGAAGTAATTAAGTACACGTTCCTTAACTTAGTCTGCTATACTAACTTCATCTCTACCAATAATAATTGGCGAAACATCACCAAAACGATCTTTATCTACAGGTCCATTTTCTAAGCGTAAAACCCCACGTGGGCAAACTGCCGAACAAATACCGCAACCTACGCAACTGGCACGAACAATATTTTGCCCACGTTGTGCATACCAACGTACATCAATACCCATTTCGCAATACGTACTACAATTTCCGCACGAAATACATTGTCCACCATTAGTGGTAATTCTAAAACGACTAAAAAAGCGCTGTTGTAAACCTAAAATGGCTGCCATAGGGCAACCGAATCTGCACCAAACCCGGCTACCTAAAATTGGGTAAAAACCAACACCAATTACACCAGAAAATATGGCACCGATAGCAAAACCATACCAGGACCGTAAACTATAGGTATTTAAAAACCATACTTGGGCATTGCCAGTAAAGTAGGTGTACAAAACCAAAGCGGTAGTTAACAAAATAAAGATAAGCACACTATAAATTAACCAACGTTCAATTTTCCAAGCGGTTAACGATTTATCAGACAAATGCCGAAAGGGATCTCCAGCAGTTTCAGCTAAACCACCACAACCGCAAACCCAACTACAATACCAACGCTTTCCAAAAAAATAAGTTAACACCGGTGAAATGATTACAATCATAGCCACACCAAAAACCAACATAAACTTACCTAAGTTGCCACCGGATAGCATTGCATTTAAATGCCAGTCTTCAAAAAAATAATAATTGAGGGGCCACATATTTTTTAAGTCTTTAGCAAAGTAGGCTTTATCACTATTTAAACCTTCTAACAATTCGGGGATTAAAAAGGCAAACCCTAATTGGAAAAACATAACCGATAGCGTACGAATAATTTGATATTTGTTGTGCCGGTATTTCCAAATAAATTTTACTCCAAAAACCAAAATAGCTAGGGTGTACAGTGTACCATAAACAAACCATTGGCTGGCAGCTTTACCTTTTAAAGCAAAACTCAAAGGATCAAATAATTGTACCAAACCCGTGTTACCGGCTTCATTAAAACCCAACAAGCCTTCGTAAAAATATAACAGCACATAAAAGCCGGTAATAATAATGCCAGCTAGCCAAGCCCACAAACCTCTGTTGGTTAAACTGCTAAAATAATTTCCATTGTTTTTTACACCGGCAGGTAAATCTTTATACATTAACCTTGCATAACCAACCACACCAATTGCCATAAGCAATAATGATGGATACAACAAATGGGTAATATTAAATTGTTGACTAGCAGCCCAAGCCACAAAAAGGAACAAAAGACCTACGCCGCCAATAGCAGCAAAAACTTTTTGACCTACACTTAATTGTGGCGGATGTGGGTTAGCTAAAGATAATGAAGGATTTATTTGGCTCATTGCTTTTCTTTTAAATTCAATTAGTGTTTCTTAGTAATTTAAACATATTAAAAATACCACGTCGTGCTTTGCTTTTTAATTGGGCTCCACTTTGCTGGTTGTATTGTTGAATAATGCCAGGTTCATATTGAACAAAAAATTCAGGATCAAAATTAGCCGCCGACAGGTTTTCTAAAACAGTTTCTATACTGGCTTTGTTGCGCAACCATTTATCAAAAAGATGATGTCGCATTCGTATACCTAAGGTGTTAATACCAATAAATGCTTTAGTCGTTTTATCATAAACCATATGTACACATTTGTCGCCTTGCTCGTGTTCCCAATATAAGGAAGTTTCATTTTCTCGAAGTTGCGGCATAACCACACCATAGGTTTGATATTCAATATCTAAAAATTTAGCGGAGTTGAACCAAGGTCCGGGCTTGTACGCTTGTCGTTTTCCGCAAATGTTTTGTGCTACTACTTCGCCATGCATTCTGCCCGTATACCAAACTTGTTCTATGGGGCGGCGCTTGGCTAAAGGTTCTCTAAACTCGGCACAATCTCCAATAGCATATACATCTTTTATATTAGTTTCAAAATAATGATTAATTAATACTCCCCTATTGGTTTCTATATCAGATGCCTTTTTAATAAAATCGATATTGGGATGAACGCCTGCGGTAATGCCTACTAACTCGCACTCAATTTCTTCTCCGGTTTCTTTTACTTTAACCGCTTTTACCCGTCCGGTACCATCATCTAAAACATAATCTAAATTTACATTTAACCGTAAGTCGAAACCATGTAAACGTATATGTTTATTAATGATGTCAGATTCTCCAGCAGGTAACACGTTGTTCCAAAAGCTGCTTTCTCTTACCAAAAAAGTAACCGGTATGTGGCGCGAGTGCAACATTTCTGCTAATTCAATACCAATTAAACCGCCTCCTACAATTACAGCACGTTTACAGTTGAGGCTGTTTTGTTCCAGCAATTGCAAATCTTGATAGCTATATAAACCTTGAACGCCATTTAAATCTTGCCCTTTCCAACCAAAAAAATTACTGGCTGAACCGGTCGCCAGAATTAAAACATCGTAATCAATCTGTTCTCCGTTTTTTGTAGTAAGTATTTTGTTAGCTGTGTCAATTTGCTCTATGAATGCCCGTTTTAATTGAATGTTATTTTTTTTCCAAAACCAATCTTCATAAGGTTTGGTTTCTTTAAAACGCATATGCCCCATATAAATATACATTAAGGCGGTGCGTGAATAAAAATGATCTGTTTCAGCTGAAATAACGGTAATGTTATGATCGCTTAATTGACGAATGTGGCGTGCAGCTGTAATACCCGAAATGCCGTTTCCAATAATAGCGATTTTCATTATATTCTAATTTAAAGTAAATGTACAAAAATATATGAACTAAACTGTCGGTATTTGGCGGATGTAATAGTTTAGTTTCATTTCATATTAAAAAACGACAAGTTTATCCAAACATTAAAAGTAGTTGACACTTTATTAAAATTCTCAATAAGAAGACCCAATCGAAAACCCCGGAAACTCTTTATGCCCACTGCTTTCATCTTAGAAAATGTGGGTAGCAACGGAACATTTATCTGAGATACCTCCTAAGGTTTTCCCCAAATTTCAAAGTTTAGCAGGCTGTTTTTAGGAGAGATACCGGATAATCTGTTCCGCAAGCTCCGCAGATTTCCGGTATGACGTTTGTTACGCTGCCTTTTATCGTAGGTCAACTGCTTTGATAAACTTGTCTAAAAAACGAATGGAAAATATAGAGTGCGTGTGCATAAAAAAATGCAACACAAATCCACCAAAAAATTCGTGTTACATTTTTTAACAAATTAGGGGTAAACTAATTTGTATTATTGGATAACTACCTTTTGAGAAGTGGTGTTATCATTTTGCTCAACAAAAATGAAGTAATTGCCCTTACTTAAACTCTCTAAATTAACCTTATAGTTATTTACAAAACCTTCATCAATGTTTTGCTGATGTACTAATGCCCCTTTTAAATTGTATACTTTAAAATTTACAGGATGATTGACTACTGTTGTTTGAGCATTTATATAAAACAAACCATTGCCTATGGTCGGATTAATTTGAATGTTGAGTTCATGATCTGTTGTGTGTTTTAAATTTTCAAAACAAGCACCTCTATAATCAACATCAAATTCTTCCCAAGTGGCTTCAAAGTTATTCCCATCACTAAAGTAATAATTTCTATTGTAGAACTTTGGCAAAGTTTCACACAAATAATGTATTTCTACCGGATAACACCCACTAAGTTGATTGTTTCGTACATTGGCAATGGATAAATTACCCATTCTGCTTGGTAAGTTACCACTAAGTTTATTATCGTTTAAATAGCAATAGCGTAACTTTTCACATGCATCTAACTCAATGGGAATAGAACCACTTATTTCATTATGACTTAAGTTAAGTATAGTCAAATTTTTCAATCTGCCTATTTCAGCAGGTATTTCACCAGCAATTTGATTGTTGTATAATTCTAAGCGGTTTAAATATGTACAGTTACCAATTTGTTTTGGAATGTTACCTTTAAGTTGATTATTGCCAAGGGTTAATGTCTGCAAATTTTCAAGAAACCCGATGGAAAATGGAATTTGTCCTTCCAGTAAATTATCTTTTAAAGTAATACGTCGAAGATTTTTCAAATACCCAAAAGTAGCAGGAATATTACCACTTAACTTGCTGTTGGTTATATAAATATCAGTCAACCGATCTAACAAATAAAAGTTGCGTGGAAATTTGCCATCAATATTGTTGGGGCTGTTAAAACTAATTTTAGCTACGCGACCTGCAATAACGGTTATACCGTATAAATTGTTTAAATTGCATACTTTTGGTGGAACTTCATGATCTCTAACCAACTCCCAGCCAGTATTAATATACCATTCGTCGCCATTGGTAGAAGTATAGAAATTTTTTAAAGCTATAAAATCTTTGCTATCGCATTGAGCTTGTGTTGTAAGGTTAATAAGTAAAAAACTTGTAGCAATTGTTAATGCTATAATTGTGGGTTGACATAAATGTTTCATAATACATTATTTTAAAAATTAGAAAATCGTTTGTTGTTGTTTTTTTGATTGATACAGTAAAGTTGAGTTATTGTAACATTCAATTGCAATAAGATAGATCAATATGAACAATAACTTAAATCATCAAAGTAGATGACTTAAATCATATCTTTTATAAATTAAATTCTGCTTTAAAAATATACTTTTAGTAAATAGCTACTTAACATGTTGGCTTTCAATGGCTATAAATAGTATTCATGTCATTAATGCAAAGTGTATAGTTTAGCTTCAATTCTATATAAAATATACTGGTCAATTAAGCTATCAATGTTGTATATTTACAATGTGGTATTTAAACACACAAAAAAAATAGTAATTATTGAAGATGATAAAGTCATTAGAGAAAATCTGATAGACATATTAAAGCTTAGTGGCTATGATGCGCTACCTGCTAAAAGCGGAAAATCAGGTATTCAATTAATTGAACACTCGAACCCCGATTTAATTATTTGCGACACTAGCCTACCAGAATTGGATGGATACGGCGTGTTGCACATTCTCAACAACAAACCAACCTTAAGTCACATCCCTTTTGTTTTTTTAAATGCTAAAGCAAGCGATACCGATTTTAGAAAAGGGATGAACCTTGGTGCAAGCGATTACATTACCAAACCTTTTGATGTTGATGAATTGTTGAACATTGTGGAGATCAGATTGAATAAAGCACACATCATAAAAGAAAATTATTATAACAACATAAAGGGAATAAGCAGTTTTTTTGTTGAGGCTAAAGCTCAGTTAGCCTTAAATAGCTTAATGGCAAATAGAGATACCAAAATTTTCAGCAAAAAAGAATCAATTTATTACAAAGAGAAGAAAGCCTTTAATTTGTTTTACCTAATATCCGGTAAAGTAAAATTGTTTGAAACCAATAAACAGGGTAAAGAATTAATTTTACAGTTAATTCACCCGAATGAGTTTTTTGGTTATACTGCATTGGTGCAAAACAAACCTTATTCCTGTTTTGCTGCTGCCTTAGAAAATTGCGAAGTATGCATGATACCTAAAGATGATTTTTTAAATTTAATGTATCAAGATGTGCATGTATCGCAAAAATTTATTCAACTATTAGGTAATGATATAGAAGCTAAAGAACATAAACTAATCAGCATGGCTTATGGCTCGGTAAAAAAAAGAGTAGCTGAAAGTTTAATAGAATTAGCCCAAGCTCAACGTACACAAAACGAAAAAAAGCCGACCAAAATTTACATACTTCGTGAAGATCTTGCAGCATTGGTTGGTACGGCAAAAGAAACAGCCATTAGAGCCCTTTGCGACCTGAAAGCTGCCGGACATATCGCCATAGAAAATAAATATATTGAAATATTAAATTTTAAGGCATTAAAAAATTTCTGATTATTAAGTTATAAGGAATTTAATGAAGTTAATCGAAAAATATCAAAGTAAAAAATGGACAGTAATTTTTGAATTATTCCTTATCAATCAATTTCTTTAATATACTTTACAGGTACTTTATTGGTTAGCCAAACTCCATTGTCCGATTCGTAAAATTCAAATCCATTGGTGTGCATATGTTTAGCAGCTATTTTTAGAATAACCGGTTTGCCATGCCGTTGCCCTACCCTATAGGCAGTTTCAACATCTTTACTTAAACGTGTAGCCGGTTTCGTTTTTCTAAACCGGTTTGGAAAATGCTATCCACATATTTTTTAGCTGTTCCATGATACAGTTCATCAGGTGGTACTTTTGGTTGATAGGCTAAATCCACTTGTAAAGAATGCCCTTGATTGGCTCTTATTTTAGTTTGATCTTCATTAAAGGCAAACCGCTTTTTATTATTGGTTTCAACAAGGGTAACCAAGGTGTTGAAATCTACATGTTGCCCATGTTCATTAATTTTTTCAATTAAGGTTTTTGTAACCGCCCATCCATCTTTTGATAGTTTAATACCAACTGTTTGAGGCTTGTGTCTAAGAATTAAACTGAGGAGTTTACTCAACTTGGTATAGGCTTTCTTTTCTTTGTTGGTCATAGCATTTTTGTTGTTTGTTTAAAGAGCCAACTTAAACTTAATAGACACCTCGCCGGTTGCTTTATCAATTTCAACTTTGGGCTTGCCGTTGGTTGATAATTCTTTACCCGTACTCATTTTAAATATACCGGTTAAAAATTCCATGCCTTTGGTCATCACGGTTTCCATTTCTTGATAGTTGGGTTGTACTTCAGTTGTCGTCTCTGTTGGTGGCGTATCCTCTTGATGTTGTAGTTGACCATTCGTTTGATTTTCTGCTATTGCCAATGCTGGCTCAGGTTGCTCAACTTTTTCAAACAGTTGTTCAATAGGATTTTCTTTTTCCTCAGATACCTCACTTAATATTTCCTCCTCTTCTTCTAAAACTTCTATCACTTCAACCACTTCCTCTTCTGCAGATTCATTGACATAGAACGTTTCATCCGCGTCCATCATGGCTTCTAAACGTTGTATAAATTGCGACTTTCCTTTTTCGGTAAAGCTAACTTCATCAATTTCGTTGTTGGCATTCAGCACTCCATCAAACAAATTTTGCTTTAACAATAAGCCGGTTGAAATATCTATCTCTATGGAGTTTAAAGAAATTAAATTAAAAACATGCAGCTTTTGCTTCTCTTGTCCAATGCGGTCTATTCTACCAATTCGTTGATTTTTCTTTGCTGGATTCCAGGGAATTTCATAATTAATAACCGTATCCGCTACTTGAAGGTTTAATCCCGTTCCACCACTTTCACTCGATAAAAACACCTTGCAATCTTCATTTTCTTCAAACTCTTTAATTAAGGCTCCTCGCTTTTTTACCGGCACTTTACCGGTGAGCGTAGTAAAGGTAATGCCTTCCTTTTCTAACTCATCGCCAATTATTTTAAGCATCGTTGTCCACTCCGAAAAAATAATGACTTTTCGTTTAGTGTTTTTTAAGTCTAATTTTTCTAGTAAAATATGTTTAAGCTCAATCAGCTTTGGTGCAAAATGAGTTTCTTTATCTATTAAAAAAGTACTGTCGCAAACCATACGCATTTGGGTTAACAACAACATTAAGCGTTGCCAATCAAACGGCGTTTTAAACTTTTTTCCCAAAATTTGAGCAATCCCTTTTTTATAACTAAAGTGCGGACCGGCTTGTTCATCGCTAAGTTTTACATAAACATTTTGTTGCTGCACACTAGGTAGTTGTTCAAATACTTCGTGTTTTTGCCGGCGCAATAAAATAGGCTGTAACCGTTTTTTGAGTTGGTTTAAATTATAATAGCCCCGTATTCTGTTTTTCGAATGCGTATCAAATACACAATGTTGGTAAGAGAATTCCCACTGAGGTGTTAAAAAATAGTCATCTAAAAATTGAACAACGGAATATAAATCTATCAACTTATTTTCGATTGGTGTGCCGGTAATGACTAAACCGTGTTGTTTTTTAATTGATTTTACAGCATTAGCTGTTTTGGTTTCGTAGTTTTTTATGCGTTGCGCTTCATCTAAAATAACAAAGTCGTAAGCTGCTTTGTTAATGGTAGGCAAGTCGCGTAAAACCGTTTCATAATTAATAATGTGAAACAAACGCTCATCATGCAAATACAACTCTTCTCTTTCTGGTGGAGAGCCTTGTACTACTATTGCCTGTTCCTCCGAAAATTTGAGCACTTCATTTTTCCATTGCTCTTTAACTGTTGCCGGACAAATAACCAATACGCGTTTAAAGTCAAAAATTTGTTTTTTTAAGATGGCAATAGTAATGGCTTGCAAGGTTTTACCCAAACCCATTTCGTCGGCAATGATAATTCCTTTTTTAAATACCCCAAATTCAACGCCTTCTTTTTGATAAGGATATAAGGTTGCATTGATGCAAGAAAAATCAAGTTTGGTTTGTGCTTCCACTTCTGCCAATTCGCGCTCATTAAAATAGCGGTCAATTTTTTCAATCACTTCTTCCCGAATTTTTATCCGTTCAAAGTCTGCCGCGTGGTTAATGAAACTCGAAAAATGAGCGAGCTTGTCTGTTTCAATATGTTTGGCATCACCAAAATAATTATGAATTAATAAGGCTTCTTCTTCACTTAACTCAGGTGGATAATACCATGTAATTTTATAGTCGTTTAAAGGGTCGGTATAAATTTCTATAAAAGGAAATTCTTTTTTTAATCTTCTTTTTTTGCTAGGATGCTCTTTCAAATAATGGTATAAATATAAGATGTGTTTGGTGGTATCTAATTTGTTGGTACGCCAATCAATGTTGTTGATGTATCCGGTTCGCTTTTCAAAATCGCGCAGGGTAATTTTGTAGGCTTTCCCTTTTTCATTAAATAAAGTATGTTCGCCATATAAATTTTTTGCCAGTTTTACGCGGTAATTACTTTTTAAAGCCCGGTCTTCCCGTTCTCCCCAAACGCGTTTGCGCATGCCGGCTTCTGTATAAATTAAGCCTTCCGACAATTCAGCCTCAGTACATTCATCCAATATAAAATACATCGCTGTTAGGCTTTCAATTGTCCAATCAGTGTTTTCTTTTTGATTTACTTTAAACCGTAACTCTTGATCTTCATCGGCACCTTCAGCTAAAACTGCTACTTCATTTGACAAACCATTCAAGGCTAACAATACATTTATTTTATTTGCTCCTTTCGACAAAATAACGTGCTCATTTTGTAAAGCCAATACTTTGGCTTCTTTTAAAAGCTGTTCTTCAACAATGGCTTCTTTGTGTAAAATTTCTAAGTTTTTTTCAATTAAAGCTACCATATAATCTTCTGATTTTAATTACTTGCAAGAAAAGAATTTCGTATGTTTTTATAAAGTAAAGTAACTAACAGCTTGTTGATAGTTGTTTTAAGCCTCTACCTTCTTTGTTGGTATCAAAAATAAATCTTTAACGCACATAAAATTTTGTTGGATTCAGAGCGACCTTATAGTGAATAAGCTTACATCTTATCGATTGAATTTAAGATTTACACGTGAAATCCATATTTTTTAAATTGGCTATCCGTGGCGGAAAGTGCTATTTTTACATAGATTCCGCCACGGATAAATATTTTGGAGTGCAGCAAAAAATTGTTTCTAAATTTTCTATCCGTGGCGGAAAGTGCTATATTTACATAGATTTCGCCACGGATAAAATTTTATTTTAAATGCAATCATTAGCTGTAATCGGTCGATCAACCCAAAAAAAGATATTTGAAGAAGTCTTAAATTCTTCAAAATCAGAATTTGTGGTGGTTTATGGAAGGCGCAGAGTAGGTAAAACTTTTTTAATTAAAAAAGTATTAGACAAACGGATTCATTTTGAAATGACCGGCATTCAAAACGGATCGATGAACGACCAACTTCAAAATTTTACCGAAAAACTATCTCAATTTAGCGGTAAAGTTATTGAAAAACCCGAAAGTTGGATGCAAGCCTTTGTCTTGTTGAAAAAGCATCTTACCAAAATTAGAACACGAAAGAAAAAGGTTATTTTTTTAGATGAATTGCCGTGGATAGACACTCATAAATCGAAGTTTATTGGTATGCTCGGGCATTTTTGGAACGATTGGGCATTGTACAACAATGTGCTGTTAGTGGTTTGTGGTTCAGCAGCTTCGTGGATGATTAAAAACATACTAAACAACAAAGGCGGTTTGCATAACCGGGCTACTCAGTATATGCCGCTTAAACCTTTTACGCTCTTAGAAACCGAACAATTTTTGAAAGCTCAAAAAGTTAAGGTTAGTCGCTATCAGGTGGTTCAAATTTATATGGCTTTTGGTGGAATTCCGTATTATTTAGAATTACTGAAACCGGGCAAAAGCATCCCACAAAATATTGACCATATATGTTTTGATATGCACGGTTTTTTGAGAGATGAATTTGACAGACTGTATCAATCTTTGTTTGATAAAGCCGAAAATCATATTAAAGTGGTAAAGGCTTTAGCCTCAAAATGGAAAGGTTTAAGCCGCAAAGAAGTTGCCAAAATTACCAAGTTAAATGATGGTGGTAGTTTAACCAGAATATTAGAAGAATTAGAAAAGTCGGCTTTTATTCAACGCTACCATCCTTTTGGTAAAAAGAAAAAAGGCAGCCTCTATCGGTTAACCGATAATTTTTCGTTGTTTTATTTAAAGTTGATGGCTCGCAGAGGATTAAACAATCAAAAAAATGTTTTTTTAAAACTGTTTAAAGATCCTAAATTTAAAGTATGGTGTGGCTATGCTTTTGAAAACACATGCTTTATGCATGATCAACAAATTGCGAGGGCTTTGGGTATTGATTCTATTTTTCATGAATTTTCTAGTTTCCAATTTTATGGTAATGAAACTTACGATGGTATACAAATTGATTTACTGATTGACCGGGCAGACGACATTATTAATTTATGCGAGGTTAAATTTGCCAACAGTGATTTTAAACTGACGCCATCTTACCAAAAAAAATTACGTGAAAGAGCCGATACTTTTACCAACATTGCAGAAAGCCGCAAAACCATATTGACCACATTAATTACAACTTATGGTTTAAAAAATGCTGATAGCCATATAGAGCTTGTTCAAAATGTTTTAACCTTAAATGATTTGTTTTTACCCGTGCAGTAAACTTAATAGTTAATATTTAAATTATTCTCTAAATTTGTGTTACATTTTATGGTTAATTTGGTATTATCCCTTGCATAGTGAATTCTTCAGTACATATTATGAAAATAATTATTGCAGTTGATGGTTTTGCCTCAACGGGTAAAAGCACATTAGCCCGTCAATTGGCACAAAAAATGGGCTATACTTATATTGATACGGGTGCCATGTACCGCGCAGTTACTTTATATTTTTTAGATAATACCATTAGCCTTAAAAACAAAAACCAAATTGAAGAGGCACTTCTACAGATTGAGTTAGCCTTTATGCAGCAAAAACATACAGGCAAACAAATAACGCTTTTAAATGGCTTGAATGTAGAAGAACCAATTAGAAGTTTTCGGGTATCTAACTTTGTAAGTGAAGTTAGTACTTTAAAGCAGGTGCGCACTTTTTTGGTAAAGCAACAACAACAAATGGGCGCACAAAAAGGCATTGTTATGGATGGTCGCGATATTGGTACGGTGGTTTTTCCGCAGGCAGAATTAAAACTGTTTATTACCGCACAACCCAAAGTTAGAGCAGAACGCCGCTTTTACGAAATGAAAGAAATGGGCATTGTTACCACCCTGCAAGAGGTAGAAAAAAACTTACAACACCGCGATACCATTGATACGACTCGCACCATTAGCCCTTTAAAAAAAGCAGCCGATGCTGTAGTAATTGATAATTCTCATTTAACGATTGATGAACAACTCGACCGGGCAATGCAGTTAGCAAAACAGGTTATTTTATCGCTAACCAATAAAGCCCATCCACCACATTAAAAATATACCCCAAGGGATAAACGCAAAAAAGAAAATTTTATACTTTAAGTTGCTTAATTTTTCTGCGTGTACATCTTTTAAATCCTCTAAATCTAAAGGCTTACTTACATCAATATCTCCATCAACAATATCAGTAGCATTTAAGTATTTTCTATTGAAATGATAAGCACTGGTTTTACGCAATAAACCAAGGTTGTATTGATTACTGGCTATCATGCCTAAGGTAGTTCCTGCGAAACTCATGGTTATTTAGTTTGGTGTATATTCTAAAACAACTATGCTACTCAAAAAGTTCAAGCATTTAAAAATTTAGATTACAGGAAGAAGCTAATTACCAACAATCCAAATCAATTTTAGAAACGGCATCATTATTAGGAAAGCAATTACCCGAAGGCAATTCAGCAGGTTGATACCTCAATAAATTATCATCGTATAAAGCGTGTTCAATAAATTGGCTTAGCTGTTCAATTTCTGTATCGTTTAAACCTAAGGGTTCAAATGCAGGCGACAAATAACGGTCGGGAACCTGCTCGTTTTCTTTTACAGCGTTGTTTTTATATTCTACCAATTGCTTTATCGATTTAAAAGAACCACCATGGCCAAAAAAAGGAGAATCTTTCAAGTTGTACAATTGCGGTACTTTAAAAGCGTAGTTGTCGGCTTCATTTTTCGTAAATCCACCTCTACCTAAATTAGCGGTTTGGTTTTCTTTTTCATCTTTAATTAACGTGCCGGCTTGGTCATCAAGATCCTTCATACCCAAAGCATAAAACTGCATAGAATTAAGTGCCGGACCAGTATGGCAAGTACTGCATTTGGCTTTAGAAAAAAACAACAAGGCACCTCTTTTTTCATTTTCGCTTAGTGCCTCATAGTTGCCTCCTAACCATTGTTGAAAGGGAGCTTCTGTAGCTAACAAGGTTCGTTCATAAGCGGCAATAGCTAAGGCAAAATGTTCCGTAGTGTATTGTTTATTGTCAATTTCAGGAAAAGCCTGTTTAAAAAGAGTATTGTATTCGGTATGCTTTAATAAATTTTGATTCGCCTCTAAACGGTGCACTTCCATGCCCGCAATGGCTTGGCTTTCTACACCTTCATAACCTAAACGATTAACTTCTTTAGGCGTATCTTCTGTCCATTGGTTATAAGTACCTTCGTTTACACCATTGGCTCCAAATTGTCCATTCCACAACATGTTTTGCTGATATGCTACATGAAGTACCGAAGGCGAACGAATGGGTTGAACATCTACACTTTCAAGAGGATATTGGTTGTTCAACAATCTACCTTCGCCGCGCATACCAAAACCTGCTCCGCCTTCACCAACACCTTGCGCTTTGCATGCTTGAAAACCGGCTTTAGCCGCATGACAACTAGCACAAGAATAGGTGCCGGCACTAACGGTTAGCATAGGGTTTACGGCAAGTCCGGTTTCATGAAACAACAATTTGCCTAAGGCAACTTTAGCCGTAGTTAATTTATTTCTGGCATCTTGTGGTATGTTTTCAAAATCATCACTTTCTGGAAATTTAAAAAAATCAATCTTGCCTGTTTCAGATGCTCTCTTTAGCGCATCCATTAACGCAATATCTAAAGATGTTTCAATCGCTTCTGGATAATCTAGTACACAACTCATTAAAAAGAAAATTAATGCAGACAAATTAGCCAGAACCAATGTATTCATCAATAATACTTTTATTTTTTTAAGATAATATTTAAACCGGTAGAGTTGCATTATACAGAACACTTGCAAATTTACGGTATAATGCTTAGTAATTTACGCATTTTGTGTATAAAGGTTGTTTTAAAAATTGAAACAGAATTCAGTTAGATGGAAACACCAACATAAAACTTCATATTGATCAAAAAAAGTTTGTAACTAATTTTAGTATACGCCGTTTAACATCAATAAATATTGACAAACTGTAATTTACTTATTATTTTATCTTATAATAAGATTTAAGAGTAGTCTAATAAATTATAGGGCAGACATTAAAAAAAATGCTTGGGCAGAAACGCATAATTACTCTTTATTTTATATGTTAAAAATTAATTAGTGCCAAATCTTGTGTTTGGCATTTTAAATTCTTTAACTTTACTACTAAATCTTTTCACTAATCTTGTTAAAAAACATTTATTATTAACAAATAAACACCAAATTGTTCTTTTTTTATAATCTTTAAATTTTAGTGTTTATGATCAAAAATCCACTTTTTTCTTGCCTCCTACTTATTATGATGATTTGTGTTAGCCTGAGTAGCCAGGCAGAGCAGCGTAATTGCAGTGCTATGGATGTGCTGGAAAGGCAATTAGAACGCAGCCCTGACCTGGCTAAAAAAATGGATAAGATAGAAAATTTTACACAACGCGTTATACGTAACAGTAATGAAGACCTTCAAAGAGCAGATGGTATTATTACTATACCGGTTGTAGTGCATGTTATCTATCAAACAAATGCGCAAAATATTAGTCAAGCGCAAATCAATTCTCAAATGCAGGTGTTAAACGATGATTTCAGAAGATTAAATTCTGATGCCAATAACACGTGGTCGCAAGCGGCTGATTCTCAAATTGAATTTTGCTTAGCAAGTATTGATCCAAATGGCAATTCAACTACAGGGGTTACCCGTAAGTATTATAACCGAAGCGAGTGGGGCACCAATGATGCCATGAAGTCTTCTTCAAATGGAGGCGTTGATGCGTGGCCTACCGGTGATTACTTAAACATGTGGATATGTAATATTGGTGGTGGCATATTGGGTTACGCTCAATTTCCGGGCAGTGGTTCAGCAGCAACCGACGGTGTGGTAATGAGTCCCCAATATTTTGGAACTACGGGTTCTGCTCAAGCTCCTTTTGATGGTGGTAGAACAACTACCCACGAAGTAGGGCACTGGTTAAACTTGCGTCATATTTGGGGTGATGGCAACTGTAATGCCGATGATTTTGTAAGTGATACACCAACTTCGGATGCGCCAAACTATGGTTGCGCTTCTGGACATGTTTCTTGTAGTTCGACAGATATGGTTCAAAATTACATGGACTATTCGGATGATGGTTGCATGAATTTATTTACGCAAGGTCAAAAAGATAGAATGCGTGCTTTGTTTGCAGCAGGCGGTTTTAGAGCAAGTCTGTTAAATTCTGCTGGATGTGGTAATAGCGGTGGTCCGGTTGCTTCTTGTAATGATGGTATTCAAAACCAAGGCGAAACGGGTATTGATTGTGGTGGTCCTTGTACGGCTTGCCCTTCTAACTGTAGTGGTACAGAAGTTTCTATAACCATTACTTTTGATAATTATCCGGAAGAAACCAGTTGGGCAATTACCAATGCTTCTGGTGCAACGGTAGCTTCAGGTGGTACTTATGGTAATCAGGCTGATGGAAGTACTTTAACGATTACAGAGTGTTTATCAGGTGGTTGTTATGATTTTACAATTAGTGATGCCTATGGCGATGGTATTTGCTGTAGCTATGGTAATGGTTCTTACAGTGTAACAGGCGGTGGAAGTACCTTAGCTTCTGGAAGTAGCTTTACTGCATCAGAGACTACTAATTTCTGTGTTGGTTCGCAACCTCCACCACCTCCTCCACCAAGTTGTGATACCCCTAGCGGTTTAGGTACTACAGGTGTTACAGATGTAGATGGCACTTTAACTTGGAATGCCGTAAGCGGTGCTTCAAGCTATACGGTTGAAATTTTTACCGGTGGTAATTCTATCTATACCACAAGTGTTAGCACCAATTCACTAAGTCTTACTGGTTTTGCAGCAGGTACAACATACTCTTTTACTGTTCAAGCTGATTGTGGCGATGCCACTTCGGCAACTTCTTCTGCTCATAGTTTTACTACCAACTCTAGTGGTGGCGGTGGTAACCCTGGCGGTGGTTGTAGCAATGTAGTTGTTGATGCTGAAAACTTTGACAGTGGCTGGGGTATTTGGAATGATGGTGGTTCTGATTCGTACAGAAACAACTATGCAGCTTATGCTTCAAGTGGTTCATATACCATCCGCTTGAGAGATAATACTTCTTCTTCAGTGATGACTACCGATAACTTAAACTTATCAAGTTTCGAAGAAGTTACTGTTGATTTCCATTATCGTCCGGTAGGGATGGATTCTAATGAAGATTTCTGGTTACAGGTTTCAACAGATGGGGGTAGCTCTTATACTACTGTTGAAACTTGGGTAAAAGGAACTGATTTTAATAATAATACTAATTATAATGAGTCGGTAACTATTACTGGTACTTTTTCATCAACTACCAAAATTAGATTTAGAGTAGATGCTTCTGTAAATAACGATAGAGTATATTTTGATGACGTTACTATTTCTGGTTGTTCTACCAATACCAGAGGAACGTTGTTAACTATTGTGGAAGATACTGTTGAGGATACGGTAGTAGAACAATTAGATACAGAAGAGCCGATTATTAAGTATCCGGTTGATCCTATTGAAGTAAGCGATAACTTTAGCTTATTAAGTTCTTTCAAATTGGCAGCAACCCATGATATGCAAGTTTATCCAAATCCGGCAGTTAATCAAGTTAGGGTTGAGTTGAATTTAAATAGTTTATCAACTAATGTTAATTTACATATTGTTGACTTAATGGGTAAAATGGTGTATACTCAAAATGTTGAGTCATTAGCGCAAAAGCAATTGCTCAATGTAAATGTTGAATCACTATCAACTGGTGTTTATATGATTTATGTAATATCTGACCAACAGCAACTAAGTAAAAAGTTGACTATTGTAGATTAGATATTTTTATACAATAACTTTTATAAAGGCTGAACTGCTTAGGTGGTTTAGCCTTTTTTATTTGTTTGAAGTAAATATATATGAATGATAAAAAAATAAATGTTTAAAATTTTAGGACAAGATATTTTTCGATATAGAAAGCAAAAAGCACAGGCTTAGTGGGGCTAAGATGAGTATTTTTAACGAAGTAGATTAGAAAACTGCCAAAGTAAAAGTGGACAGTAACTTTGACAAAACTATCAAATTGGTTGATCCTTTCCTGTTTTGACTGACATCGTTTTTTCTCTTTCTACGAAGCACCGAAGTTTTTAAACTAGCCCCGATTGCAGCGGTTATGCCATTTTGAGTGGCTTGTAGTGTTGGCAAATGGCATTTGAGCGGAAAGCGGGACTAAAGTTATAATGATGCTTCAAGGTTTCGCTTCAAAAAAAATCTACGCTAAAGTATCAACTACTTTATCTATTTGGAAAAACTTGTCGTTATTTTTGAATTATTTCATACAAAAGAACGCTTTAGCTCAATCTAATTTTTAACAATCTTACATGAACAATCATTTTTAATTACAGAACTTAGTTAACCCAAGTATTGTAAACAGGTTGTTATACAATAACATCTTAAAATAAAATTTTTTATGCATAGAATTTATTTTTAATTTAAATATTGATTGTTGTTCTGTTTTTTAGTAAATTTGATTTTGATATTAATAATGTATTTTTTCAAAATAACTAAAATTAAACTGTATTATGCGTAGATTACTAAATTATACAATCACAATTACGATTGTACTTGCCTCTTTTAAAGGCTATGGTCAGCGAGCTATCAATCAAAAGGTTCAACAAAATGCTCAGCAAATTTCTAGTAGTTCGTTACACAACATTTTTGAAGTGGAAAACGATAATAACTTAAGCAAAGAAATACCCAATACGGTGTTAAGTCAGAAACAGTTTCTGAAAATTCAATCATCAATTTTTGAAAGTATTGTAAATTCTAAACAAGCACATCTTCGGGTAAATTTACCGGTTGAGCAACAAAATGTAGAACTTCAATTATTCAAAGCCAACATTTTTACACCAGATTTTTATGCGGTAAGCTCATCGGGCAGTGCCGTTAATATAAAAACTGGTTTGCATTATTGGGGTATTGTTGCCGGCAATCCAAACAGTTTAGCCGCTATATCTTTTTTTGATGATGAAATAGCTGGTTTAATTCATATTGATGGCGCATCTTATAATTTAAATAAATATAGAGATACGGAGTACCATTTGTTGTATAAAAACACTAATTTAAACTACCAACCAAACTTTATTTGCAATGCCATTCCTGTTGAATTTTCTGAAGGTGTTAATATAATTAATACCGAACGTGTTATGCCTGCAGCTTGTGTTAGACTGCATGTTGAAGCAGACTATTCTTTATATCAAAATCAAGGTTCTAGCATTAGTAATACCACCAATTATATTAATGGCGTATTTAGTCAGGTAGCCATATTATATGCAAACGAATCAATAGAAATTGCCATTAGTTATTTAAATATTTGGAACACGCCTTCTCCTTACGGACCGGGCACCGAGTTAGATGATTTAAATGCAGAAAGATATGGTAGAACTTACGGTGATTTAGTACACGTAGTACACAGCAATGGTGGCGGCGGTGTAGCCTATGTTGATGTTTTGTGTAACAGCAATGTAAATACCGGAGTGAGTGGTGTTTTTGGAAGTTATAGTAATGTGCCAACCTACTCGTGGGATGTTGAAGTAATTACCCACGAATTGGGACATAACCTGGGCTCGCCACACACGCACGCTTGTGTATGGAATGGTAACAACACGCCTATTGACGGTTGTGGTCCAACATCTGGTAACGATGAGGGTTGCACCACCAGCCTGCCTTCAGCAGGTACTATTATGAGTTACTGTCATTTAGTAGGTGGTGTAGGTATTGATTTTAACTTGGGCTTTGGTCAGCAGCCAGGCGATTTAATTCGTAACCGGGTTGCTAATGCCGTTTGTTTAACCACATGCGATCCACCAACTTGTACAGATGGCTTTTTAAATGGTGAAGAACGAGATGTAGACTGCGGAGGACCAGACTGCCCGCCTTGCTCCTCTTGTACCAATGGCTCACAAGACAATACAGAAACTGGTGTTGATTGCGGAGGTGTATATTGTAATGCTTGCAGTTGTGCCTCAGGAACGGGTGTTTCATTAATCATTAGTCCAGATAATTATACTTCGGAAACCTCTTGGGATTTTAGAGATGCTTCGGGCAATGTAGTTGCTTCTGGCGGACCTTATGCCGACGGTTTACCCAATGTAGTAGAAGCGGTTTGTCTGCCACCGGGTTGTTATGATTTTACTATTTATGATGGCTACGGTGATGGTTTATTAGATGGCAACATAACCGGTTTTTATGATGTGATTGATGAAAATGGTAGTGTGTTGGCAGAAGGTATTGGCAATTTCGGATTTTCGCAAACCTCTAACTTTTGTGTTTCCTCTGCTTGCGCGGCTGTTGATTTAGATATCTTTTTCGACGGTTTCCCTGCTCAAACTAGTTGGGATATTACTGATGACAACAATGGTGGCATTGTTGCTTCAGGCGGTAGTTATGGTAACCAACCTGGTAATTCTACTTTAAGTACCTCACCAGCTTGTTTGCCCGATGGTTGTTATACCCTTAATTTTTATGATGCTGTTGGTAATGGCATGTGTCCTTTCCAAAGCAGTGCTGTTGGAGTGTCTACTTTTATTACACCAGGCACTTTAATCTCACCAGGCAGTATTGTAGGTACTTTAAGTTTGGTTGCTACACCCGGCTTATGTGGTAATTACAATTTATCTGATGCCAACGGGACTGTGCTGGCTTCCGGTGGTGGTGGTTTTGGAGCCTCAGAAAGTAATTCATTTTGTATTAACAATGGCGTTTCAGGTCCGAGATATGGTAATATAACTGACACAGCAAATAACTTGTTCGATATCTTACCAAATCCGGTAATTGACCACATGTTGATTCGTACCAATGTTGAATTAGACGGTGCGGTTGATCTACAAATAGTGGATATGTTGGGTAAAGTTGTGAAGCAACAAGCTTTAAGCAATCAACTAATTATGGTAGATGACCTAAAATCAGGCGTATACCTTGTTCAGTTAAGGGCTAATAATCATTTGATTAGCCAAAAGTTTGTTAAGCAATAAGTTTTATTTAAATTTACAATATTTTAATGGTGGGTGTATTTTATGCTCACCATTTTTTATGTGATATGTTTTTTCAAAATTATTCCTCTCTTTAGGAACTTTAAATTTATTTAGGCAGTTATATCACTTTGTAACGCTTGATAAAAGTAATTTACTAAACTTTAAATGCGTGTCAATTATGTTGGTTTTTATTCTACATATCTACTCTTAGTTTAGCTTTTCAAAATAAAGCAACTAATTCTTTGGTTTGATTTCATCTTCAAACCATCTTTTATTATTTTATTTTTATTTGTTTAAATAAGTTGAGTGAACAGCTCTAACCAAAATCCATAACATGGGAAAACAAAAATTAAAAGGGAAAGATTTAAGAAAACTGCCTTTTAAAACCAATGAACAAAAAAGTTTAGCCATCAACATCATGGCGCAACATTATAAACATCTTAAAAAACACGATAAATTAGATTTATTAAGTGCGATATTGGCACAGCCAAAAAATTATGAAAACGACAAACATTTAAAACCTTTGGTGAATACTTTATTGCCTAAAGTGGTACATCAAAACTTTACAAGCTATTTGCTAAACGAAGAGGCAAGGGCTTTTAAAATTTACGGCAAAAAATTCATTGATCAGAAAGCCATCAAACAAATGGAAGTGGCGATGAAATTACCGGTAGCCACAAAAGGGGCTCTAATGCCCGATGCGCACTTGGGTTACGGCTTACCCATTGGAGGCGTATTAGCTACTAAAAATGAGGTGATTCCGTATGCCGTTGGTATGGACATTGGCTGTAGAATGGCTTTATCCATAGTAGACTTGCCACCAATTGAATTGAAGAAGAATGCTTATCAATTTAAAAAGGCTTTAAAAGAAAAAACTCATTTTGGCAGAACTAAAAGAAATGACCGATGGTATGATCATGCCGTTTTGGACAGAAAAGAATTTGAAGAAAGCCCCTTATTAAGATCATTAAAAGATAAAGCGGCGCAACAAATTGGCACTTCTGGCTCAGGCAATCACTTTGTTGAGTTTGGCTTGGTAGAGTTACCTGATAACAACCAAATGCAATTACCCAAAGGACAGTATGTTGGTATTTTATCGCATAGTGGCTCAAGAGGAATGGGAGCGGCTATTGCTAATCATTACACACAAATTGCTAAAGATGTTTGTCGTTTGCCCAAAGGTGCTATCCATTTGGGTTGGTTAGATTTAGACTCAGAAGCCGGAGCAGCTTATTGGAGCAGCATGAATTTAGCCGGTGACTATGCTAAGGCATGTCACGAGGTGATTCATCAAAATTTATTGAAAAGTATTGGAGCGAAAGCCGTCTGTACTATTGAAAATCATCATAACTTTGCATGGAAAGAAAAACAAGCCAATGGCGAAGAATGGATTGTACACAGAAAAGGAGCAACCCCAGCACAAGAAAATGTAATGGGTATTATTCCTGGTAGTATGACGACTCCGGCGTTTATAGTTTCTGGTAAAGGAAAAGAAGATACTTTAAACTCGGCTGCGCATGGGGCGGGCAGACGATACTCGCGCTCTAAAATGAAAAGTGATTATACCCGAAGCGATTTAAAACAGGCTTTACAACAAGCCAAAGTTACTTTAATAGGCGGTGATATTGATGAAGCACCACACGCTTACAAAAACATTCACGATGTAATGGATGCACAACAAGATCTATTAAAAATAGAAGGTACGTTTAGCCCTAAAATTGTAAAAATGGATAAAAAATGAACCAGAAAATCATTCAAATATCAGCCGGCAAAGGACCCAAAGAATGCGCATGGGTAGTTACTCAATTGCGAAAAGTAATGATTAAAGACTTAGAAGTACATGGCATTCGTTTAATTAAAGAACAGCAAATAACGGGTAACAACAGCATTCTAATATCGGTTAGTTTAACTATTGAAGGTAAAAACCTCGATGCATTTATGGAAAGTTGGTTAGGCACCATTCAGTGGATTGGCAAAAGCGTTTTCAGAAAACATCATAAACGAAAAAATTGGTTTGTTAAAGTTACAGAGCATCAACCCAACAAAAAAATATTTTTTAAAGATGATGATCTTAAAATGGAAACCATGCGATCGGGCGGCAAGGGCGGACAGCATGTAAATAAAGTGGAGACTGCCGTTCGCTTAATTCATCAACCAACCGGTATACAAGTGGTTTCAAAAGAGGAGCGTTCACAAAGTCAAAACAAAAAGATTGCGTTGAAAAAATTGCATCAAAAACTACAGGGCTTAAACGAGAAAAACAACCAACAGCAAACACAACTTTTGTGGCAAGACCATAACGCAATTGAGCGTGGAAATGCCAAAAGAATTTTTAAAGGGCAAAAATTTAAAGAACTGAAACAATGAATGATACATTAAATAATATCTATTTGATTAAAGCTTTAGACAGTTATCCACACTATTTAGAAGAAGTGGTGGAAAGTTTAAAATACGCTTTAAGCTATGATGAAAATAATGCCGATGTGCATTGTTTAATGGCACAGCTTTATATGGAGCAATTTAATGATTTTGAAGCTGCCCAACATCATATTGAAGAAGCCTTGGCTTATAATATTGATCACGTAAAAAGCTATCAGGTTTTTATTCGCTTATGCATTCAATTAAATGAATTTGATAAAGCGGAAAAGCTAATTGATTTTGCAGCTACCATTAAAGGCTTTAGCCAAGTAGTTGTTTACGAACAAAAGGCAACTATACAAGAAAAGCAAGGAAACGTAAAGACAGCCAAAAAGTTGTTGAAGCAAGCCATTGCCTATTGTATTTGTAATGAAGAATTGTACAACTTAAAAGAGCATTTAAAACGTTTAGAGTATAAGTTGAACTTGGCTAAACCAAAGGCGAAAAAGAAGGGTAAAAAGGATAAAAAGAAAAATGCAAAAAAGAAGTGATTGGTTAATTAATTGTTAGATTTAAATTTGTATCAATCCTTTAAAAGTAATACTTTCACTTATTGAATGTGTTAATTTGAATTTAATTAAGAACAATTAGAACTATATATGGTAAAGAGTATTGCAAAAAAGAGACGATTAAGCAAAGTTAAAAATAGAAGTCAAGTGTATAATCCTTCTACCGGTGCTTTTGTGAAAAGAGATACAAAAACGGGTAAGTTTATAGAAGTTAATACAGGAGGTAAACCGTTTAAAGGTATTATAAAAGAAAAATCTATTATTAAATCAAATCCTATCATCAAAAAAAAGATAGCGCAAAAAGCACAAAAGGCAGTTATTTCGGTTAGAAATAAAAGAGCCAATAAATGAAAGATTATGATTATTCAGTTTTCTTAAATTGTCCATTTGATGATGATTATGAAAGCTTGTTTAATGCCATATTATTTACTGTTCATAGATGTGGTTTTATATTAAGATGTTCAAAAGAATTTGATGACAACTCGTCCATAAGAATTAATAATATTCTTAAATTAATCAAAGAGTCAAAATATTCAATTCATGATATTTCAAGGGTTGGACTTGATGATCAAAATGATTTACCAAGGTTTAACATGCCACTTGAATTAGGTTTAGCAATTGGTGCTCAAAAATTTGGCAGGAGTCCACAAACAAAAAAACAATTTCTAATTTTGGAAAGTGAGCGATATCGATTTAAAATATTTATTTCAGATCTTTCTGGACAAGATATTAAAGAGCACAAAGATGATCCTAAAAAAATAGTAAAACAAGTAAGAGATTGGTTATCTACCAAAACCAAAGAAACGCTACCAAGTGGTTCATATATTTTTAAAGAATATGAACAATTCGTTAAAGTATTACCTGATTTGTGTTATGAAAACAGTTGGACCGTTGACGAACTTACCTATCCTGAATACGTTTCGCTTGTAATAAATTGGTTAGCTTTAGATAATAGTAAGCTGTAAAAATAAACTGACTAAATGATACAAATATCTTTCAATCAATGAAAATCCAAATCTGTTCAGACTTACATCTTGAATTTCCAAACAATAGAAATTGGTTAATGGCACATCCGTTAACTCAGAAAGGCGATGTTTTAATTGTTGCCGGTGATACTTATTATTTGGAAAGAAATTACGGAAAGCTCGATTTTATTAAACATGCTTCCAACAATTTTGAAGCAGTGTATTTAATTCCCGGCAACCACGAGTATTATGGAGGTTTTGATATTTCGACCGCTTTAAAACCTACTTTTCGAGAGATAAAGCACAATGTTTTTTTGCTAAACAACCACAGCATTGAACTCAATAATATTCGGTTCATCTTTACTACCATGTGGTCAAAAATTGAACGAAATATTTTTGCTGTGATGCAGGGTATGATGGACTTTCAAAAAATTAAATTTGGGGAGGAAAAGTTTAGCGTAGATCACTACAACCACATTTATGAAGCCGCTTTCAAGTTTTTATCAACTGAAGTTTGCAAGCCGGGCAAAAAAGTAGTGGTGAGCCATCATTTACCAAGTCAACAATGCAATGCCAAAGAGTTTAAAGGCAGTGTGTTAAACGAAGCATTTTGTGTTGAGCATAGTAAGCTTATGCTCGATTACGATATTGACTTTTGGATTTACGGACACAGCCACCGGAATTTAACCGACTTTAGTATTGGCAACACCAAGTTAGTCACCAATCAATTGGGTTATGTTGATTGGAACGAACATCATACCTTTGATTATGGGAAGGTGATTGAGCTACCGGAGTGAATTCCAAAAAGGGAAATTTCAACTTTCAATATTCAACAACTGCCTTTTGCGAGATCAGAGAAAACCTGAAATAGTATAAAATATACGCACCAAAATTTTCGTTAATATTTCATTTAAAATGATTAAAATAACGAAACTTTGAATGTATTTTTTAGTGTAGCATTTTATTCACAAACATGCGCATAAAAAAATACATCAACATGCCTGCAATTAAATTAATAATACCAATTGTGTTTTGTATAAATATAAGTTCTGTTAACTTATATAGTCAAGATACAATAAGGTATGAAAAGCTACAATCTGTTGGCAAAATGAATTTTGTGATGTCATCTATTGAGCTATATGAAGATTCTTCTTTCACTTGGACTAGTGAACACGATTTATCTTGGAGTGAATATGGTATCTATAAAATAAATATGGACACCTTAATACTTAACTTTTACTATAGCGATTTTGATAACATTAGTAAAGATTCCATTAATTGGATGCAAACTAAAAAAGTTAAAGAGATTGATGAAACCAGGAAATATTTAAGGAAAAAAAACAAGATGTATAAAATAAGGAAAAATGGACGACTTGAAAAATGGACTAACGATAGAACCTATTGATAAATGGAGATTTCTTACTCTTGGATATCGAAAGACATGGTATGTTTTAAAGTAATTATGAAAGTTGCAAAGCAGTCAGTCAAGCTCATACTGCCGGTTACTTTGGCAAAATTTTGAACGATTAATCGTTGGAGAACAGCACTTTGGCTATGCCTAATAATCTCCATCTAGTACTCGTCCAAATTTTATATAAATTAACCCAGCACCATTAAGATGACTAACTACATATGAATGATGAGAAAATAAATTGACCATCTATAAAGCAAGTTTATCTAAACCATAAAGTAGTTTACACAATTGCATAATTTTTTAGCAGCGAAACGATTAGGCTTTTCATATAGGGTAGTCCCGCTTTCCGCTCAAATGCTGCGCCAACGCTGCAAAATCCTGCGCTTCAGGCAGCATAACCGCTGCAATCGGGGCTAGTTTGCCAACTTCAGTTCTTCGTAGAAAGATAAAAAAGGGGCACTCGAAAACAAGAAAGTATCAACCACTTTCATAAACTTGCCATCTATAACAAAGCAATTTTTGGCTATCCGTCTTTAACCGGACACAAGTAAAATTCAATGCGCAGTACCTTCCTATTTTAAGCAATAAAATACTGCGAATCCCTGTAGTGAAACAGAACGGATTCGCAGCAAGACAGTTTAACCTAAAGTATTTAGTGGGCATTTTTCGTTGGAATATCCACTTCAAGTCATTTTCCTTACAACCCACCTACTTCGTAGCAGGTGCTTATTTGTTTTTTCTCATTCCTAAACAAGTGTATCAATAAGGTTTTTAGCTATGCTTCTACTCAACAATTAATTTTTTGATACTACGGTTAAGTTCATTTTTTACTTCAATCAGATACATTCCTTTTGTCAGATCATCAACATTTATTTCTATAACTGAATCTCCAATATTAGTTTCTAATTGCTTTATCACTTTACCCGATATATTGCTGAGTTTAATTTGATGAGCTGCTTCTACAGGCAGATCAATAAACACCTTATTGCTAGTAGGGTTTGGATACATGGTAAAAGATGAGCGTGTAGCTCGCTTTTCACTTACACCAGAACAAACCCAAGTTTCGGTTGGATTAACTAAATTATAACTATTCAAACAGGTTTGCCCATCTGTATCTTCACAATATAATGTACCATCATTTAAATATAATTTACCTTCCCATGCAGTTTTAAAATAAACAAAAGCATAATTGCCAAAATCGAATTCTAATACTTGGGGTTCCCAAATACATTCGGTGAAACTTATAGTAAAAAGTAACCAGCTGTATTTATAAAATTCCAAAGTTGGAATAGTGTAAGTGGGATAGTAGTAAATTTCTTCCACGAAAATTGGGTTGAAATCAATACAATTGCCCAAATTGCCAAATGGATTAAACCAACAGATTTCTTCTCCATCACAGTAATAATAGGTTATATTATCATGACTATTTGAATAATCAACCGAATAAATCAATTCGTTATTATATAAATGGGTAGATACAATGACAGTAAATGTTGGAATTCTTCTACTATACAAAATATAAGCTAGCCAATCTAAATCTGTTATTGGATTTTCCACTTCGCAATTTCTTGGGCTAGTAGGGTTTGAATTGGTATCTCCACATGCCCAACTATTGGCGACAATACTTAAACCATAAGCAGCAACACAATCAAACCCAGGGGCATCCGAACAATAATACGTTCCGTTTTGATAATATAAATCCCTTCCAGATGCACTCGTAAGGCTTAAAAAGTTATAACTACCCGCATCATAAACTGTTACGGTTTCTCCTCGGCAGTTTGCCGGATTAATATAGGTATTCAACCAAGGATAATCTTCAAAAACGGATGAAGTGTTTTCAATTACTTGATAGCAAACAATGGTAATCGGATTTTCAGAAATAGTGCAAGGGGTGGTTATATCCGTTTTAATTTCATAATCAAAACGTATTTGTTGTCCTTCTAATGGAGTAAAACCAGTGCCTTCTGCAAAATAAGGATCGAAAACTCGTCCATCTGCTAGGCGGATAAAATAGTAACTTATACCACCACAATCTTCATAAAAGAAGGTGCCGGTATAACTATCACAAGTTCCAATACTTTCATATTGACAAGAGCCGTCGTCAACTGTTGCTGATGGATTGTAATTGATCGCGTTAACATCGGTACAACCAAGTTGTGGATTTGGCGGAATGAATCCGCAAGTCCAGCTTTGAACAACATTGCTTAAACCATAAGCTGCTATACAAGAATACGAAGGCGTTTCATCACAATAGTAGGTGCCATTTTCAAAATACAATTTGCCTTCA
>CALHDG010000085.1 GCA_938023075.1 uncultured Chitinophagales bacterium
TTTTTCAACAGCGGCATCACCAAAGAAATTGATTGGCGAATCAATCAACTCAAAAAATTGGCGGCTTGTATCCAAAAATACGAGACAGAGATTTCTGAGGCTTTAAAAACAGATTTGAATAAGCATCCTTATGAAGCCTATCTTACAGAAATTGGGTTGGTGTATAAAGAAATTAAAACGGCTAGTAAAAAATTAAAAAAGTGGGCAAAGCCGAAAAAAGTAAAAACACCACCATTTTTAGATTGGGCAAGAAGTTATGTTTACAAGGATCCTTATGGGAAAGTGCTGCTTATTGCTCCTTGGAATTTTCCGTTTCAATTATTGATATTGCCGATGGTGGGCGCAATTGCAGCAGGCAATACCGTAATTGTAAAGCCTTCGGAGTTTTCAAATGCTACAACCAACATTATTGCTAAAATAGTAAAAGAATGTTTTGATGAGCGGCATGTAGCGGTTTTTGAAGGTGGACCGGAAGTAAGTCAGGCATTATTAAAAGAAAAGTTTGATTACATTTTTTTTACGGGAAGTTCGCGAGTAGGGAAAATTGTATACGAAGCAGCTGCCAAAAATTTAACGCCGGTTACTTTAGAGTTGGGTGGCAAATGCCCTTGCATTATTGATGAAAATACGCATGTAAAATATACTGCTGAACGAATTACTTGGGGCAAGTTTGTTAATTGTGGACAAGTTTGTTTGGCGCCGAATTATCTGTTTATTCATCAAAATATTAAAGACGAAGCCATCGCACAAATTCAAAAAAACATTCAAAAGAATTATGGTAAAGATGCCTCTAAAAGTAAATTCTATGGCAGAATAATTACCGATCATCATTTTGAACGCATTGCAGATTTGATAAAAGATAGATCACTAACTTGCGGTGGCAATACCGATGGCAGCCAAAAATACATTGAACCAACTATGGTTGAAGTGACGGATTTAAATGACCCCATTATGCATCGTGAAATTTTTGGACCGGTATTGCCTTATTATGTGTATAGCAATATTGAAGAAGTAATTGATTATATTAACAGTCAGCCGAAACCCTTAGCCACGTATGTTTTCACAAAAAACGACCGGCTTGCCGACAGAGTATTTACGGAAACTTCATCGGGTGGTGCCTGCCAAAACGATACGGTTATGCATATGGTGAACGATAACATGGCTTTTGGTGGTGTTGGCGAAAGTGGTCTTGGAGGTTATCACGGCAAGTTTAGTTTCGATGCTTTTTCTCATCAGAAATCGGTGTATCGCAATTCGTTTTTAGTTGATTTCCCCTTTCGTTATCCGCCTTATAAATATAGTATCGGCTTAATTAAACGATTGATTCAATATTTGGGTTGATCTTTAAGTCAAAAAGTACGATACTTCAAAAAACGATAATTATTTGAGATGGTATTTATTTGAGATGGTGAAGAATACAATATTCATTAGTTATAATGACAAGTTTATCTAAAAAATAAAGTAGTTGATACTTTTTACTCAATTTTTCAGCATTTGTTTTAAGAGTATATAACAGTAAACAAAGCAGTTTGACCGTAGAGGTCGCAATTTTTGCGACCCTGAAATGCCTAAGACTCAATTACTGTTTAATAGCACACAGGCTTTAACTTAAAAGTAGTTTTAGAAATGATGAATTTGTTTTGTGCAAGCACAAAAATTGGTCGCAAAAATTGCGACCACTACTAAAGTGTCAACCACCTTGATAAACTTGTCATTAATACAACAATAAGGCGGTATTGTTGTAAAAGTCAAAAACTATTATCAATTGTATCTTATCCTACAGAATCATTCTTAACAATAAATTCTCATTTGAAAACCAAGTTATTAAATATATTTGCCGTTCAAGAAGAATGTGATCATTATGTTAACAGATACTATTTTAATGATACGCCCTGCTCAATTCAATTATAATGCTGAAACGGCGGCAACGAATGCTTTTCAAAAAGAAATTGAAGAACATGATATTGGAAAAGTAGCCTCGAAAGCTATGGAAGAATTTGACACTTTTGCCAACAAATTAAAAGCAGAAGGTTTGAATGTATTAATTTTTGATGACACACCAGAACCCATCAAGACAGATTCGGTTTTTCCTAATAATTGGATTACTACGCATACAGATGGTACTATTGCTTTGTATCCGATGTGTCATCAAAGCAGAAGAGCAGAAAGAAGACAAGATATTGTAGACAATTTGAAATCAACTTTTAATTATACTACAATAGAAGACTTCAGTTATTTTGAGATTGCCAATCAATTTTTAGAAGGAACAGGTAGTGTTGTGTTAGACCGCGAAAATAAATTAATGTATGCCTGCTTATCGCCCCGAACAGATAAAGAAGTGTTGGAAACCGTTGCAGCAAAATTAAATTATCAACCCATTGCTTTTACTTCGGTAGATAAAAATGGTAAAGCTATTTATCATACCAATGTAATGATGTCGATTGGCGAAAGTTTTGTAGTAATTTGCTTAGAAAGTATAAAAGACGATAAAGAGAAAAACGGACTGCTCGATCAATTTGCCGATACTGGTAAAAGGGTGATTGAAATTAGCTATCACCAAATGGAACAAATGGCAGGTAATGTAATTCAACTAAAAAACAAGAATGGTGAGCCAATTATTATCATGTCTGCACAATCTTTTGGTAGTTTCACCGATTTACAGTTAAATCAATTTTTTATGGACAGTAAAATTTTATATAGTGATTTAACTATTATTGAAAAATATGGTGGCGGAAGTGCACGATGTATGATTGCTGAAATATTCTATTCGAGTTAAATCATCTTAAGCGATTTATCCTTAAATATATTTAACATAATATTCATTTAAAAATAATAGTTATTTTCATTTTATCGCCTCAACGTGTATAAAATCCTTTAATTTCTCATTTAACCACTTTATTGTACATAAGCATTCTATTGATTACATTCAACTTTTATTTTCATAACTAAACTTAATATAGATTGAATTTTTTTGTAATGCAAAATTAGATTTGTACTTTCATATTTTTATACATTAAAGTTGGTCGTTATGAATAATTTATTTACGCTCACAGCGTTTACGATCACCCTAATATTATTACCATACTATAGCAGCGCGCACTGCCACATTGATGATTGGACAGGTCTGAAAGCTTTATACGAAAGCACAAATGGAGAGAATTGGATAAACAGAGGCGGATGGGATGTGTTCATTGCCAATCAAAACAGTCCGCCCGAAAATTGCAATTTATCTGATTTATATGGTGTTGAAGTGCTGTTTGACAGAGTTTGGAGATTGGATTTAAGTGGCAACGGTTTAAACGGCAGTATGCCACCAGAATTGGGAATGATATCGTATCTTGCTATATTAAGGTTAGATAATAATCATTTATGTGGTATCATTCCTGCAGCACTTGGTAATTTACCTTTCTTGGTACAACTGTATTTAAACAACAATGTGCTTAGTGGATGCTACTCCTTTAACTTAGCACAGCTTTGTGATCAGTTAGAATCTTTTTCAATTTTGGGAGGAGATAATGCTATTGTTGAGTGGGAGGAATTTTGTACTACTACTATAAACACATGTTTTCCCGGCGAAACCTATTCCATTACTGTTTCTACCAATTATTCTGATATTGTTGACATAACTGCTACCTATGGACAATCAGAAGAATTTATTTTAGCAAATAATTGTGTTGAACTTATGCACTATCCGGCTTGTAATAATGGGGATTGCGAAGTAATTAATCATTTTAACAATACCACTGCTAATGAAGTTTCTTGGGCTACTGAACAATCAGCTTTGCTTTTTGGTAGTTTAAGTAACTATACCATCCCGCAATTAAAAAGTTTTACCCATAGCAATTATAACAATCAATTGAATGCTGCGGTACTCAATTATACTACACATACAATTTACTACGGTATTGGGGACAGTATTGAACGATATAGCATGACCTCGCCAGATATTATTGGACGCACCTACACCCATTATTTAGCACAGCAATCTGATGAAATCCTAACCAATTTCTCTAGTTACAGCGAATCGGGAGCTTTGAAAGAATCGTTTGCAGATATTTTTGGTGAAATGATAGAATATAGTGTTTATAATGAAAATGATTGGGTAATAGGTAGTCAGGTTATGGCAAGTCCATCAGGCTTAGCAGGAATTCGTAGTTTGTCAAATCCCTCCGACGGCAATATGCAATTTCAATTACCCGATACCTATAAAGGCGAGCATTGGCTAAATGCAAATTTAACTTGCGAATTAGAAGGCGAAAACCTTTGCACTAAAACAAATAATGGTGTTCAAAATCATTGGTTTTATTTACTAGCCGAAGGTGGCACCGGCATAAACGATAAAGGAGAAGCTTATACCATAAACGGTATTGGTGAGACTTTGGCAACCGAATTAGCTTTCGAAACCTTTAACACTTTAAAACCCAATGCTATTTATTATGATGCGGTAATTAACTCAATAAATGCCGCTAAAGAGAATTTTGCAGATAATCCAGAAGTTGCAACTCAAACTGCTAATGCATGGAAAGCCGTTGGTTTAGATATTGATGAAGTTAGTGTTCTCAATAATTCGATAGCTTGGCGTTTAGGCAACTATCAAATTAATGGCGTATCAGAATTTACTGATAGTAATGGCATTACTATGATGCCAAGACACATGGATTTAGTTATTGATTCGTTAGGACAAGATATTATTGCCGACCAACTTGTAATTACTATGCAAATTCCACCAAATTATCTTGATTTTAAGATTGACTCAATCTATCCTCCTTTAACTGCGGAGCAGTTAAACATTGTTTATAATGAAAATGAGGTTACTGTTTATGTTAACCGGCAAAATATTGGGGCAGCTAAAACTAACTATACGCCAACAATACCTTCGGGTAGTGCACTTTTTAGGGTAGGTGTTTGTATTGATGTTATTGATATTGGAGTTGTTAACAACGACCAAACATTGAGTGTGGTAAAATACCAGCAAAATACAATAAATGGTGTAAAACCGGAATACTTGTTTGTAGTTGAAAACACAAATGATAGCAACTCCTTAACTTTATCGAACAAGTTAATTAATCAAGATTGCTTAGCTTTAGGCAATATTGAAACTACCATTGTAAATTCTTTAAATATTGCTACTCCCCCATATAGTTTTCGTTTATACAATTCTGAGGGCAACCTAATTACGGCTTCCCCATCCCAAAATAATAACTCTTTTACCTTTTATAATTTGTATGAAGGAGAATTTAACTTACTTGTAGAAGATAGCAATAATAAAAGTATGGGATTTAACTTTACTGTAAAATTTGAAGCAAGAAGTAATGGAAGCGATTGTTGTCCGGATAATTTGTTTGTTCCATCAGGAAATGTTGACGGTATGTTTAATGCTACAAATAAAATTGAAATAAATACAAACACAACAATTACAAGTGGAAAGTTTTATATCTGTAATTGAAATGTAATTAGCTGTACATTGATTCTATTTCATTAACTTTATACAACAGCCATTGCCTTCCCCTCATTGCTTTTTCATTAATTATTGTATTTTTTATTTTAGGCAATACATTTTTAATTTTTAATTGTTTTTCACTTTTATTCGGCAAGTCTTTAAATTTATAAAGCGAGTTGAATACATTTATAAAATTAATGTATGTAAATTTGGTTTCTTCTTTTAATTTTTTATTATTTATGAAGTATGCCTTAATACTTTCTATAGATTGCTGTGTGCTTAATTCATAGTTGACGTCTGTTTCATAAAAACATTGCAGAATTACAATTCTTAGACCAATATCGTGAATATCATCTATTTTAGAAACTTCTTTCAGATAGTTTAGTGCCTGATTGTACTTCTGTTGATTAAACATAATAATACCCTTATTGTAATTGAGCACACTTTTGCGAATATTATTTTTAACGTATGGTATATAATGTTCCAATATTTCATTTGCCCAACTAAATGCCTTTACATAGCATCCAACCGTAATTACATTTTTCAACAGTCTGGTTGTTATTACATCGTCACGCATATATAAATTTCCTGCGTGCATATCTTGATAAATATTATATAAATTCTGATAAAAATCAGTATTGCCTTTCATAATTTGAACCCCGCAATAGTTTGTTAGATTAGTGTAAAACGGTTTTAAAACTGCTGCGGGAATAGTGTCGAGATACATTTTAAGTTGTGAAAATAATGCCAGATAAGTCTCATCATCATCTTTTTCAACTAAATCAATATTAAGTAGATATAACTGAATTAACGGATTTTTTTGATAGTTAGATAGATTTAATAAATTTTTAATCGCCTTAAATGGTTTGAAATCAAAAGTTTTACCAGGATATATTTTTAATAAGGTAATTTTTGCCAGATGGTATTGTAGCTTTTCCAATAAATATTTTACATCTAAATGATACTGCAATTCATCATAATTATCTTTTCTGGTCAACCTATCTTCAGTAAACCACAATCCTTCTTTATATTGCTGCAAATGATATTGTTTGGTATGATAATCAACTCCTTGTTTCTTCTCATTATCTAACTCTCTTTGTATGGCTTTCAAACGTCTATTGTATAAAACCATTTGTTTTCGCTTAATTAAAGCTGGAAAAAGTAATTCATGCTTCGATTCCGATTTTAGTTTTAATTCTTCAATTACTAAAAATTCTTCGGCTAATGACAACAGTTTATTTAATAGCTTATTTAAATTTTTCTTTTCTGCTTCCGATATATTATTTTGGCTTTTACTTGCACCATATACCTGCTGATATACCTTCAGTTGAATGCCTTCTGAAAACTTTAGAGAATCTAAAGCGTACATTCTCAGCATCTTCAAAAGTTGGCATAACTTTTTGTTAGTATTAAAATATGGGCTATTTATAAAGGTAAAAAAGCGATTTAACTCATCTTTTTCAAAACTTTTTAATAATTCTACACACAACACTAATCGTGATTTTGGAGTTTTATGGAGGCTATTTTTTTCACTTGCCATTGTAAATCAATCATTTAAGAAAAACTAATTAACACAAAGATAGGCGATTAAGGGGAATTTTCTACGAAAATTTAATTAATGCTTAATTTACATTTGTACCATAATGGAATTGACAAATACCAACGCTTAAAACTACTAAATGATCTTTTTAAGTTTTTAAAGTATCAAAATTAAAAATTGACCTGAATTGGTACGGTTAAAAACTTTAAATCATATTAAATCATTATTCAAGTACTTTATAGTATTTCACATATTAATCAATAAAAGCTGAATGTTATAACATTCGGCTTTTTTATTTTTATGGATATCTCGTCATAATTTGCTAAAAAGTAAAAATTAATCGTTAGCGAGGAATGATATGGATAAGGTTATCCGTCTAAAACCGGACTCATATAAATTGCGCAATATCTCTTTTTTGATTGTTGTCCAGTATTACTGTATTAGTTATAAATACAAAAAACGTGAAGAATTCTCAAAGAGGTTTTTCTAACGCGTAAGGTTTTAAACCTAAAAAGGAGATCAATAAAAGTTGTCAGTTAAAAAAAGCCGGACTAAATAGCCCGGCTTTAAATTATCTCTTTACAGTATCACATCAGATACTTCTTTTTGTCCTGATAACTCCGGCTCTTTATTAATTGGAGCATTCAATTTATCAAACTCTTCTTTTGAACCCACAATTAAGTCTTCCAACTCGGGCATACCCGTACCTGCAGGAATCTTATGACCTACAATTACATTTTCTTTCAAACCTTCTAAACAATCTTGCTTAGCGGCAATAGAGGCTTGTGAAAGTACTTTGGTCGTCTCTTGGAAAGAAGCTGCTGATATCCAACTTTTGGTACCTAAGGAAGCTTTGGTTATACCTTGCAACAAGGGTCTAGAAGTTGCCGATACCGCATCTCTAACTTCAACCAATTGCTTGTCGTTTCTTCTTAAGAAAGAATTCTCCTCTCGCAATTGACGTAAGCTAATAATTTGACCCACTCTTAACTTGCCAGAAGCACCCACTTCAACAACTACTTTTTTATCAAAAATTTCATCGTTCACTCTTATGAAATCAAATTTGTTAACCGGTGTATTTTCTAAGAAAATGGTATCGCCCGCATCTTCAATATTCACCTTTCTCATCATTTGGCGAACAATTACTTCAATATGCTTATCGGAAATTTTTACCCCTTGTAAACGATATACTTCTTGTACTTCATTTACAATATAGGTTTGTACGGCATACGGACCTTCAATGTTCAAAATATCATTTGGTGTAACGGCACCATCCGAAAGTTGTGTACCGGCTTTTACAAAATCGCCATCTTGTACCAAAATATGTTTGGTTAACGAAACCATATACTTTTTGGTAGTACCATCTTTCGATTCAATAATAATTTCACGATTACCCCGCTTAATATTACCAAATGCACAAACGCCGTCAATTTCGGAAACCACCGCCGGGTTAGAAGGGTTACGTGCCTCGAACAACTCGGTTACCCTAGGCAGACCACCAGTGATATCTCTAATTTTACCCAATACACGCGGTATTTTAGCGATAATTTTGGCTTGTTTCACTTTTTCCTGAGAATCTACCGTAATGTGAGAACCTACCGGGAGGTTGTATTTCTTCAACACTTCCCCACCCTTTTTATCTAAAATAACTAAGGTTGGTATTTGTGTTTTATCTCTCGATTCAATAACTACTTTTTCAACGTGACCGGTTTGCTCATCGGCTTCTTCGCGGTAAGTTACGCCTTCTGTTATGCCTTCGTACTCAATAACGCCTTCAAATTCTGACATAATTAAGGCGTTGAACGGATCCCAAGTACAAATGCTATCGCCTTTCTTAATTTTCTGCCCGTCTTTCACCACTAAATCAGAACCATAAGGAATATTGTAAGAGATTAATTGTCTGCCATTATTGGCATCTAAAATATTAATCTCCCCCGTTCTGCCCAGTACAATCGTTTTGGTTTCGCCTTCTTCGTTTTTAACTTTAACAAAGCGCAAACTTTCAAATTCAATTACGCCATCAAATTTTGCAGAGTGTTGTGATTCTGTTGCACCGGTTGATGCCGTACCACCCGTGTGAAATGTACGTAAGGTTAACTGTGTACCCGGCTCTCCAATTGATTGTGCTGCAATAATACCAACCGCATCGCCTTTTTGAGCAGTCAAGTTAGTTGCCAGGTTTCTTCCATAGCATTTTACGCATACTCCTTTTCGAGCTTCGCAGGTTAATACTGATCGAATTTCTATCCGGTCAATAGAGGTATTTTCAATTTTTTCTGCTGTAAATTCATTAATTTCTGTTCCGGCTTCAACAATCAACTCCTTAGAAATTGGATCGTAAATATCATTTAAAGCCGTTCTACCAATAATACGATCATACAGAGATTCAATAACATCTTCATTTTCTTTTAAAGCAGCAATATCAATACCTCTAAGGGTGCCGCAATCTTCTATGTTAATTACTACATCTTGTGCAACATCTACCAAACGACGAGTTAGGTAACCGGCATCGGCAGTTTTTAAAGCTGTATCTGCCAAACCTTTACGTGCACCGTGTGTAGAAATAAAATATTCTAATACCGATAAACCTTCTTTAAAGTTTGCCAATATCGGATCTTCAATAATTTCACCACCGGTACTACCTGATTTTCGCGGTTTACCCATTAAGCCCCGCATACCACCAAGCTGTTTAATTTGCTCACGCGATCCCCTTGCTCCACTATCTAACATCATAAAAATGGAGTTAAAGCCTTGATCATCGGTAGACAACTGATCCATTAAAGTATTGGTCAATTGCGAACTCGCTCTTGTCCAGATATCGATAATTTGGTTATAGCGTTCATTATTGGTAATGAAACCCATGTTATAGTTATTCCAAACTTCATCTATCTTTTCTTGTGCATCTTTAATTAACACATCTTTAGCATCGGGTACAATAATATCTTTCAAGTTGAACGATAAACCGCCTCTAAATGCCCAATAGAAACCGAGATCTTTGATCTTATCTAAAAACAACGCCGTAGTAGCCACATTGGTAACTTTCATAACGTGGCTAATTACTTTACGCAATTCTTTTTTTGTTAACACCTCATTAATGTAACCAGCTTCATTCGGTACAGTTTCGTTAAAAATGGCTCTACCAACGGTGGTTTCAATTAAATGATTAATTGGTTTACCCTCTTCATTAATATCGTTTACCTTAACTTTTATAGGAGCATGAATTTCTACCTTGTTTTCGTTGTAAGCAATAATTACTTCTTCCGGAGAATAGAACATTTTGCCTTCACCCAACACTTTTCTTTCATCGGTAGATCTTCTTAATTTTGAAATGTAGTACAACCCTAAAACCATATCTTGCGAAGGAAGGGTAATTGGTTCGCCACTTTGTGGATTCAAAATATTATGAGAAGACAGCATTAATAATTGCGCTTCTAAAATGGCACCTTGGCTTAATGGAACATGCACCGCCATTTGATCACCATCAAAATCGGCATTGAATGCACCACATACTAAAGGATGTAGTTTGATTGCTTTCCCTTCAATTAATTTTGGTTGGAACGATTGAATAGACAAGCGGTGAAGTGTTGGTGCCCGGTTTAATAAGATAGGATGACCTTTCAAAATGTTCTCCAAAATATCCCAAATAACCGGTTCTTTTTTATCTACTAATTTTTTGGCAGATTTTACGGTTTTAACAATACCCCGTTCAATTAATTTTCTAATAATGAAAGGCTTAAACAACTCGGCTCCCATATCTTTAGGTAAACCACATTCGTGCATCTTCATTTCTGGTCCACCAACAATTACCGAACGACCAGAATAATCAACCCTTTTACCTAATAAGTTTTGACGGAAACGACCTTGCTTTCCTTTCAAAACATCCGATAACGATTTTAAGGCTCGACCACCTTCTGCTTTAACCGCGTTCGATTTTCTTGAATTATCAAACAAAGAATCAACCGCTTCTTGCAGCATTCTTTTTTCGTTTCTCAAAATTACTTCCGGCGCTTTAATCTCAATTAATCGTTTTAAACGATTGTTTCTGATGATGACTCTTCTATACAAATCATTTAAATCAGAACTAGCAAAACGACCTCCATCTAAAGGAACTAAGGGACGCAATTCTGGCGGAATAACCGGTAAATAATCGATGATCATCCATTCCGGTTTATTTTCGATACGCTTATTGGCATCTCTAAACGCTTCTACTACACTCAACCTTTTTAAAGCTTCTGCTTTACGTTGTTGAGACGTTTCGGTAGCTGCTTTATGGCGTAAGAAGTAAGATAGTTCATCTAAATCAATTCTTGACAATAACTCGCGGATACCTTCGGCACCCATCATCGCAATAAACTTATTTGGATCGCTGTTGTCGAGATGTTGATTTTCTTTCGGTAATTTATTTAAGACCTCCAGATATTCTTCTTCGGTAATCAAATCCATATGATTCATCTCAAGCTCTTCTGCAGCTCCTGCCTGAATCACCACATATCGTTCATAATAGGTTAAGGTTTCTAACTTTTTTGAAGAAAGCCCTAACAAGTATCCTATTTTATTAGGTAATGATTTGAAGTACCAAATATGCGCAACCGGAACAACCAATTTTATGTGTCCCATTCTTTCTCTCCGTACCTTTTTTTCGGTTACTTCAACACCACATCTATCACAAACAATACCTTTGTAGCGAATACGTTTGTATTTACCACAATAGCATTCATAATCTTTAACCGGTCCAAAAATTCGCTCGCAAAACAAACCATCTCTTTCGGGCTTATAGGTTCGATAATTAATGGTTTCAGGTTTTAACACTTCACCATAAGAACGCTCTAAAATAGTATCGGGTGAGCTTAAGGTTATTGTTACTGAAGTGAAGTCAGATTTTATTCTATTTTCCTTTTTAAAAGGCATATTTCCTCCTGATTATTTAAAAAAAATCGGTTAAAAAATAAATTTCTATTCAAAAACTAAATCTAATGCTAAGCCACGTAACTCGTGAATTAATACATTAAACGATTCAGGTATATTAGACTTTGGCAAGTTATCTCCTTTCACAATAGCTTCATAAGCTTTAGCTCTACCTACAATATCATCAGATTTAATTGTTAATAATTCTTGTAAGATATTAGAGGCTCCAAAGGCTTCTAAAGCCCATACCTCCATTTCACCAAAACGCTGCCCACCAAATTGTGCCTTACCACCCAAGGGCTGCTGTGTAATTAATGAATATGGACCTATTGAACGAGCATGCATCTTATCATCAACCATATGCGATAATTTCAACATATAAATTACGCCAACGGTTGCCGGTTGATGGAAACGTTCGCCGGTTTCACCATCATACAAGTGTGTTACACCACCTTCTGGAAGTTCTGCCTGCGTTATATAATCTTCAATTTCATCTAAATGTGCCCCATCAAAAATTGGCGTGGCAAACTTTAATCCGAGTTTTTCACCTGCCCAACCGAGAACGGTTTCATTAATCTGCCCTAAGTTCATACGCGACGGTACACCCAATGGATTCAATACAATATCAACCGGAGAACCATCTTTTAAGAAAGGCATATCTTCTTCACGCACAATACGGGCAACAATACCTTTATTACCGTGGCGACCAGCTAACTTATCGCCTACTTTCAATTTACGTTTTTTGGCTACGTATACTTTTGCCAACTTCAATACACCTGCTGGTAATTCATCACCAATACTGATATTGAATTTTTCGCGCTTTAAACGACCTTCTTCTTCATTCGCTCTAAAGTTATAGTTGTTGAGTAACTTCTTTAAGGCTTTATTTACCTCATCATCATCCGTCCAGTTACCAGCCGGTATTTCATTTACATTTAAGTTACTAATTACTTTAGGAGAAAATTTAACCTTAGCCGGCACCACCTCTTCATTGTAATTATTAATTAAACCAGTTGACTTTGTTTCTTTTAAAAGTACGGTTAATTTTTCTTTTAACAGATTGTCTAGTTCAACTAATTTTTTGCTATGCTTGGCTTCTAAATCTTCAATTAATTTCTTTTCGGCAGATTTGCTGGATTTATCTTTCTTTGCTCTGGCAAAAATCTTCTTATCAATTACGACCCCCATATTAGAAGGAGACGCTTTTAAAGAAGCATCTTTCACATCGCCGGCTTTATCACCAAAAATAGCCCGTAATAGTTTTTCTTCTGGTGTAGGATCAGATTCACCTTTTGGGGTGATCTTTCCAATGATAATATCACCTTCTTTAATATGTGCGCCTAAACGAATAATACCATTAGTATCCAAATCTTTAGTAGCCTCTTCACTTACATTCGGGATATCATTGGTCAATTCTTCTTCACCTAACTTAGTATCTCTAACTTCCAAATCATATTGATCGATATGGATAGAAGTAAATACATCTTGCTTAACAATTCTTTCTGATATTACGATGGCATCTTCAAAGTTGTATCCTTTCCAAGGCATAAAAGCCACTTTCAGGTTTTTACCAAGTGCCAATTCGCCTTTTTGAGTAGCGAAACCTTCACACAAAATTTGCCCTCTGGCAACCTTATCGCCCTCTCTTACAATAGGCTTCAAATTAATACAAGTACCTTGATTGGTTTTTCTAAATTTAACCAGTGGATACCTCTTTTCATCACCAGCAAAACTGATTAAGCGCTCCTGTTCGGTTCGCTCATATTCTATTACAATTTCATTTGCATCTACATATTTTACTATACCTGTACCTTCGGCATTGATCAACATTCTTGAATCAGTGGCTACTTTTTCTTCTAAACCTGTACCTACAATTGGCGAATCAGTTACCAATAATGGTACTGCCTGACGTTGCATGTTTGAGCCCATTAAAGCACGGTTAGCATCATCGTGTTCTAAGAAAGGAATTAACGATGCCGAAACCCCCACAATTTGGTTGGGTGCAACATCCATAAATTCAATTTTATCAGGATTATACACTGGGAAATCACCATGTTCACGACACTTTACCCGGTCATTTACGTAAACTCCCTTCTCATCTATTGGTGCGTTGGCTTGCGCTATAATTTTTGTATCTTCTTCTTCTGCTGTAAGATATAATGCATCCCCTCTCAACACCACTTTACCATCATTTACTTTTCGGTAAGGAGTTTGGATAAAGCCCATCTTGTTGATCTTAGCATGCACACAAAGCGTTGAAATTAAGCCGATGTTTGGACCTTCTGGAGTCTCTATAGTGCATAAACGACCATAGTGAGAATAATGAACATCTCTTACCTCAAACCCGGCTCTTTCTCTGGATAATCCACCCGGACCTAAGGCTGAAATTCTACGCTTATGCGTTATTTCGGAAAGTGGATTGGTTTGATCTAAAAACTGACTTAACTGGCTGGTTCCGAAAAATGAATTGATCACAGAAGATAAAGTTCTGGCATTGATCAAATCAACCGGTGTAAATACCTCGTTATCTCTTACGTTCATCCGTTCTCGAATGGTACGAGCCATACGCGCCAAACCTACACCAAATTGAGAGTATAATTGCTCTCCTACTGTTCTAACTCTTCTATTTGACAGGTGATCAATATCATCAATTTCTGCTTTTTGATTACTTAAATTGATTAAGTATGTGATGATGGAGTTGATATCTTCTTTAGTTAATACACGCACTTCATCAGAAGTGGTTAAGCCCAATTTTTTATTGATTTTGTACCGCCCAACTTGTCCTAAGTCATAACGCTTATCAGAAAAGAACAACTTTTCAATAATACCTCTTGCTGTTTCTTCATCTGGCGGATCGGTACCTCTAAGCTGTCTGTATATATGTTGTAAGGCTTCTAATTCGGTATTAGAAGTATCTTTTTGTAAGGTATTATAGATAATTGCAAAGTCGGCAGTTAGCTCTTCTCTTTGCAATAAAATATTTGGTGTTTCGGTTTCTAAAATTAAAGCAATATGTTCTTCTTCAATAATGGTATCTCGCTCTAAAATAATTTCATTTCTTTCAATAGAAACTACCTCGCCCGTATCTTCATCTACAAAATCTTCTATCCAAGATTTTAATACACGTGCTGCTAACTTACGCCCAATCGATTTCTTCAAATTCTTTTCATTCACCTCAACTTCATCGGCCAAATTAAAGAGATCTAAAATTTCCTTATCTTTCGTGTAACCAATTGCTCTTAACAAGGTGGTAACCGGAAATTTTTTCTTACGATCAATATAGGCATACATAACATTGTTAATGTCTGTTGCAAATTCAATCCAAGCTCCTTTAAACGGTATTACCCTGGCTGAAAAAAGTTTAATACCGTTTGGATGGAAACTGGTGCCAAAAAACACACCCGGCGAACGATGTAACTGAGAAACGACAATACGTTCTGCTCCGTTTACCACAAAGGTACCCTTAGGCGTCATGTATGGTATGTTACCTAAAAACACATCTTGTACGATGGTTTGAAAGTCAACGTGTTCCTCATCATTACACGACAACCTTAGCTTTGCCTTTAAGGGCACTGCATAAGTTAAACCTCTTTCAATACACTCCTCAATGGAATATCTTGGAGGATCGATGTGATAATCTAAGAATTCGAGCACAAAGATGTTTCTGGCATCCGTAATCGGATAATTTTCGCTGAACACTCTGTGCAAGCCTTCTTCTTCTCTTTCGTCAGGGGTGGTGTCAATTTGGAAAAACTCCTCAAAAGACTGTACCTGGATATTGAGTAAATCCGGGTATTCCACAGTTTTTTTAATTTTTCCAAAGTTAACTCTGGGATTGGTTGTTGCTGTCATATTTTGCTTAGCGCGTATTTTTAAGATTACCTAATATACGTAAAGGCTTGAAGGATAGCCATCCTTAAGCCTACGCAAACCCATTATTAAAAAAGTGAGTAGTTTTTATTTAATTTCAATCTCTGCTCCTGCTTCCTCTAATTTGGTTTTAAGGGCATCCGCTTCATCTTTGGGCACACCCTCTTTTAATGCTTTTGGAGCATTATCCACAATTTCTTTAGCTTCTTTTAAGCCAAGACCTGTAATTTCTTTCACTACTTTTACCACTTGTAATTTTTGACCACCAGGTGATTTTAAAATTACATCAAACTCAGTTTGTTCTTCTGCAGCAGCACCGCCTCCGCCGCCACCTGCCATCATTACTGGGGCAGCTGCTGCAGGTTCAATACCGTGCTCTTCTTTTAAAATTTCAGCCAATTCGTTAACCTCTTTTACTGTAAGGCCTACCAATTGATCTGCAAACGCTTTTAAATCAGCCATTTTGTTATTTTATTAAACTTTATTAAATGATTATTATTCTAAGATTCTTTTTCAGAAAGTGTTTTTATAAGACCTGCTAAGGTAGACCCACCAGATTGTAAAGCAGACACCACATTTTGTGCAGGAGATTGTAACAACATAATTACATCGCCAATCAATTCTTCTTTTGATTTAAGGGCAGCCAAAGAATCGACCTGTTCGTCGCCAATATAGAAATCAGAATCGATGAAAGCTGCCTTTAAAACAGGCTTATCGTGCTTTTTACGAAACTCTTTAATAATTTTAGCCGGCGCATTGGCTACTTCACTAAACATTAAAGAAGTTGGACCTTTTAATACAGGATATAACTCTTCAAAATTGGCTTCTTCAATAGATTCTAAAGCCTTGATGACTAATGTATTTTTGGCAACCTTTAACTTAACGTTGTTTTTAAAACACAATCTTCTCAAATCATTAACTGCAGCAACCGTTAAAGTTGAAGAATCTGCCACATAAAAAACATTGGCAGAAGAAAGCTCTTCTTTTAAGGTTTGAATTTCGTTTACTTTATCTGCTTTTGTCATAATTACATTCCTTTTACACTCTTAAGATCTACTTGAATACCCGGACTCATGGATGACGCCAAATAAACACTTTTGAAATATATCCCTTTTGCTGAGCTTGGTTTCATTTTGTTTAGAATTTGAATTAACTCGGTTGCATTGTCGGCAATTTGATCTGCCGAAAAAGAAGTACGACCGATAGAAGAATGAATAATACCGAATTTATCTACTCTAAATGAAAATTTACCCTTTTTAACTTCACTAACGGCTTCTCCTACATTTGGTGTAATGGTTCCGGTTTTGGGGTTAGGCATCAAGTTTCTTGGACCTAATACTCTACCTAATTTACCCACTTTAGCCATTACGTTTGGGCTGGCAATAACTACATCAATATCAGTCCATCCACCCATAATTTTATCTATATACTCATCCAAACCTACAAAGTCGGCACCGGCTGCTTTGGCTTCTTCTTCTTTATCTTCCGAACACAATACTAATACTACTTTTTCTTTACCCGTTCCATGTGGTAAGGAGGCAGTACCTCTTAATGCCTGATCAGCTTTTCGAGGATCTACACCCAAACGAATATGCAAATCAACAGAAGCATCGAAGTTAGCTGTATTTACTTTTTTTACTAAACCAGCTGCTTCATTAATATCATACTGAACATTTTTGTCCACTAATTCATTAACCTTTTTTCTCTTTTTTGTTAGTTTCACTATGTTCTGTTTTTTTAATTTTCGTTAGTCCCCCAAGGTGGTGTTCCCTCAACATTTAAGCCCATACTTCTTGCTGTACCAGCAACCATTTTCATAGCAGATTCAACTGTAAAAGCATTCAAGTCAACCATTTTTTCTTCTGCAATCTTTTGAACCGCGTCCCATCCAACTTTACCTACTTTTATTCTATTTGATTCAGGAGAACCTTTCTTCAATTTTGCGGCTTCCATTAATAAAATGGCTGCAGGAGGCGTTTTAATGATAAAATCGAATGATTTATCTTTATATACAGTAATAACAACTGGTAAAACTTTTCCTTGCCTGTCTTGAGTACGTGCATTGAACTGTTTGCAAAAATCCATAATGTTCAATCCCTTAGCACCAAGTGCCGGACCTACTGGAGGAGCAGGATTAGCCGAACCACCTCTTACTTGTAACTTTACAAAACCTTCTATTTCTTTTGCCATGGTTTATCTTATACTTTTTCGACCTGCATAAAATTCAACTCAACCGGAGTTCTTCTGCCGAATATTTTTACAATTACTTTTAATTTTTTCTTCTCTTCGTAAACCTCTTCAATGTTTCCATTAAAATCATTAAACGGACCATCGGTAATTTTAACCGTTTCACCCACAATAAATGGTTCGTTAATACTTTCGCCAACGCCTTCCATCTCATCCACTTTTCCAAGAATCCGGTTAACTTCTGCTTGCTTCATCGGCTGTGGATTACTTTTACCTAAAAAATGGATGACACCAGTCATTTGGGTAATGGTCGTAATCATTTCACCCGATAATTTTCCACCACCGGCTTCAATCATAATATAACCCGGAAAGAAGTTACGCTCTTTAATAACCTTTTTCCCGTTTTTTATCTGATATACTTTCTCAGTAGGAACCAACACTTGGGTAATTGTATCTTTCCACCCCGACCGTTCAATTTCTCTGGTAATCCATTCTTTAAGCTTTCGCTCTTTTCCGCTGATTACTCTAAGCACATACCAATTTGAATTCGCTACTGACATTTTTTATTTAAAAGAATTCGCTAATTTTCTGATAGTAAGTACTTAAAATATTGTCGGAAATTAAATCCATCACGAAAATAATTAGCGCAAAAATAATAGAACCTATAATAACTAAAGTAGTACTATTCTGTAATTCAAGCCAAGTGGGCCAGCTTACTTTGTTCATCAACTCGTTATAAGCTTCTTTAATGTATTCTATTATTTTGTTCATTATTCTATACCCTTTTTAACTGCACGGGAGGAGAGACTCGAACTCCCGACACCTGGTTTTGGAGACCAGTGCTCTGCCAACTGAGCTACACCCGTTTAAAAAATCGGGGCAATAAAAACTCTGCCCCGAATTATATATATTCTTATTCTAATCTAAAATTTCAGTTACCTGACCGGCACCTACCGTTCTACCACCTTCACGAATGGCAAATCGTAAGCCTTTTTCCATCGCAACCGGATAAATTAGCTGGATAGTTAAGGTGACATTATCGCCTGGCATAACCATTTCTACACCATCTGGTAAAGTTACTTCACCCGTAACATCCGTCGTTCTCATATAAAACTGAGGTCTGTATTTGTTAAAGAAAGGCGTATGTCTTCCACCTTCTTCTTTTGATAATACGTAAACTTCTGCTTTGATTTTGGTATGCGGCGTAATAGACCCAGGCTTAACAATTACCTGACCACGCTTAATATCAGCTTTATCAATACCACGTAACAAAATACCTACATTATCACCAGCTTCACCTCTATCTAATATTTTTCTAAACATCTCCACACCAGTGCAGGTTGAAGTCATTTTTTCTTCTTGAAGACCTACAATTTCAACAGGATCACCTGTATTGATCACTCCTCTTTCAACACGACCGGTAGCCACTGTACCACGACCCGTAATAGAGAATACATCTTCAACAGGCAATAAGAAATCTTTATCAACCGGACGAGGTGGAACAGGAATCCACTCATCTACTTTAGCCATTAATTCTTTTACCTGAGCAACACCTTCGGCATCTCCTTCTAAAGCTTTTAAGGCAGAACCTGTTATAATAGGAATGTTATCACCATCAAACTCGTAAAAGCTTAAAAGTTCCCGAACTTCCATTTCAACTAATTCTAACAATTCAGGATCATCTACTAAATCGGCTTTGTTCATAAAAACCACCAATTGAGGCACCCCTACCTGACGAGCTAACAATATGTGCTCACGCGTTTGCGGCATAGGACCATCAGTTGCAGCAACTACCAAAATAGCTCCGTCCATTTGAGCAGCACCCGTTACCATGTTTTTCACATAGTCAGCGTGACCCGGACAATCAACGTGTGCATAGTGACGATTTTCCGTTTCATATTCAACGTGCGCTGTGTTAATCGTTATACCACGCTCTTTTTCTTCCGGCGCAGAATCAATGGTTGCATAGTCCATTTTTTCTGCCAAACCCGCATCAGATAATACTGTTGTAATTGCAGCAGTTAAGGTAGTTTTACCATGATCCACGTGACCAATCGTACCAATGTTCACGTGGGGTTTATTCCGTTCAAATTTTTCTTTAGCCATGATGTATAGACTTTAAATTTAATTTTCTTAATAATCGATTCTTGTTATAAAATAAATATTTTTAGTTGTATTCTTTTCAATTTACTAAAAAGCCGACGGTGAGAATTGAACTCACGACCCCTTCCTTACCATGGAAGTGCTCTACCCCTGAGCTACGTCGGCAGTTGACCGACATGGTTCAACTTTATGTTAAAGAGCGGAAGACGAGATTCGAACTCGCGACCCTCAGCTTGGAAGGCTGATGCTCTACCAGCTGAGCTACTTCCGCTTTTATAATTATAAAGCATAGGCTTGGCTGGTAAACGAAACGCACTTTATAAAGTGGGGGGAGCAGGATTCGAACCTACGAAGTCGAAGACAACAGATTTACAGTCTGCCCCAGTTGGCCACTTTGGTATCCCCCCAAATAAATTTGTCAATATTTCAAAGAAACTGATAAAGAGCCGATGGAGGGACTCGAACCCACGACCTGCTGATTACAAATCAGCTGCTCTAGCCAGCTGAGCTACATCGGCTTAATATTTAATACAATATATACTTAATAATACAGAACATATTATTCAAAATCCTCACCAATTTTAAAATAACGGCTGCAAAGGTATAACTTTTTATTCTATTCTTAAAGAATAATCAATAAAAAGTTAAGGAAAAGATTAGAAACATAACAAGCTGAACATAAATGGAATTTAACATCAGCAGAATGTGGAAGCATTCGTTGTTATCTTTTCGTTGTAACGAGGGCAAAAGTACATGTTTTTTATCAATAGTCAAATGCTACTTGAAGAAAATGTAATTTTTTAATTATTGAAGTTGCTGAAGTAAGTCTCTCGCCTCATTATATTTATCTGATCCTTTGGGGATGTTGTTTAAATGATACATGGCTTTTTTACGATCATCTTTTTTTAAGTAGCAGAGTGCTAAATACCAATTTGCGTAAGGTTGTGAAATGCCGCTATCGTCTATTTCAATTACTTTCTCGAAGCTATTTATGGCTTCATCAATGTCGTTCAGTTTAAATTTTGTGCAGCCTTTTGCCAACCATAAATCGGGTGAATTGGGTAATTCTTTCAATAGATCCGTCAACTGTTGATCGGCTTTTGCAAAATTGCCCTTGTTGTAATTTTTTATAGTTTCTTCCAAGTCACCCATTTGATTACCTAAAGGATACGCTTTAAAATGGTTCGCTGCAATTTTAGCATTGGATTGATTTTGTAACTGAGGCAACAAAAAGAAGATCAACAAAGCTGCCGCAGCCGCTAAAGCAGCCAAAGGAAACCACCGTTTTATAACCGTTGATTTTGCTGGAATGGCTTCTTTGGTAGAAGTGTCGGTTTGGGCAGTTTTATCCATAAAATATTGATCACGCAATTCCGATAGAATCGGGTTTATCTGCGCTATTTTTTCTTCCTCTGCTTTTGTATAAACTTTGTTATCCGCTAAGGTGGACATCGCATATTGATAAAAATGCACTTTTTTTCGCAGCTCTTCATCTTTTTCGAGTGAGGCTTCAAATTCCAGCAACTCCTTTCCGGTGAGTTCACCTTGTATATATTGTTCTATGTTATTATATTCAATTTCCATTTTCCTTTCCTTGTGCTATTGCATTAAATTTTTAAAATCAGGATGCTGCTCACATAAAGTTTTTAACCTATCCAAACAATCAAACTTTTGCTTGAACACGTTGTTTCGTTTGATGCCTAATTTATTCGCAATTTCCTCTCCGGTCATACCTTTGATGTACATATTCAGTACATCCTGGCATTTGTTGTTTAATTGTTTAAAGCATTCATTTACGATGTTTTCCATAGTTGCTTCTGTAGATTCAAATTTTTGGGTGTCTGAAGGCTCAAGTATATATCCAATAGCACTTAAAATTCTTACTAAATTTTTTCTTCTATTTAGTTTATTTATCCATTTGCGTTTGTACAATGTGCTTAAATAGGCACAGATCGGCACGGTTAAAATAAGCTCCTTACATTTCAGATAGACATCAACTATGGCTTCTTGAAAAACATCAGCCGCCTCTATTTCAGAGCCTGAATTTCTTTTTACATACCCTTCGCATTTAGCGGCGCATTTATGATAGATCTCCTTGATTAATGCAGTGTTGTTGTTGCATAATGCTTTGATATATTTTTGGTCTTTATGTGCTTGCATAAGTGCTCGGCTGATTGTATGAATTTAAAGTCATTTAAAAAAAAGTCATTTTTTTTTGTAAGAAGTTTTGATGCTGCTTGATTACCTATCAAACAATGCATAAATCTAATAAAATTATGAGATAAGATAACAAAAGGTTAAGACTTTCGAGGAAAGTACTTAGTCAAAAGCGATTTCCGGCTAAACAGGGAGCTAAATTTATTAAAACTTTAAAAAAGAGTAAACGACAAATATACCAAACCGCCGCTTACTCAATATGTAAAATTAAAACAAAATTAAATGAAAAATTTAAGATTAAAAACAAATGTAAGCAATGTTGATGAGCCAATAAGAACCACAATTAAATCGGACTGTATCCCAAACTTAAAAACATTATCCGTTTTTTTATTGATTTGTGTAATGACCATCAGTTTCAATTCTAAAATTGTAGCGCAACAATCCATAACATCTAATTGTGGAAGCACAACAAGCATTATATCAAGTGAAGGAAATAAAAAGTTTTATGCGGGTATCAAAGGAAAATCTAATGCGACAATAGACTTAGGACAGTCTGCTACTGGAGCTTATATAGAGTGTACCTGTAGATTTAGATATGTTGCCGATGGAGACTGCCCAAGCTCAATTATTGTTGACATACAAAAACCGGATGGTTCCGTTACACAAAAAGTAGTTAATGCAAAAGCCATAAAACCCGCTATGGAAACAGAATATCCTTCTAAAGTTTATCGCTTAAACTACAATGGACCGGTGACCAAAGTAACCTATAAAAATAGCAGTAGCATTAATTCTATGCGTGGCATGATGGTATGGAAAAAGTTGGAAAGTATAAAACCAAACCTACCTAATTTATATTTTGCCGGTCAGTTTTTCTTTAATAGATTTGAGCGGGAAACGGATAGTAAAACATATTATATTAAAGTGCCTTCTTCGCCGGGTAAAAACAGAAATTTTGTAATAGAAATACCTATTGGTGATCATGGAAATAATAACAGAATTGTACAATATACCATAACGGCTTACAATGGCAATCAGGTACTTAAATCATCTGGTGCGATTAA
>CALHDG010000086.1 GCA_938023075.1 uncultured Chitinophagales bacterium
GTAACGGTAATGTCTTTTCCATTTAAAGTAGCTGCGGTTTGTCCATCTGTTAAACTACTGCTTTCAACCGATGCACCAACTACGTGATACAATAAAATTTGTGTAAGATCACCGGTAGGATCGGCTAATAAAGTTTCTAAAGTTCCTTCTGACAAGGCGGCAAAAGCCTCATCGGTTGGAGCGAAAACGGTAAAAGGTCCTTCTCCGGATAAGGTTTCTGCCAAATCAGCAGCAATAACAGCTGCTTCTAAGGTTTGGTGAACATCACTTTCTACTATTACGTCTACTACGGTTTGCGCATAGTTAGTTAAAGTGAAAAGTATTAAGCATAAAGTAAAGATTTTAAATTTCATAAATAGTTTTTTATTGATTTATACGTACTTATGTGCAAGTACTATAAAAAAGGTTGCCTGCTATAGTCTGTATAAACACTGTATACTATACATCTGAAGAATGAAAAACTCATCATTCAAAATTTGGCGTTTGATATTGTTTGGATGACTATTTAATGAATAAGAAATTTCGAATTATTAACAATATACATATATACGACTGAGCTTTGAAGTTTAGCCCCGATTTCTAAGCTAACAGCACTAAAGTGCATTGGGTTGTTTAGCGGCTAAGTGTTGTTTTTCGAATGGAAAAATTCGTCATTCAAAATTGGTTGTTCGATATTCGATATTTTTTGTTTGACCATTTAATGAATAACGACTGTCGATTAACGAATAAGGAATTTATAATTATAAAAAGCATATAAATACGACTGAACTTAGAAATTTAGCCCCGATTGCAACGGTTATGCCATTTTTATATGGCTTTGAAGCGTTGGCAAAATGGCATTTGAGTGGAAAGCGGGGAGCCCGTTTCCAAAATGACCTGAACGGTTCGCTTCAAAAAAAAATAAATATTATTTTAGGCTGTTGAACCGCCACAACTAGAACCGGCACCTGCAGTGCAGCCATAACAATGTTGATTTAAAACGATGGATCGATTATTCAGTTGCTCCAAATTAAAATCGGCTAAATGTTGCGGAGCTTTTTGCTGCACCTTCAAATCTAACATTTGGTTAAAGTCGCAATCATATAAATAGCCATCCCAACTAACAGAAATGGTATTGCGACACATAACACCGGCAGCAGCTGTAGGGTTAAACGCATTGACCAACTTTTCCATATAGGCTTCGTAGTTGCCGCTTTCAATTAAATAATCTAAAAAACGACTAACCGGTAAATTGGTGATGGCATACAATTGGTTAAACTCTATGTTGTATTTGCGTTTCAGTTGTTGTTTAAATTGCTGTTGTAAAGTGGCTTGATCTGCCGGCAAAAATGCCCCCGATGGATTATAGACCAAGTTTAGCAGTAAGCCACTACCGTCCATTCCGTAACCTACTTCATTTAATTGTTGTAGAGCTTTGATGGAGCTTTCAAAAACGCCATCGCCCCGTTGGCTATCGGTACGCGAAGCACTGTAATACGGTAAAGACGAAACCACCTCCACTTGGTGCTGCTTAAAAAATGCCGGTAAATCGTTGTACTTTTTATTGGCATTAATAATAGTGAGGTTACAGCGGTCGATAATGTGCTTTCCCATTGCCGATAATTCTTCAACAAACCACCGGAAATTGGGATTCATTTCTGGCGCGCCACCGGTTAAATCAACGGTTGAAATATTGGTTTTTTTCAATGCCTGTAAACAAAGCTGCATGGTAGCTTTGGTCATAATTTCTTTGCGATCGGGTCCGGCATCAACGTGACAATGTTTGCAAACCTGATTGCACATTTTACCTACGTTAATCTGAAAAATTTCAACACCGGTTGGTTGCAGTGGCAGCAAACCAATGCTGTCAAGTTTAGCTGCAAAGCTTTCAAATTTGGTATCTACCAAGGCTTTTCCGTTTAGCACTTTTAACTGCGTAAACGTATTTGATAATTGCCCGCCGCGGGCTTGTAACGATTTTTTTGCTGCTTTCATTTACATACTAATGGCTTTCGCCTTGTTCATCATTTGTACCCCGTGTACTAAAACTGCGCCACCTTTAATAGCGCTCGCTACGTGTATGGCTTCCATCATTTGCTCTTCATCGGCGCCTTTTTCTAAGCTATCAACCGTATAGGCATCAATACAATAAGGGCATTGCACCGCGTGCGAAACCGCTAAGGCAATTAACGATTTTTCGCGTGCCGTTAAGGCACCTTCTTTAAAAACGCTGCCGTACCAATCAAAAAATTTATCGGCTAACTCTTTATTATGGTCAGCTATGTCGCCAAATTTTTTTAAGTCTTTCGGATTGTAATATGTTTGTTCCATTAAATTAATTAATAATTATCAATTGCTAAAATTTTTAGAAGCGAAAGGATAAAACAAGTTGGAAAAGGGCTACCCGCTTTCCACTCAAATGTTGCGCTTGGCTGCAAAGCTTTTCTGCAAGCAACATAACCGCTCCAATCGGGGCTATGCTTCTAAGCTCACTCGTATTTACAAGCATTCATAAAATTAAACAAAGCAACAAAAATAAATACACAATTTTTGTTTTTAATCCGACAAAGTATAGATAATACCAAATTGACCATAAAATGTAACACAAATTTCGGTTTAATATTGGCGATCTCTTCGTTAAAAATACTCGCCGTAGCCGCTGGCTATGCCTGCGTTTTTTGCCTTGAGCTCACCAAATTAAATCCAAAATTTTTGTGTCACTTTTTACAGTCAAATTGGTATAACTACAAATCAGGCAAAAAAGATAGAGCATCTTAAAGAGGACTAATTTTAAAAAAAATGCCCGCTTATGCAGGCATATTCAGTTCGATTACTTTGTTGATATGATCAATTGTCAACTTAGTTAAATTAAAATTTATTTAAAAAATGTATAAAGATCGAACTTTATGTTCTTTTTATAAAAAACTAATAACAAAAAACTAAAACTACTACTTGATACGCAAAGTCTTAAAATTTGTTGTCTTAAAAAATGCAATGGACGTTAGCATATCTGCCTCAAATAATATACCAAAAAGTGTTTACATAAAATTCAATTCTTATAGCTTATATTTGTAAGTATAAATTCAGAAAAAATCCACACGTTACCCACATTTTTCTGCTTAAAATCTATTGACGATTCAAATTTTGTTTGATTTAAAATACATACAATTATACAACTTATGGCAATAAACAAAAACGCCTTAATCCGTTACAAAACTATTGACAAGTGTTTGCAAAACCATTACCGCCAATGGACCATGCAAGATTTGATGAAAGCTTGCTCAAATGCACTTTATGAAATGGAAGGTAAACAGACCGACATTAGTAAACGTTGCATTCAAAATGACATTCGAATGATGCGGAGCAATAAGTTAGGCTATGAAGCGCCTATTGTTGTATACGATAAAAAATACTATAAATATGATGACCCTAATTATTCTATTGATAACGTACCCATTACCGAAGAAGATATTAAAGTATTAGCCGAAACGGTTGAGGTATTGAAGCAGTTCAAAAATTTTTCGTTGTTTGATGAAATGGATGGCATTATTACCAAGTTAGAAGATGTAGTGCATACCGAACAGTTTAACCAACCGGCTATTATTCACCTCGAAAAAAATGAGGACTTAAAAGGTTTAGAGCATTTAGAAGTGTTGTACCAAGCCATTTTGAAAAAAATTGTCATAACATTATCTTATCAATCTTTTAAAGCCAGAGAAGCGATGATACTTATTTTACATCCATATATTTTAAAGGAGTATAACAACCGTTGGTTTTTGGTGGGCTGTATTGAAGGTGGAACGGATATTAGAACCTTCGCCTTAGATAGAATTGTTTCAGTAGAATATGATTTTGAAACGTCTTACGAAAATAATGGCTTTGACGGACACGCCTATTATGAAAACACCATTGGCGTAACCGTTTTAAAGCAATACGACTTAGCCGAATCGCATTTAAAAATTGATGCTGCCAACGCCCCTTATGTGTTAACAAAACCTTTTCATAAAAGTCAGCAATTGATTGAACGGTATGCGGATGGCAGCGTTTTAGTTAGTTTGAAAGTGCATTTAAATTTTGAATTTGAACGGTTAATTCTCGGTTTCGGCAAAGCTATTGAAGTGATTTCACCTCGCCGGTTGCGTAAACGGATACAGTATAATTTGCAGGTTGCTTTGAGTCGGTATAATGAACCGGACTTATAGACCTGACAGGTTTCAAAAACCTGTCAGGTCTGTATCTCACATAAGTTTTTCATTTAGCTTTGAATAGCATTAGTTACCTTCAACAAAAATAATTAGCTAATTTGTAAACCTGCATGAGATTAGAACAACTTACCATAGAAAATTTTAAATGTTTTAAAGCCAAAACCAGTTTTGACTTAGGTAAAATTACTTTGCTAACCGGTGCAAATAGTAGTGGCAAAAGTTCGGTGATGTATGCTTTGTTGGGTGCTTTGCAAACTGAAGATTTTCCTTTTCAATATTCACCTAATGGACATTTTGTTGAGATGGGAGATTTTGAGGAGATGGTTTATAGGGGTGAGGATGAATATTTTATTGGGTTACAGTTTCTTCCCGACATTTTGTTTAATACAAGGTGGTTTAGAAAAAGAAAATCTGAAACATTACCTAATTTGCAGTTTGTTGAATATAAGTTGGATGAAGATCACAATAAGTTATTAGTTAATCGTATTGATAAAAACAAATATTATTTTAAGAGGGAGCTTTTCAAAGGTGCCGAGATAGAAGAAAATACAATTGACAACCTATCCCAACTTCCTAAATATGATATAACAAAACGCATTGTGAAGTTAATGTATCACAGTAAAGTGAATTTCATAGGATCAAATCGATTGTCTCCGGTTAGAACTTATTATCAGCAGGCTAAATCAAACTTTAAAGTAGGTGTAAATGGCGAAAACTATTTAGACCAAATCTATGATTGGCAAGGCAAAGGAGATATAAGATTGAGAGAATTAGTTGAACATCTAACCCAAATGCAAATGTTGCAAAAAATAAGAGCGGTTGCACTTGGTGGCGGAAGATTTGAAATCCGTTTACAAACTAACAACAGCGAAATAGAAAATGCCTTGAGTGATGTTGGTTTTGGAGTTTCTCAATTTATGCCCATAATTGTGGCAGATTTGCAATTACCCGAAAACTCCACTTTAATGGTAGCGCAACCCGAAATTCATTTGCATCCAAGTATTCAATCTAATTTTGGAGATTATTTAGCGAAGCAGGTAAAAGAGCAACAAAAAAACTACATTATTGAAACGCATAGTGAATATCTTCTAAATAAAATAAGATTACTAATTGTGAAGGGAGAGATAGCTAAGGAAGAGATATCGGTTTATTTTATGGATCATAATGGAACAGAAGCCAAAGCCCACAAAATTATATTTAATGAAGATGGTCAAATTTTAAATGCACCCGAAAACTTTTTCAAAACTTATATGATGGATGTAATGGACATTGCAATTGAAGCGGCTGATTAGTTATGAAAGATATCTTTATTGATACCAATATTGCTAAAAACTTTAGTAATCCAATGGACCAGGAATACATAAAACTTATTGAATGGTTGCAAAATTATGATGAAGTTGCCGTTAATGAAGAAAGCATAGAAAAAGGGGAATTTGCTCATCTTGTAGTTTCAAAAAAACTACTTGTTGAATATTATAGCTCTGCCAGAAATGCTTCAAGCAATACCTCCATACCAATAATAATTGATCAGTTAACAAGACAAGGAAGACTCAACTCGTTGTCTAACCAACAGATTAAACACTTCAAAGCAATTCACTTCAATAAAGCAATAGAAAAGAAATTCCAATCAAACGAAAAAGACCAAAATCACATCCCTATCATTCTAATGTCTAACCGAAAAATGGCATTAACCTTAGATCAAAATTTCAAAAAAGATTTAGAAAATTTTTCAGGCTATACAGTAAAAGTTGAAAAGCGACCACAAGATTTAAATTATCAATAATTAGCCATGTTACAACAATACGACAAACGCAACGACAACATTCAAATTTGGGTGGGAGATCAATTGTATCCACGAGCCGAAGCCAAAGTTTCAGTATTTGATAGTACCGTGCAAGGCGGCGATGCGGTTTGGGAAGGGATCCGTGTGTACGATGGCAAAATATTTTGCTTAGAAGCTCATTTAGATCGCTTGTATCATTCAGCCAAAGCCATGGCTTTTGAAGATGTACCCAGCAAAACATTTATTACTGACGCCATTATGCAAACTTTAAAAGCTAATGGACAAAGAGATGAAACGCATATTCGTTTAACCCTTTCACGGGGCTTGAAAATTACTTCGGGCATGGACCCGCGCTTGAATCAATTTGGCTGCACTTTAATTATAGTGGCAGAATGGAAACCGCCGGTTTATCCGCCGAGCATTCGCTTAATTACGGCTTCGCAACGGCGCAATAGCCCCATGTGTCTCGATTCTAAAATTCATCATAATAACTTAATCAATAATATACTCGCCAAAATTGAAGCCAACTTTGCTGGAGTAGATGCTGCCATTATGTTAGATATTTACGGTTTTGTTAGCGAAGCCAATGGGGTTAATATTTTTATGATTCAAAACGGAGTGGTCTATACTTCGCATGCGGATGCTTGTTTGCCGGGTATTACCCGGGCTACCGTTATACAAATTTGTAAAAGCCAATCTATACCTATAATTGAACGAAATTTATCAATTGCTGAGTTTTATAGTGCCGATGAAGTTTTTGTTACCGGCACCATGGGCGAGTTAACTGCCGTTTCAGAAATTGATGGACGTAGTATTAACAATCAATCGGGTAAGGAAGTGCTGCTACAAATAAAAGAGGCATTTGCGGTGAAGGTAAAAACGGAAGGTATGCCCTTAACTTTTGAGTAAGTGAATTAATTAAACTTATCTTCATCCATTTCGATAATAAATTCAAATAAACTACTTTTGTTAGATGAGTTGGAATGAAAACCACATCAAAAATTTAGAAATACAAAATTTTAAATCCATAAAACAACTAAAAATTGACTGTAACCGAATTAACCTTTTTGTTGGCAAACCTAATGTAGGTAAAAGTAATATTCTGGAGGCTTTAAGTTTGTTTGCTGTGCAGTATTTAAATTCTGAGGACAAAAAATTAGAGACCATCTTGGATTTTTTGGTGCGAAATAATAACATGAATAATTTATTTTATGATCAAAATATAGCTGAAAATATCTTGATTAAATCTGATAAAATCACTAGCATAATTTCATCATATAAAAATAATTTTCATTTTATCAATCATAAAAACACTGTTGAAAAAATAATATTGGATGATTTTTATGATAATATTTTTTCTATAGATTATGAAGATGCATTGCTGGGAATAATGGAACAAAATGGAATTAACAGGTTTATATCTACCTATAAAAGTATTTCAGCATTTAACGATTCTTTTAATTCAAAAGTCAAACCATATTTTTACCATTTCAAAAATGAATTCAGATTACTCGACAAAAAAACAGAGGAGATTAACTTACAGGTTCATGTAGAAGATTCGGATTTTCTTAGTCCACCAAGAGGAGGTAATTTAATTTCTATTATAGAAAATTATAAAGAACTTAGACTAACTATTAGTGATTTTTTTAAACCGTATAACTTAGAATTTTTGATAGACCATACTAATCATACTTTTCAAATTCAAAAAAATAAAGATGGTTTGGTGTACAAAATACCTTTTGAGTTAATCGCTGATACTTTGCAACGAATGATATTTTATATGGCTGCCATCCTATCAAATGCTAACTCCACTTTAATTTTTGAGGAACCTGAAACACAAGCTTATCCACCTTATTTAAAATTGTTATCCGATAAAATTATGGAATCTACTTCGAACCAATTTTTTGTTGCAACACATAATCCTTACATCTTAAATAGTCTGTTAGAAAATGATAAAAACAATGAAGTTAATTTGTTTTTGGTGGATTATGAAGATCATCAAACATCTACCCAATTAATTAATGAAGATGAGAAGCAAGATATGCTTAATGATGGAATAGATATTTTTTTTAACGAAAGATGGTTTATGTAGAATGCCTAATAACAATGTGATAACCGAATGTTATGCTGACACGGTGTTAGTTGAATTACTTGGTTTTGAAAAACCAAACCATCAATTGGGCATTAATCAGGTCATAAAAGTAATTTCTACCATCAAAGCAACTAAAGCTGTTGGTATAATTGATGATGATAAAAAAAAGACTTCAAAAAATTTTGGAAATTTTGAGCTTATTAGTGAGATTGAAGAACTACAATTAAAGAAACATAAAACAGAGAATAAACACTTAATTCTATTAAAACCAGCTTTTGAAACGTGGATATTTAAGCAAGCTAAAAAGGTAAACGTTCATCCTGAGAAATATAATTTCAACAATGTAAAAGTATTTGCAAATAGTGCAAAAAGTCAATTTGTATTTAAAAACCAAAAAGTTAAAGCATTTTTAAATACACTCAAACAAAAAAATCCTTCAGGCTTTGCACAGTTAAAAAGTTGGATTAGTGCTTATAAATAATTTAAGTTTCGGTAGTAAAATAATGTTCGAAGTTGTCCTTAAATTTTTGTCATTTCGAATGAAATGAGAAATCTTCCCTCAATTCAAAGAAAATCAGGTATTTATGAAAGAGCTCTCCCTTCGGTTGAGATGACAAGTTTTAGCATAAACTATTTAAACTACTTGAAAAGCATCACAAAAATAAAATTTTAAGTAAAACAATAAAAATTGAATCTTTACAAATAATTGAAAATCACAAACTTAATACAAATTGCTACTACCGAAACTTCTGTAAATAATTCACTACTCAAACAAACGTTTAAGCTCTTCATTATAATCATACTGTAAATCTTCGTGTAGTTTGGTAATGGTTTTTTGTAAGATATCTAATTGCCTATTGTAAATATTGAGTAAAGCTGTGCTGCGTTTCATATCAGGGTAATGGCGTTTTAGTTCCGTACAGAAATGCAACAACAATTCAACCGCCGTTTCGTTTTGTTTAGAATAACGGATGTACTTTTTTACATTTCGTAAAATTGTGCGCACACTCTTTTTAATATAATAATAATTGGGCGTAGTGATGGCTTCAAATTGTACAGTAATGTTGTCTTGTACTTCTTGTATGTAGGCAGCTTCATTACCGGCTTCAAATAACAAATAGGTTAAGAGCTCTTTGCATTCAACTTTAAATTTAGCAAGGCTTAGGCACAACTCAATTAATTGCTTCGGAGGACATTCTTTTAAAGCGGTTTTCAATTCTTTTACACTTGCTGCTTTCATTTATTTGGTTTTAAAATTGAATGAAATGTAGCATTTTATTTGATAACCTAAATGTATATATACAATCAGCTTGATTAATTACTCACAACCGTCAATAGCCACATTCAAATTACCATTGCTGTTAAAGCCACTTTGCAAGGTTACCCGGTTATGCGCCCGGTAAGATACGGCTTCATATTGATCGATATTGCCAGATGATTGAATATAATCCACCACCTGATAATCACCCGCTTCAATGTTGCCAAAGTGCACTAAGTTATAAATACACCGGGCTTGTCCGCAGCCTTCTTCTATTAAACTAATGTCATCAAAACGAACGGCTACCTCATTTTGACCAACAGCAAAGTTGAGCCGGGCATTCAAATCGGTGGCATCATTCATGCTAAACGTAAATTCATAATTTTCCCAGGTATCGGTTACATCTAAGTAGGTAGCTGGAAAATAATCCGCTACATCGGGTGCGTCACTCATTTTTACATAAATAGATTTGGTGGCATCTGCCCTTGCACTAAACTGTAAGCGGTAAGTTTTGTTTTGTTCTAATGGAATACCGGTTTGTGTCATTTGAACTTTCCAACGCTTGTCGGCACCATCGGTAATTTTAAGGCTTACGTATTGTCCACTGTCGTTTTGATACCATGTGGCAGCCGCATCAGGTGCAATGTATAAACTAAAGTTATCTTTATTATTCGTAAAATGCCCATTGCGACTTAACTCTGTACAATTGGCTCCGCAATAGGCTTCTTCAATATATACTTCATCAAAATTAATGTTGATATTGTTTTTGCCCACCCCAAACGACATTCTGCCATTGCTATCGCCAAGGGCATTCATGGTAAAGTAAAAACTATAGGTTTGCCATGTGTTGCTAATCGTCAGATCATAATAATCATAATCTATTGAATCATCATTGGTAGATAATTTACAATAGATATCTTTGCTTTGATCGGCTTTGGCATTAAACCGGATGGCGTAAGTTTTGTTGGCTTCAAAATTTAATCCGTTTTGATGTAATTGAACTTTCCATTTGCCTATGCTGCCGTCTGTAATATCAACATTCGCCACGCCATTATTCGTATTCCACGATGCGGTTGCGGTGCTACTTGCATAAAACTGCCAATTGGTGTTGCCGTTAAAGGCACTGTTTGCTGCAATATTACAATTGTTGTTCGGTGCAGTATTACAAGGCTCAATTAAATCATTAATATCAATATGTATAAAACGAGTGCTCTGTCCATCTTCGCAAATGTATAAAGATTGATTATCGGCAAATGCAATTCCTTCTTTTTGGCTGGTAAACAGGTTACCATCTTTATAAAAGTCTGCATAAACTGCTGTGCCATTTAAAAAGTCATCATCATTAAAACAAGTAAACAACCACAAGCGCGATTGACACAACAAAGCCACCATTTTTTTATCAGGACTAATATCGGCACCGGTTATCCGCCACAATAAAGCATTACCACTATCCTCAATATCGGTTTTAAATGAATCGAGTAAAATGGCTTGATGTGGATTAGCACTAGTGTTAACCGTATTCGGAATTTTAAACATATAGGTATAGCCATTCTCTTCAAAGCCTGTTGCATCGCCTCTTATATTTTTTGAAAACAGATAGAGATGCCCATTGAAATAAAACATGGCTTCAGTATTAAATACTACTTCATTTCCATTTTGTATTGGATATTGATAATAGATCACCTGCGGCGTAACGCTATTCCCTAAGTTATTAGGGTTGCCAATTTTTAAAATACGATTTGCTGTTCCGCTGTTATTTCCAAAATTGCCTATGTACACATTGTTGTTGTCATCTTTGGTCATATCTTCCCAATCAATATTGTCGGTATTCACACCAGGCTCATTAATAGTTATGGTCTGTTCAATTGAAATAGGCACACCTGGTCCGGTATTACTTAAATCCAGTTTGAAAATTTTGTTTTTGTCTGCAAGCGGTGCTCCCATCCAATAATCATTATGTACCCAAACATCTTGATTATTGCTTAACCAAACAATGCCGGATGCCTGATCTGCGACATTATTAATATTGCCCAACGATTGTCCGTCGAAATTTAAAATCTGTTGACTATAAAGTGTTAAGCTGCTACTTATGATAAGGAGAAAAGAAAAAAAGTTTTTCATTGGTTTATGATTTCTGTTTAGTAAAAATAACAAATTTTTATAGTAAGGAATAATTCAAAAATAACTTTCCATTTTTACCTTTGAGATTTTCCGATCTACTTCATTAAAAATACTCGTCTTAGCACCACTAAACCTGCGTTTTTTAACTGGTATATCAAAAAATCTCTTTGCTAAAATTTGAACATTTATTTTTTCTTCATTCCTAAGATGAATATAAGGTTTTAAGCGTTGCAAAGTAACCATGATAACAACTACTCAGCTAGCCGCCTAAAACCAGACACAATTGAATTGGTTTATGCTATGGTAGATGCTGCGCATGCTAAGCTAAGAAGCGATTTTTTGCAACGCCTAAGTAGTCAGTCAACGTAATTTGTTGTTGCTTTGGCTAAATTAGGAATTTTTTATAAAGTTGGGCAAACGATTTTTTGATATTGCCACAGTAGTGGTCGCAATTTTTGCGACCATTTTTTTTACAAAAAATATTCTACCCATAAAAGATCATAAAATTTAGGACCTAAGGCAGGTCGCAAAAAATTGTGACCTGTAAAAAGGTCGCAAAAATTGCGACCTCTACGGTGGTTAAAAAAAACCTATACGCATTTCAATAAAGTTGACAAGTTCATCAAAGTGGTTGATACTTTGCTGTTTTGGACAGCGATTGTTTTTTATCATTCTACGAAGCAGCGAAGTTTGCCAACTAGCCCCGATTGCAGCGGTTATGCCATTTTGGGTGGCTTTTGCAGCGTTGGCAAAATGGCATTTGAGCGGAAAGCGGGACTACCGTTATTATCATGCCACATGGTTTCGCTTCAAAAAAAATTTAATGCAAAAGTGTTAACTACTTTTATTGTTTGGATAAGCTATTTGAAAATCTAAAAGGTAAAAAATGGACAGTTATTTTTGAACTATTTCTTAGTAGTTTGATATGAGAGAACCTAGCTGTGCTTTCGACCAAAGGGAGAAAACTGCTATGAAAAAGGAATACAGTTAACAGATTGCTGAAGTGTTCATTTTAGGCGTATTGTTCTATTTTTTATTTTTCGAATTAGAGAAATGGAAATATTGATTCTGCTGGTTTGGGTATGGAGTTTTTAGTTTGAGGATTAACTTAAAAATAATTAGTTTAAAAAAATTCAACTTTTGGGTTTGGTGTTTTGTAAATATTATCTTTGTAATAAAATAAGTTTTAGTGAAGGATTCAACTACTCAACAAACGGCGGTTTTACTCTTGCAAGATGGCAGTGTTTTTAAAGGTAAAGCTGCCGGAAAAATAGGTACTGTTACTGGAGAAATTTGCTTTACTACCGGAATGACGGGTTATCAGGAAATTTTTACCGATCCTTCTTATTACGGGCAAATACTAATTGCCACTAATGTACATATTGGCAATTATGGCATTCATAAAGCAGAAACAGAATCTGCCTCCATTAAAATTGCCGGGTTGGTTTGTAAAGAATTTACTACTGGTTTTTCCAGATCAACGGCACAACACAGCATTCAACAATACTTTGAGCAGGAGCAAATAGTGGGTATTTGTGATGTTGATACGCGTGCTTTGGTGAAACACATTAGGCATAAAGGCGCGATGAACGCCATTATTTCTTCTGAAATTGAAGCGGTGCAGCTGCTTGAGCAAAAATTAGAAAAGGTACCAGAGATGGCTGGTTTAGAGCTTGCTACTAAAGTTACTACTTCAAAAACCTACATTAAAGGAGCGCGCCATGGTTTACGGATTGCTGTAATGGATTATGGCTGCAAATACAATATTTTGGATTGTTTTGTAGAGCGAGGTGCGCAGGTTAAAGTGTTTCCGGCAACCACACCTTTTGAGGAGACTTTAGCATATGAACCTGATGGATATTTTATTTCTAACGGACCGGGCGATCCGGCAGCTATGAATTATGCCATCAAATTTGTTCAACATGTTTTAGATGCCAACAAACCATTATTTGGTATTTGCTTGGGACATCAATTATTAGCAATTGCCTTAGGCATACCCACATACAAAATGCATAATGGGCATAGAGGTTTAAATCATCCGGTACAAAATCAACTAACCGGAAAGTGCGAAATTACAAGTCAGAATCATGGCTTTGGGGTTGAACCGGAGGCTATTAAACAATCGGATAAAGTATTAATTACACACATTAATTTAAATGATAATACTATTGAAGGCATTCAAGTAAAAGGTAAGCCCGCTTTTTCAGTCCAGTATCATCCCGAGTCATCACCCGGTCCGCATGATAGCCGGTACTTGTTTGATGATTTTATGAAAATGGTAAAAGACCATAAGTAGTTAGACATTGTATAGATTTAAAGATATTTTACGGTAAACTCAAGTAATAATGTAGCATATGTTTGCCAATACATGAGCTAAAAATAGCAGTCAATTTTAACAAGCTTAGTCCAATAGTAAAAGTACTTGACATTTTTTTGATAATTTTTTCTGAAGCGAAACTCTTGGACTTCGAGGAGAGAGTAGTGCCACTTTCCGCTCAAATGCTGCGGCTCTGCTTCATCATCAACGCTTCGGGCAGCATAATCGGTGCAATTCTATCTAAGTGTCTTTCGGCATATTGAATGTTATTTATTTATACATTAAAAATAATTCAACATTCATTATTCGTTAATCGATATTCATTAAATGGTCAACCAAAAAATATCGAATATCGAACACCGAACACCCAATTTTGAATGACGAATTTTTCCATTCGAAAAACAACACTTAGCTGCTAAACAACCCAATGCACTTTAGTGCTGTTGGCTTGGAAACCGGGGCTAGTTTGCCTACTTCGGTTCTTCGTAAAAAACAGCCGCAATCGGAAAAACGAAAATATCAGCCACTTTGATCAACTTGTTCTTTTTTCTCATTCTTAAGGAATGATGAAAAAATAAATGTTCAAATTTTGGCAAAGAGATTTTTTGATATATAAGTTAAAAAACGCAGGCTTAGTGGTGCTAAGACGAGTATTTTTAATGAAGTAGATCGGAAAATCTCAAAGGTAAAAATGGACCGTTATTTTTAAATTATTCCTAATTGTATTCGTTTTAAAAATCCTTTCGCTCAAAAAAAACCGAATACAACAAATTTTGTATTTTGTGGCGGTACATTATTATTTGTATGTAAAAGTAAAAAAGCAGTATATAAACCAATATGCAAGAGATAACAAAAAAAATATTAAAGTATTGTTTACTACTAATACTGATGTGGTTAGTATTACCAAAATCGGTATCGGCTATTCAAACTACAACTTCGCCTGTATTTTTAGCTTTACAAGCAGATAGCAAAACTACATTAACAAGCACTACAGAAAATAATATTGATCAGACAGATAATGATAATGATGAAGATGAAGAGGCTTCTGAAACCTTAGATGAACCGATAGTACCAACCAAATTTCAATGGCTTATTTTAAGTGGCATTGCTTTGTTAGTGGGTTTGATCTCTTATTTACTTAAAGCCCACCAACTAACTACCGAAGGAGAGCTGAATATTTACCCAATTACCAAAACGTTTAGTATTCCGCTACACAAACCTATTTATAAATTTATGTTGTTTTTAACGGCTAGTATGGCTTTAATTGGTTTTGCTATTTGCTTGTCAATATACAATTCAGTATTTATGCCTGATATAGTTGGGGTTTCTATTGCCGGACCAATTTTTGCCTATTTAATTCATTTGTTGTACTTAATGGAAAAAGGCAGAAAAGGAGATGATTAAAAAAAATAAACTTTTTTTTAACAAGGATGCAACCATTTTGATATTACTCCGTAAAATAATACCAAATGCACAATTAATTGCAAAGCACTTAAAAAAAACACTTTAAAAACAGATAAATAAAATAAAGCGTGGGTTAAGTATATGGCTGGGAAAGAGTAAAATCTACCTAGCCATTTTTTTTGATCTCACCGTTAGTTTTTTTTCTAATCATATCAAGAGTCCATTAAAATACACTGTATAGTTTTGCTCCTTTTTTGAAATTTAAAATTTTTTAGTAAGAATTTTAAAACCATTACTCCATCTCACCAACCGCTAGCATAGCATCTTCTACTTCATTCACCAATTGTTCGTAACGCGGTTCTCTTTTAATTGACCGGTCTCTTTGTAAAGGCAAATCAACATTAATATGCTTAACAAATTTAGAAGGTGCGCGTTTCATAATGTAAATATCATCGCCTAAATAAACGGCTTCTGATATATCATGGGTTACAAATACAATGGTTGGATGAAATTCGTGCCACAGTTTCATTAACAGATCTTGCATTTGTAGGCGGGTGTTAATATCCAATGCACCGAAAGGTTCATCCATCAATAATATATCGGGATTAGAGATTAAACTTCGGGCAATGGCAATGCGCTGTAATTGCCCACCCGAAAGTGCAGGATATTGTGCAAACTTTTTTTCGTGCCCTTCTAAACCTACTAATTTAATCATGTCCATCGCCCGGTCGTTTCGCTCACTTTTGCTCACTCCTTCAAATTGGAGTGCTAAGCCAACATTATCCAAAACGGTTTTCCAAGGTAGAGAAGAATATTGTTGAAACACCATACTAATGCGATGTTTACGGGTTCGGGCTTCATCTTTAATTAAAATTTCCCCTTTGGTTGGTTGCTGCAAACCGGCAATGTATCGTAATATGGTAGATTTTCCGCAACCCGACATACCCAAAATAACCACAAATTGACCTTGCATAGGTTTGTCTTCTACCAGAAAATGTAAGTCTTCAATAATTTTTACTTTACCATCTTCATAGCTTTGATGAATATTTTTCAATTCAATCAAATTAGCTTTTTCGGTATCTTTAAATTCAAACATTAACGGTTACTGTATTTATGAGGAAACAAAAATCGATCAGCAATAGCAAATAATTTATCTTGCAAAAAACCAATAAACATAATAATTAATAAAATAGCGAATACCTTTTCGGGTTTACCCAAACGGCCTGCTTCCCAAATAAGCTCACCTACTCCGCCGGTTTTGTTTACACCTTCAGCTACTATAATATAAGTCCACGAAATAGCAACTAAAACCCTTATATCATCAGAAATCTTACTCAGTACCGCCGGCAAAAAAACCGACCGAATGGTTTGCCACGAATTGGCACCTAAAGTATACACAGTTTGCAGATATACTTTTTCAACCTCATCAATTTTTTGAACCACTACCGGTAACAAGTATACCAATATTCCGAAAGCAAGAAAAGAGATTTTCATACCATTACCCAAACCAAACCACGAAATAAATAAACCGGTAACTGCCGTTAACGGAATAAAGCGAACGGCATCAACCTGCTTACTAAACAAACCTCTAAAAGCAGGTATTAAACCAATTAAAAAACCAACGGGTATCGCTATTACAATTGCCCAAAAATAACCCTGAAAATTTAACCAAACCGATTTTAACACATTGCGCACCAAGGCATTGTTTACGTGCATATCAGGAAAAGCTTTTAACACATCTAAAGGCGTTGGTAAAATAGCACGCGATACCAGCTCCATAGCGGAAACGCCCCACCATAAGGCAATTAATAGAATTACGCCGGCAATCTCTAAAATTAACCGGTTTTTGGGTTCAGCTCTTAGTTCTAATGCCATTATTTACAATTTCCATATTTGGTTAGCTAATGTAAACATTTTTTTTTGCTATTGATTAAAAAGTTTGATGCTATTGCTTTGCATAAAAAACCCTACTGTCTTTAGTTCAATTGATTAATGCTTTCAATAATTTTGTTTTTGAGTGCTTGTTGGCTCATTTTTTTTAGCTATTACTCAGAACTAATAGTTAAGGTCTTTTGGATTCCTTCTCATTTCCCAAATAGTGATTACATCAATATATTGGTCAGATATTCTGTAGAAGATTTGATAGTTTTTTAAAATTCAGTAACGGATGTTTGGCTTATTGGTACGTCTGCCAATTTCGGGATTGCGGACAATGGACTTGTTTAATTCTTTGATACCTTTATTCAGTTTCTTTGCATACAAATTTGAACAGTTTCTTTCATTCCAATACAAAAAGATTTTTGCTCTTTCTTTTTGTGCCTAAACACCCACTTATTGACCACCTGATTGT
>CALHDG010000087.1 GCA_938023075.1 uncultured Chitinophagales bacterium
ATTAAAATTACAATAAAATTTGACATTAAACAAATTATTCATTATCAAAATTATATAATTACACATTTATTTAACTTATTATTGATTAGTTATGTATGGTGCTCTTTGTCAATATGTTGCAAAAGTAACAAGTCTAATTAATAAAATTATACATCGATGACAATTTGAAACTAGCCAAACAAACGGTTCATCCGAAAAATATTATGAATCCTGGAGTTTTATTAGAAGATAAAAAGTGAGTTAATTCATTAAAGAAAACTGTTAAGTATAAAATGAAAATTTGTAGTAACTTTAACTAATTAAATTTACACAACTAACTATATCATTTTAAAATAAAAACGATGAGTAAGATAACTTCAACATCTTTAAATAAGGCTCAATTAGAAATATTGCAATTGTTTTCACAAGACTTAACCGAAAAACAAATAGAGGAATTAAGAAGTATCTTGGTTGGCTTTAGAGCTAAATTATTAGAAGACCATGTTAAAAAGGTTGTAGTTCAGAAAAAAATGACCAACAACGAAATCAATGATGCCTCAACTGTTCATAGGCCTAAGGTTGGTTAATAATAATTAGTGTCATATGAAGGTAGTAATTTATACTAATGTTATGTTAAATGCTATATTTCCAAATTCAAAAAACTATTGGATTTGGGAAGCTCTTTTAAACAGGGAAATCCACATATGTGTTACCTCAGACATTCTTAATGAATATGAAGAGATATTTGAACAATTTTATGACTCCTTAACCGCTATACTATTCTTAGATACTTTAGAGATTTTACCTAACTTAATTTTTATTCGTAAGTATTATTTTTGGAATCTTATTATTAAAGACCCTGACGACAATAAATTTGTAGACTGTGCTGTAGCAAGTGGTTCGGATTATTTAGTAAGCAATGATAAACATTTTAATGTTTTAAAAGATATTGATTTTCCTAAGGTGTTTGTTTTAACTGAAACTGAATTTAAAAAGGTGTTTAATGATAAAAAGAATGATACAACAAATTGATCTCAACAAAAAGTTTAACAAAATAAATGAATATTGGACACCCAAAATAATAGGGGAACTAAACGGTCAATATGTAAAACTGGCAAAGTTGAAAGATGAGTTTATTTGGCATAGCCATCAGGAAGAAGATGAGCTTTTCCAAGTAATGAAGGGTACTTTGATTATGGAGTTTAGAGACAAGGTAACTCAAACGAAAGCGGGCGAAATATTAATTATACCAAAAGGGGTAGAACATAAACCCAAAACCAATGGCGAAGAAGTTTGGATAATCTTATTTGAGCCAAAATCAACCAAACATACTGGTGAAATTGTGGACGAGCTAACCGTTGAAAAGCCGGAATGGATTTAAATGAAACAACCTAATGTAGAAACCTTAAAAATTTGAAAGTCTATTATATACGAATACGAATTGTTGATGAATACCAAAAAACAAGGTATTCCTAATTTGGATAATGTTTTTTACATCGCCCTTTTATTTAAAAACCAGATTGACGACTTTAAAGACATAGCACTCTTCAAATATAACAAAAAAGTAAGCTGGCAACTTAAAATAAGTGATTATTGTTGGATTAAAATTGAGATATGATTTATTTTTTGTTCAGCTCAACCACTGCAAAACTAATATGGATATTTCCAGTAGTGGCATCTACAAATAACTCTCGGTCTTTTGAAGTGCCATTGCAAGTAGTGGTATTGCAAAAAATAGAACCGCCGGCAAGGCGAACTTTCATTGGGTCATTACTTGCGGTGATATCCCAATAGTTGCCCACTAAATTGGCTTCACGCGCTTTAGCAAAAGTGTTGATATTAAACATTATTTTCCGGTCATCTTGTTTAACCAATTCCCAATATTCTTCGTAACTGGGTAATCGGGTATTTGTCCAATTGCAATAGGCAACCGCATCGTTGTGACTTACTTGTGCCACCGGAAAATCAGCTTTTGCCGAATCTAATCCATTTGGCACATGCCAAGTAGCGCCTTCTACCACTTCAAAATCAAAAACATCATATTGTACAACAGACCAACCGAATTTTTCTGCATCAGTTGTGTAACCGGTCTGTTGTACAAATTTAGCAAAGTCCTCTACTGTTACTGGTTTTAGATAAAATGATTTTGTGTCATCACATCCAAACAATAACAAGAGTATACCAGCTAAATTTAATATTTGAACTTTATATATAATTTCCTTAATCAACAAACCGTATTTCCAGAGTTTTAATTAATGATGATTATAATTAATCAATTATAGTCGATGTCTCGGTCACTCAATTGGCGAATAAATTCAGCATTAGTACCTTCATCAATAGTTTTACGGTAAATTAAACCAACCCTTGCTTCATAATAATAAGCACTAATGGAAATCAATTGTTCATTTTGGTAGCGTTCTCTTTTTATCTTAAATACATTATCAAACCCCAAAAAATTTAAGCCAACCGAGTCAATGGACAATATTTCTTTAAAATCAGTACTCGTTTGAACTTCCCAAGTTTCATTTAACTGCCGGTTTAAATCTACAACAGGCACTTCAAGAATGTTTGTGGGATTACCATTAAATAAGCGAGGTTCAAAAATAGAATTCACTACAAAGCGATATATAAAAAAGGGTAATTGCGTGCCATCGTTTTGTACTAAAGCAAATACTTTATAGGGGTTGCCATTGATGATAGAATCTTTGGCTTGTTTAAAAACATTTGCCGGGCTTGAGGTTAAGGTATCGCCATTTTGTGTAGTCGTGTATTCCCAATAAGAACCGGCAAGTGTATGGTCTATAAAGTTTTTGCTAAAGTCGATATCCCCAGGGGTTTTGTCTACCTTATCTTTGTTGCAACTGGTGCTTATAAAAATTATGATAAAAACAAATGGATAAATAATAATTGGTAATTTATAATTAGTCATTAATAATGTATAATTAAAAAAATATCTAACCAAAAACATAAATAATTTGTGGAAATATAATAATAAGCGTAATTAATATAATTTGAATGATGATAAAGGGTATGATTCCTTTGTATAAATGTTGCGTGGTAATTTCTGGAGGAGCTACTCCTTTTAAATAAAATAATGAAAAGCCAAAAGGAGGCGTTAAAAAAGAAGTCTGCAAGTTGAGTGCCATTAAAATACCCACCCAAAGCATATCAACTTCGTAGGTATTGAAGATGGGGGTTATAACCGGAACGAATATGAAAATGATCTCAATAAAATCGATGAAAAAACCAGCAATAAAAATTACGATCATTACAATGGTTAAAAATGCCATAGGGCTAAGGTTGGCTTGTTCAATTAAATGTATTAAATAATCATCGCCACCAAGGGTTCTAAAAACTAAGGTAAAGGTTGTGGCACCAAGCAAAATCCAAAAGACCATGGCACATAAATGCATGGTTTGCCGCATCACTTCATTTAGAATTTTCCAAGAGAATTTCCGTTCAAAAATAGTGAGTAAGGTGGCACCCATTGCACCAACTGCGGCTGCTTCGGTAGGTGAGGCGATACCCGCGAAAATAGAACCCAATACCGCAACTATCAAAAGCATTGGTAAGAAAAAGGCTTTAAACACCCGCTTGCCAAAACCTTTACCACGCATGGCTTTAATATCTGCTACGGGTATTGGTGGCGCCCAATCTTTTTTAATCATACTAATAATGGCGATGTACACAATATAAGCCACCACTAAAATTAAGCCGGGCAAAAAGGCAGCTTTAAACATTGAACCCACATCTACTTGAGACATACCTCTTGAACTTGCCCCAATTTGATCGGCTAACAAAATCAATACAATGGAGGGTGGAATAATTTGCCCTAAAGTACCCGATGAAGCGATAACGCCGGTTGCCAACTCAGGTTTATAACCTCGTTTTAACATGACCGGTAAACTCAACACGCCCATAGTAACTACCGTTGCTCCAACTATACCCGTTGAAGCTGCTAACAAAGCCCCCACAATAACTACCGATATGGCTAAACCGCCATGCATTCTCCCAAACAGGTTTGCCATAGTTTCTAATAAACTTTCTGCCAAGCCCGATTTTTCTAACATAATACCCATATAAATAAACAAGGGTACCGCCATTAACATGGTATTATTAATGGTACCCATAAAGCGAGAGGGTAGGAGGTTGAAGTCGGTAAATCTGAAAGAGTCAGGTACAATAATCATCACAATTAACGCAAACAATACCGAAACACCGCCTAAAGTAAAAGCTACCGGATAGCCTTTTAAAATCAATATAAAAATGATTAAAAATAAAATTAAGGCTAAAGCTCCCATGTTCCGTCAACTTTTTGAGTAGTTTGAGCATTTGTATCTTCAGTATCGTCCATGTTTTCACCTCTTAAAATACCGATGGATTCAATTACCGAAGCAAGGGCTTGAAATAACAACAGTACAAAACCTAATACAATGCAAAATTTTAATACATACAAAGCTGGTAAACCACCTGGTTGGGCAGAGCTTTCGCCCATCTTAAAAGAAGTCATAAAATACTTCCAGCAAACAATTATAGATACGATGCACCATGGAATTAAAAACAGTATCCCACCAATTAAATTCACTCGTGATTTTCCTTTTTTTGACCAACGGGCATAAAACAAATCCACCCGAACGTGCTTATCATGTTTAAAAGCATAGCCCGAGGCAAATAGAAATGAAATAGCAAAGAAGTATATTTCTAATTCAATAATCCAAATGAAGGATTGATTGACAACATAGCGCATAATAACATCTATGCAAATTATCCAAACCATTAGTGAAGTACTCCACGCAAAAAGCTTACCGGTGTTTTCATTTATCCATTCTAAGCCTTGTTTAATTTTTTTCAAATCGCTTATTTAAACAGCTAACATACTATTTTTATGTCAATTTAAATGTAAATGATGCAATTATGAATTGAGCAAGATTGAGAAAGACTAAGTTTAACCAATTTGCTTTGAAAGATAGACCTCGCCTTATTTCAAAAGTTCAATTGTATGGTGTTATCACAAACAGTTATTCAATGTCTTCTTTCTTCTGTATATAAGATTCTTCTTTGTAAAAGCGACTGATAAAACTAAAAACTATTGCCGTTAAAAACATTAAAATTGCAAACGTATAAAAATAACGGGGACCACTTATGGCAAACCTATTAGCATCTGCATTTTCATTTTTAATAAAACTACCAATGCTGGTAATTTTATTTCTATGTATATCTTCTAATACAATGTTATTAGAACCCTCTTTCAATGCCCCAACAATAAATGTTCCGGTTAGGGCAACAGTATCTTGTTTTTTAGTATTGGTTTTTCTATCTAAAAAAGTTCTGATGTATTCTAAACCGTTATCGCCTGACAAATTAATTTTTTCGCCAACAACAAAAGCACTGGCATTGTTAAACTGCACTTCGGTAGTAGTGCCTGGTGTAATACTGGTTAAAGCTAAAGGAACAATAATTAACTTACTCACTATTTTAACAATAATGCTTCCAAAAGAAACCGCTAAAAGCCAAAAGCCCAACATTAACGATTTCATAGAATTTGGTGCTTGGGTGTAGGCAAACTCTAAGCCTGTAATAGAAACCATTACTTCGGCTGCGGTTAATATCATAAAAGCAAAAAACTGCCAACCTACCGAAACGGTTTGTCCGTTAAATATAAAACTTTCGGCATAACCTACAATAACAAATGAGAATGCTGTAATAAACAGTCCAATCCCAATTTTGCGCAACATAGTAAGCGGAAAGAACTTGTTGATTAACGGATATAAGATAAAGGTAAATATGGGCGTAAAAATTAAGATCAATAAGGGGTTAGCCGCTTGTATTTGAGCAGGGTCTAAGGTATAGCCGAATAAATTCTTATCCATTAAATCAGATTGTGCCTGTAATACCCAAGTAGTTGCGTTTTGATCGAAAAGCGACCAAAATACCCCAACAAAAATATTAAGCACTAATAAAGTTAATACTGCCTTTACCCCTTTTGGGCTAAAAGCATCTTTTAAAAACTCATTTTTAAAAGTAACTTTACCAAGTGTGCCACTTCGTTGTAACAGCCAAACAACAACTGCCAGCAAGGCGAAGAAAACCGGTAAGAAATAACCGACCCAAACGGGCATATATTCACCACTAGCGGTAGCAGGTATCAGTGCAAAACTTAATAGGGCTAAAAAAGGTAAGAGTGCTTTTACCAATTTCAATCCATTCAAATCTTCCCAAATGTTGTTTTTAAATGGTCTGATGGCAATGTATTTTCTGCGCCCTAACCAAAACAAAATGGTGGCAATAAACATTAATATGCCGGGTATACCAAAAGCTAATGCCGGACCATGAGTTCTTAATATAATTGGTATGATAAGTGTAGATAAAAAAGCACCTGCATTAATAGAAAGGTAAAAATAACTGTAAACCCGTTCTAACAAATGCGAATTTCTATGGTCAAATTGATCGCCAACATGGGCAGAAACGCAAGGCTTAATACCACCACTACCTATTGCAATTAAGCCAAGCCCCGTTGCCAAAGCTGCCTTAGGCGAAAGGATATCATGCATAAACGGTAAATCGCCCAAAGCCAAAACCGCATGACCTAAACAATATATTAATGATAACCATATGATGATTCTGTATTTTCCAAAAAAAATGTCGGAAAGTAAGGCACCAATAATTGGAAAAGCATATACCCCAATAATAAAGGTATGTGTCCAATCAGAAGCAGCCGATTGACTCATTAGCAAATAATCTGTCATAAAAATGAGCAGAATTGCCTTCATACCATAAAAACTAAATCGTTCTGCGGCTTCATTACCAATAATGTAAGGGATGCCGCCGGGCATTTTATTTGATTTTATTTCTGACATATTTTTCTATCTCTTTAATAGCGTACTACACCAATTGTATAATCAATTTGGTATTAATCTATTTTTTGTGGAAATATAAAATTTTATGATTTAAATATTCAAAAAAGTGGCTTATTTTTGAAAAGTTTTCCTATTCAATGTATCTCTTTTTTGAAAACAACCGGCTAACACTATTAAATGGCAGTCCCGCTTTTCGCTAAATCTTTTTATGCCACGCTGCAAGCCTGCGCTTCATAAAAAGGATACCGCTACAATCGGGTTTAGATTGGTGACTTCGGTGCTTCGTTAGGCAAGGTTTTACTTGTTCAACAAAAAGCCAAATGTAAGCTTTGATAAGATTGTAATAGGTACGCCATTAAGATAAATCTCAGGTAAATCAGCACGAACAAAGCCTAGCCCTAAACCTAGCTCAAAATTGATGCTCATCGGCTCCACATTATTTTGATAACCCCAAACTACACCAGCTACAGCGGCAGTAAACTCATTAAAACTAGGTTGAAAGCCAACAACTAATTGCTGTACTTCTAACTTTCCGGCTACATAAGGTCCTGTATTATATTGATAAGCTTTACCCATTTTTTTACGCCTTGCTATGCTATAATAATGCCGGTTAGCAATTTCTAATTTTGGCAATAAACCAAATGCAAAACGGAGTGATCTCCTATTTAAATAGGGTAATAAAAATTCTGAATTTACGCTAAACGCAATGGTATTTTTGTTGGCATAGGCTCTTTCAATATGAATACCAACTAAATCAATTCTATGCAGTTTAGGTTCTAAAACAGCATCGGGCTTATCATTTTTTATTATACGATTTGGAGGTTTATAGCCCGGCACCGATGGATTTTGAGCAAATACCAACATCACAACAAAGTTAAATAATATTATATTTAATATAAATTTCAAATTTATAAATACTAATTGGTAAGTTTATATAAGAATAACCATTGTTTTATATAAAAATAAAGACCTGCTAAATTGTTTTAACAAGCCTTTAAAAATTGTATCTATTAATGAATAATTATTTTTTGTGAACTGCTATGATTAATTGACCTCAACTGCAACCAATAAACACCTTTAGAAATATTTGGTAAATTAACCGTAGTCTTTTGCTGATTTGGAGCCACCTTGTAACTTTGTATAACTTTGCCATTTAGATCTAATAAATGTAAATTTTGTGTATCGCTATGAGAGTTAGATAAGGTAACATTAAATGTTCCTTTATTTGGGTTAGGCACAATGTTGAACAGCTCCTCATTTGTTGGTATTAATGTTTTATTGCCACCATCCTTGCAAGTCCAAACCTTAGTAGGATACGCCAAATTAAATTGCTTTAAACAAACCGATGCCTCTTCATCTGAACAAAATAAAAAACCATTTTGATAATATAAATTGCACATAGTGCTGCTTTCAACAAGTATATATTTATGGCTTCTTTTTTCATATTGTTTTATGGTAAGGCCTTCGCAATTATCAACATCAATTATTGGATTAAGCCATGCGTAGTTATCAAAAAAGAATGGGTCTGCAAGAGTTATACCTTTGCATTGCCAACTATCCAATGGCTCGCCAAAATTAAAGAACTTTAAACAAGTCGCACGATCACCCGTTTCACAAATAATTGTACCATTCTCAAAATACATACGATCAATACCGGTAATATATTGAATGTGTATAAAATAAAAATTGCCAGCTTTGTAAAGGTCTACTTGCGTGCCTGTTTCACAACTGTTTACATTTATAAGATCATTTAACCAAGGATAATCAACAAATATTTTCGGTAAGGCATTGCATTCGCCATGGTATGCTACTTCAACATTAGCACAAGCAGCTAAACAGGCATTGCTATAAGTTTCTCCATCTGCTCCACAAACTGGGTCAACTAGGGTTGTGCATAAGCAATCACTACATTCAGGGTCTTGCACAGCTATTCCAAAATCATTGCCGCAACCAGTAATGGCATCGGTAGGGCGAAAATAATAATACTCCTGACCTGTTTTTAAAGTTATAAAATTCTCACCGGCTACACCTACTACTATATTACCGGTATAATCCTCTCCTATAATGTATTTGCCTGATGCTCCCGTTATGGTAATGCCAACCGTAAATAAATCTTCATTAATACAATAAGGTTTGGTGGTTATGAGATAACCTGGTGCTTCGGCACGTTCAATTTCGAAACAATCTGTAATAGTGTAAGTGGCTTCGGCATTTAGTATTTCACTAAATGTTGTGGCTGTAAAATTAGGAACATCGCAATTGTTATCATAAGCAATACCATAATAGCAAGCACTGTCATCAGCAACCGCAGTGTTGGTTAACACTTCGAAACTATCATCGGCTTTGCTCACCTTCACAAACACATAAATAAAATTTCGATTAGGGCTTTCAAAGTCTGTTTCTAAATTAACTACTCCACGACCACAAATTACCGGATTGGAAGTAATTTTACTTGCAGGAACTTGGCAAGTAAATGCCGGCTCAATTGCTCTAATACAATTTATTTCAATGTTAGTATAGTTTTCACAATTAGTATCAAAATACCTTCCGCTATTGGAGTAAGAGAATTCTACTTTCTGCCCAACTTCAAAAGAGAATTCATTATAAATATCTTGAACAAAAAACTTAATGAATGGATTGCTTTCGATATAAAATCCGCAACCTTCCGCATCATTAAATTTTACGATACCCGTTGTTTCATAATTGCAGGCATAGTCACAATAGGTCCAGATAATTTTTCCTTTAGATCGATAATCTTTCTTAAAATCATCGGCACAATCGTCTTTGCATATCAACTCACCCTCGCAATTAAAAAATTCAGTTTCAACCGGTTTTGGATCAACTGCCGCATCGTAAATGGTAGCCATACAACCGAAAGCTCCATCATTCAAAGCAAAATAAGTAATTGATTGGTGTTGAAATTGAGTAATGGTGCGCAATGTTCTGCTAGTTGCCTGGTCTATTTTATCAGCTAACCAAGGCAATTTTAGCGGATTGTCAATAGCACAACTTTTACGAATGTTATAATCCACCGGACTGTAAGCCGATGCTTGATGTGCGATACCGATGCTGAAAAATAACAGCAACATGAATTGTAAGATATGGTTAGGTTGGATGAGTTTTACATTAAATAGTTTCTTTGTTAAATAATTCATGTTTTTGTGAGTTTAAAATTAAAAAATATGATAAAACGACTGTGTAACGATCACTTATTTAATCATAAATTGACTTGTAGGTAAATGCAGGCATTTATATTTTCATTAAGTACAAAATAAACTTTTGTATAAAAAATTATACCAGTCTCAATTGTTTAATAACCTAATAGTTTCAAAAAATTGTAATGCAAATATAGCAGAAAATTATGACATGTAAATCCAAAATATGCAACCTTCAAAAAAAAGACTTGTCTTTAAAGGAAAATAAACAATCAATTGTTGAAGTTCTTTATTCAATCAAATAAATTAATTGAACAGTATATGCTAAAATTAAAAATGTTGAGTTGCCTATTGTTGTTACTTTCTTTAACAATAGTACAAGCACAAACAAAAGTACAAAACCAAACTGCTACACACGATCAATTTTTAACCGATAAAAATGGTGTTCGGATATCCGGTTTTCTAAGCTTAGATTCTGAGTTTTCTGCAATTGGAAATAATTTAGCGGTTGGCAATGGGGCAAGTTTAGGATTGATTTTCAATCGCTCATTATATTTTGGACTTTATGGAATGGGCGTGGTATATGATTTACCAAATTTAGATTATGATTTTCATATTGATGATTACGAACAGTATGATAGCTTATACAATTATAACTTTAAAGTGTTAGGGCACGGTGGCTTATTGATTGGTGGAGTTTTTCAACCACACAAAATATTTCATGGTGGTGCAAGTTTAAGATTAGGCTATGGTGATTTAGCCATGTTTGATTACGATAATGATATAGTAACGAACGATTTTACTTTTATTATTTCCCCTCAGCTTGAAGCAGAAATTAATGTAGCACGTTGGTTTAAAATTAAAGCTGCCGGTGGTTATCGCTTTGCAACAGATTTGCGGACTGATTTATTTTATGATAAAAGTTATGTGAATAGTCCAACAGGTAGCTTATCGTTAATATTTGGTTGGTTTGGTGCAAGAAAGGATAAACATGCCAAAAGAAATAAAACCAATGATACACCTAAGCGAAAATGGTTTAACAAAGATGGAAGACAAATTTCTCTATAAGAACTTTAGGTGATAGTAGCAGTTAAAACAAATCATATTCTTGAATCAGCAGAATTGAAAGAACCTGTTTATGTACAACATAAAAACCTGATTGAGCAAAGCAAAAAAGGAGACCGAACGGCTCAGTTTGCCTTGTACAATCAATATGTAGATGCTATGTTTCAAATTAGTTTGCGGATGTTAAACAACCGTGCCGATGCAGAGGATATATTACAAGAAAGTTTTGTAAAAGCTTTTAATAAACTAACACAATTTAAATATGAAAGTTCGTTTGGTGCCTGGTTAAAAAGGATTGTAATTAATAATTGTATTAACCAATTAAATAAAAGAAAACTCAATTGGATTACTATAGAAGAGGTGCGATTTGAAGACAACCTAACTATCAATGAGCCAGATGAAATATTGTTCAATCAGTTACCCAAAATTCAAAAAATTAAAGAAAGTATTCAACAATTACCCGATGGTTTTAGAGTAGTGTTGACTTTATATTTGTTAGAAGGTTATGACCATAAAGAGATCAGCCAGATTTTAAATATATCGGAATCAACCTCTAAAACACAATACCATAGAGCAAAAAATAAATTGAAACAATTAGTCAAAATGTGAGGCAATGGACGATTTTGAAGTATATATAAAAAGTAACAGCAATCAGTTTAAAGAAGAGCCATTAGATAAAGCCTTGCTTTGGGAAAAAATTGAACAAGATTTAGATGCGAAAACCCAATTGAAGGTGTTTGTATTATCTCCCATTTTAAAAGTGGCTGCAATAGTTACAATATTTTTTGGCTTTGGATTATTGGCTTACTTAATCAATAACAAACAAACGCCTCATAATCAATATGCTGATGAGATAATTGAAATTGAAGCACACTATAATCATTTGATCAACCTTAAGATCAATCAAATAGAAAACACACAGCCACTTACTGCATCCGAAAAAAATACCTATTTAAAAATATTTGAAGATTTAGATAAAGCTGCTATTGATCTTCATCAAGAATTACAGCAAAACATCAATAATGAAGTGCTAGTTGAAGCGATGGTTCAAAATTATAAACAACGATTGCACTTGTTAGAATTGTTACAAAGCCGTTCACAAAAAAATAAAATAAAACATAATGAAAAGGTCATTCTTATATAATATTACAACAATAGTTATTCTACTTACTTTAAGTGAAAACATGCTATTTGCACACCATCGCCTAACCGAAGAAATTACCCAAGTTTTTGAAGTAGGCGATCAACCAACCTTAATTATTGATAATAAGCATGGAAATATAGATTGTAAAGTTTGGGAAAAGGATAGTATTAAAATTGTGATTGAAATTGAAGTAGAAGGCAATGATAAACATCAAGTGGAAGAAGCGATACATAATATTATTCCACGCTTTTCATTTTTTGAAAATGTGGTGGAGGTAGAAACAAAAATTATCAAAGAAAGAAAAAGCCTTTTGGAACGCTTGGTTGAGGCAGTTGATATTTTTGATAAACACGATATTGATGTAGATTATACGGTTTGGGCACCGGCAAGTACTTCTATGGATATTAAAAATAAATTTGGTGATGTGTTGTTAGAAAACTTTAGTAGTCCGGCACGGGTTGATATTAGTTATGGTGATTTAAGAACGGATGTAATTCCGGTGAATTCGAAATTGGATTTGAAATTTGGTAAACTGATTGTGCAACGTATTGAACAAGCAGAAATGAATTTGAAACATTACACTGCCAAAATTAAGTCAGCTAACAATTTACAATTAACATCTTCGGGTAGCGATATTCAAATTATAAAGTTACATACCTTAGATGTTGAATCGAACAAAGACGATATTGAAATAGATTCGTTGGGAAGCATTAATGGAACTGCAAGACTTTCGGACTTTACTTTTAATTATGTGTATGATTCTACTTGGCTAAATTTACAGAATGTGGCTTTAGAAATAGATGCCATTGCCCCGGCGTTCAATAATTTTGAGATTGATCAAACCGGTTCGCATATCAATGTGAATATAAAGGGAACTGCATTTAAACTAAAAGTTGATCTTGAAGGTAGTGAAATGACTGTACCCAAAACGGTGTACAAAATAGCCAAAGATGTAATAGATGAAAAGAAAAATCATCGCCGGGTGAATTTAATTTATGGTGAGCATCCAAAACAAACGGTGGTACTTTCCGGTAAAAATGGTAGTTTTAATTTGTTTGATTTTTAAGCTTTGATATTTTTGCTACCGACAGCAAGTTTCTTTTTATTTTTTCCAGCCAACCGTTTTTTTCCATTGGTCCAATTCTATTTTTCGGTTTAAAAAATCTTTTGGTGGCGTTTGATTTTCGTTATTTACTTGTGCTCGCATAATTTGAGTTTGTTCTTCAAGCGTATTCAATCCAATAGATAGTCTACGTTGGTTTACTTTTGCCAAATCATCATAATCTTGTGGACTCATGGCTCCATGTTCATCCCAATCAAATTGAGTTCCGTACAATTGTGGTTTACCTTCAAATACAGCTATCCGGTCAGTCAAATACGCTAAATTGATGGGGTTAGCCGTTTTTTCATTAACCGCCTTTTCTAATAATGCCGCACACTTTTTCATAAAGGCAGGTTGCCCGATAGCGTGTTGTATAACCAACCAAGCTGCATCGCTACTTGCTTTCCCTACTTTGTCAATAGTTGGATAGCCAATGGATTCCATTATTTCGTTCAAAATTGCTGCGTTTTGCTTGTGTACCTTTGCCATATCTTTATGGTATCCATGACCAAGTTCTCCATTTCGGATGAGCCTGTTGCGAAGTTCCAAGTCTTTATTTTTTAGTTCGATTATTTGTTTGGCAATTTCTTTAAATTTCATTTTGGTTAGTTAATTCTACTATTGCTTATTGAAGGTTCAACTGCCAAGACATACCAAATTGATCTTCCACCCAACCAAACTTCTGGCTGAAACCATAGTTGTTTAAAGGCATCATTACTTTTCCGTTTTCAGATAACTTTGTGAATAAACGGTCAAGTTCGTTTTCGTTTACACATTCAACATAATTGGAGACGGCAGGTGTAAAATCCCATTTATGAATCGGTGGGCTGTCGCTGCACATAAATAGTTTGCCATCCAAACTAAAGGTAGCAGACATGATGGTTCCTTCTTTTCCTGGTTCTTCCTTTCCCCAACGTGTTAAATTCACAATTTCGGAATTGTCAAACAACTCCACGTAAAAGTTCATGGCTTGTTCTGCGTCTTCTTTTTGAAAAGTCAAGAATGTGATAATTTTTTGGTTCATTGTTTATAAATTTCGATAACGTAAATATACAAACTTTTAATGCAAATTCCTATTTTGAGATCAAGCCTCCAAAAATCGCTGCAACTCATCGGCAGTTGGTATCCGGCAAGTATCATGTTTGCCAAACCAACGATAACGGTTTTTGGCTACAAAGTCATAAATAATATTTCTAAAACGGATGGGCAAAAATGAAAAGATAGAAAGGTATTTAAAAGGCTTATCTAAATGTTTGGCAATACGCAATGCCGCTTCTGATTTGTGATAGAGCTGCCCTTTATTAAAAAAGTAAATAGTTGATAACTGCTGAAGACTGATGTCATACTGTTTAAAAAAATTAAGAGCAAAGGGAGATTGTAGAGAACTGAAATATAAATTTTCCGAGCTATTGTGTTTCATTACAAAATCAACTGTATGGTTGCATAAATTGCAAACCCCATCAAAAAAAACAATATGTTCGTATCGCTTGTTCATCCAATTAATCTAATAAGTATAACTAATTATAGTGCTATATTAGTTCCATCTAAACATAATCATTTAGAAAGGTGTGCTTGTTTTTTTAAACTAAATCCACTAACCAAAAATACGGCGGTAAAAATTAAGATGCACGAAATAATTTTCACCGTATCTAAAGTATCTACTTTTAGTACAACCGATAAGATGGTGTTGACTATAACCTGAAAATATATGTAAAAGCCCACCATGGAGGCATTAACTCTTTTTAAGGCATAAATGTTTAATAAATAAGTACCAAAGGTGGCAAACAAAATAACATAACTAATAGCGAGCCAATTGTTTATGCTAATGCTTTGCCAATCGGTTTGCCACACCTCTTTAAAAGTAACCGGTAGCATAGCCAATAAGCCAAACAAAAATACCCACTTAATAACGGTGAGTGGCTTGTACTTTTTCATGAGCGATTTAACATACACTAAATAAAACGAATAGCTCACCACATTCCCACAAATCAACAAATCGCCCGATAAGCTGGCAGTACTTGACCCTTTAGAGGTACTGCCAACAATTAAAATAATGGAACCGGTTAAGCCCAATAAAATACCCAATACTTTTTTTATACCGATGGATTCTTTCAACATTAAATAAGAAAAAATTAACACCACTACGGGAGTAGTGATAACAATAATAGAAGCATTAATGGTACTGGTTAAAGCTAAGCCCGAGAGAAAAAGTGTTTGGTTAATGGTAATGCCGGTTATGCCACAAACCATTAATTTAAAAAAATCTTTACGTTCAATTTTTTCTGTATCTTTTAAAATTAAGTGTAGTAACCAAAACAAAATCATAACCGTAGAAGCTCTTAAAAAAGTAAGTGCCAAGGGTAAAATGGCTTCGGACATCGCACCCTTTGCCACCGTATAGTTAATACCATAAAACAGCGAGACGCAACTTAGGGCAACATGAGCCTTCCAGTTTTTCAAACTATAAAATTGATCTTAAATTAGTTGAATATTGATAAGTGTATAATTTAAAATGTGATCGATTCTTCCACCACATCACCAGCAAAAAGGAAACCGGCTTTTTCTTGCTTATAAAAAATTTGAACCAGATTTTGCTGTTGTGGAAACTGCTCAAACATCATCTTGTTTTTCATAGCAATACGCTTCACCTTTTTTTTATGATGAATAGGGCTAAATTCAATAGTAGTTATACCATAGTCCACCCATTTTTTCGATAAACTTAACTCCACCGGTTTTTTGTTAATGTACAATTCAATAGTTTCATTTAAATATGCCGTTATCAACGCATCACAATTTTCTACTTCTTTGCTTTCGCCCAAATGTACATCAGTAATAAAATATTTATTTAAAGCGTATTCAAAATGATCGGTTTCAATTGTCAACTCCACTTCAAAAGAGCGCGTCTCTTTATTGTACTGCATACTCATTAAAGTAGAATGGTTATCGTGCACTAAACTGCTGCCGAAAATAGTAAAAGTAGAAATTAAAAAATATAACATCATATAAAAATCACAACAAAGATAAAGCTATTTGTTAGAAAACGGTTGACCTATTAAAATTGCATGTAAATAGTTCGCATGATTAGAAGCGAAAGGATAAAACAGGTTGGAAACGGGCTCCCCGCTTTCCGCTCAAATGCCATTTGCCTGCGCTGCAAAAGCCACTCAAAATGGCATAACCGCTGCAATCGGGGCTAAACTTCCAACCTCACTAGTACTTAAAAACACATTAAATTTAAAGTCATCGTTTAAACATCCGTTGCTTGAGTTTTTCGAAATCAATCATCAAAAACAGAACCGGTAATAGCAGCGGTAATACCACACTTTTATAACGAAACAAGGTACCTAAATTAGGCACCAACAAACCAATTAAACTTAAATATAACATACTAATAACTACACTATATACTAACAAAGGTTGCCGGCTAAACCAAAACCATTTTCTGCTAAAAACAGCAACAATTAGAAGTATACTAATTGTCAAAGTTTCTAAGGCAGCTGGCAATTGCATCCATATATTTTGCGAATTTACATCGAACAAAGCAGGACGAAATAAACTATTCAACAAGGCTTTGGGCGTGTTGATAATTAAACTCCAAATGGTAGGTTCTAAATGTAATATAGCTATATCGGAAGCACCAAAACTATAATGTTCAAAATAGTTTTGCGTTTCAATAAAATGGTTTAAAAAATGATAGTTGGGTTGAACATTCCCTAACAAAAACCCCATCAGTAAAAGGGCAAGATAGCTGAGGCAATATTTAAGCAATGTTTTATTTGGGTACAGAAAACTATAATACAACAATACCCCCGCAGGTAAAATAATGGCTAAAGTATATATTCTGATTAAACCCAAAATCAATAAAAACAGGAAGGTTACGATATACAAAAGAAAGGCTTTTTGTTTGGTGCTTAGTTGAATGACAGACCATGTAGTTAAGCCAATAGCAGCAATACTAAGGGCTTCTTTATGAATGCCAGAATGCCAAAAAATAATAGATGGTAAAAAGAAAATGGCTACAATTAGCTTTGGCTTTTCAGTTCTATAAAAAAAGACAAAACTTTTAAACAAAGCAACTAAGCCCAACATAGAAAAGAGTTGCCAAAAAATTACATGTAAATAATAATTACCCAAACCAACAAACGCCATAAGGGCATTTATACGGACTAAAGTATAAGCCGAAGTATCCGTCCAAACGCGGGTTGCCTTTACATATGGTTTTAAGTCAGGTTTAGGTTTTACATTGTTTGGTCCAAAACATAAACGCATAAACAAGTCAACATTTTGATGGACGTGTGATTGTATTAATGCGCCACGGTTAACGTACAAATGTGTATCGCCACCATTGTAGTATTTTTGATGTATAGAACCATACAATAAACCAGCCGCCACTTTCATTAAAAAAATACAGACTAATAACCGAAAACTGATCTGGCAGTTTTTGAAGAATGGAAGGTATTTTAATCCAATAATACCAACTATACTATATAATATAAACAAAAAGAAAGCCACAATAATTGGAACAAGATAAAATAGTTAGTTGGATATTTTTTATTTTTGATTGGGTAGTCAGTCAAGCAGGTATTTGCGTCGAAATGAAAAAAATATATACTCCAAATTGATAAATTTATATTCTCAGCATCTCTTTCCAGCAGTTTATTGTTACATTTTTACAACTCGTTTTATAAGTTGATGAGTACTCATAGTGATGGTTAAAAAATAATTGCCTTGTGATAAGTTGCTTGTATCAATAGAAATATTGCTTTTATGCATTTCGATTGTAGACGTAACTAATCTTCCGGTGGCATCTTGCAGGTAAACTGATGCCTTATTAGATGGCATTTTGTCTAACCATTCGTCCAATTCAATATGTAACAAATCAATTGCTGGATTAGGATGAATTTTTATAGCACCATCAGTTTGACTCTCATCTATACCTGTAGGCATTCCAACATTAGTCGCGTTAGGCGTTGGAGGCATCAATTGCCAATTACCCATGCCATCTTCAAATTGCCCGTAAGTCATTTCAGCAGTTTGTTCGCCAAAAGTAATATGGTCTAAAACAACCGTATCATTAAGGGCAACATAAATTAATGCCAGTTCTTCACCCGAAGCGGACAATCTAAAATTGCAATGCAACACACCTTGCTCGGGGTCATTATCTAACCAAAGTAATTTGAATTCGCCAGGTTTAATTATGGTAGAATCTATATTGGCTCTTGTAATTCTCCATTTGGTTGGATGGGCTAAACTGTCGGTTAGGTACAGCCCTCCTAAATCAACAGCTTCGGTTCCGCCATTGTATATTTCTACCCAATCTTCAAATTCACCGGCTTCGTCGCTGATGGTGTTTTCGTTATCTGCCATCAGTTCATTAAGGTAAAGGTTAGTCACTTTTTCCTGCACACTATTGGCTGCGCCGGGCGTACCTTTTTGTATAAAACTGCTGTGCCAATTGAAAGGATTGGTATTATCAAAAATTGCATCGTATAACTCAAGGGTGTTGCAATAGCCATTTGCACCACGGGACCAAGGAAACTCATTATCATATTGAATGAAGTTAACCAGGCTTTTATTTTCATCTAATAATTTTATGGCTTCACCATTATTGCTCAACCCAAAAACAAAATCACCTATAGCATTTACTTGCGGATAATTTTTTTGAAAGTTCTCCAAATCTCTGCACAACACTAAATAGTTACCTGCTGGTATTTCAGTATTTTTTGGTAAGATGAATTCATTTTCACCGCTTTTCAAAATCCAACCCGAAACATCCATAGCCGAGTTTTGGTTGGTATTATACAGTTCTATCCAATCTGCTATATTACAAGTTATGCCGGAGTTGTAATTGATTTCATTTATCACAACATCAACAGGATTGCTGGGTTGATAGTTAAATGCTGCGCCAATGTCCGTAATGGTATTGTCCGGGTCTAACGGACTATTAGGGTCACCAGCATCTATACAGGGAGAACTATCTTGCAGCTCAAAATTAAAAATGCCAGCATTTACAAATTGCGGATTCGCTAAAATATTGTTTTCGCCCTCCAACAATTCAGTATCCGATAAACAGTAAGTTGTGGTTACGGTTGAGAGGTCATCCACGAAAATTGCCGCTTCCTCTGATTGGGCGATGATGGTGTTTTTTACGGCTACTTTACCACCGCCGTCTCCGGCATTTTTTTCGAAGACGGCAATGCCATAGGTATTTCCAAAAAGCGTGTTATGGTCTAATTCGGCAAAGGAACCGGTATCTTTTATACCAAGCCCTTGAGCGCAAGCCACAATTATATTTTGATTAACGGCGCAGGTAGAAGCCTGCCCAACCGAAATACCTTTATCTGAACAATTGCTAATAAAATTGCCTTTAATTAAAAGATTGGTGCAGCCCTCGCCGAGGTCGATACCATCGCTGTTAAAGCCTGTAAAATTTTCAATTCGATTATTTCGGATGATACCATTGCTTAAACCGTCGTAGTCAATTGCATCGGTATCTTCCGCATCATTTCCTTTAAAAATACAATTTTCAACTAAGGCTTGGTCAGCGTATTTTATATTGATGAAGTCGCCGGTTAAGCCGGTATAAAATTCTGAATTGGTAATGGTCACGTTGCCATATTCGCTGTAAAAGGGTTGTACGGCATCGGGTATTTTGGTATGATGAATTTCAATAATTGAGTTGAAGGCATTGATGGAGGCTTTGGCTTGGTAACGGTTTCTTCCGTAAGAGGAGTTGCTTAAGATGCTATGATTTAATTGGGTAATTCCGGTAGCATCTTGAACGGTAATCGCTCCCCATTTTGATGGGTGTTTTTTATTAGGGCAAGGAAGATTTTCGTTTAAAGCAAACTTCACTTCATTGCCTTTCTGTCCATTTGTAATTAACGAACCGTGCACTATAATGTTGACTTGTGGAGAAAGTAAAAAAGAAACACCGGGTTCGAGCGTAAGTGTGGCAAAAGAATCTACTACTACATCTTGCATCACATAATAGGGGCTGTTAGCTGCCATAAGTGTAGTATCAGAATAAATGGTATCTGTTAAAAATGAAACCGCTTCTTCTGTAAAAGTTGGTACGAATAAACTATCTTTTTTGGTAAGATAATTTATAGTCTCTTCTTCAAAAACCTCATTCCAATTTTCAAATTGATTACCAATATTTGCCTGAGCAACTATCCTGATTTCTTGATTTTTGATGTACTCGCCCTTAAACAAACCTTCCTTTAACTTCACTTCATTGATAAAAATATTGCCTGTTTTATATGATGGCACTTCTATGCTTATGCTAACTATTTCCTGCTCCTCTACAAAATCTTTTAAGTGTTGATAAACGGCTGCGGGCCTACATTCAGCAAAATTTCGCAGGGCTTCTACTTCACTTTTCCAACTGTTGTAAGATGGGATGGCATTGCTATCAAAACTCCATTTATTAATATGGTCGGGCATTTCCGGGTCGTAAATTTTTTCTAATTCATTAATAATTTCAATAATGTGTTCGCTGTTAAATGTAGTTTCGAGATAGCCCAAAAAACGTTGTACAAATTCATTTTTAAATTGAGTGTTTTGTAAGAGTTTGGTAAAAACTAAGGTAGACCATTCCGGTAACTCGCTGCCACCATTCATCACTCTTTCTATGGTGTTGACTTCACAGGCATCGCCGGTTAGTTCAGCAAAGGAATGTTCTAAATCAAAAGCCAAATATTGCCATTTGCCTCCGTCTTGATGTTTCCAATATTTTAGGTTCACTAAATCTACCCAATAGCCAATAAATATTTTTAGAATCTTATAATCTAAATAATTATCCATATCAATTTGTGATGCGACGTAATCATAATTTGCTGGAATCGCTAAATCTTCATTTTTAATAAATTCAATTAAAGTTTTATAATCATCAACTTTACCGTGATTGAGCTCTATATCATCTTCTAAAATATCAATAGCGTTTGGGTTAACATTATGCAAGTAGGACACATAACGTTCATTCAACTTTTCCCGCAAATTGTAAATGCCCCAGTAGATGCCATTTAAATAAACGGCAACCGGCTCAAAGGCTTGGTAATCTATTTTCAAATTCGATTTTTCGATGATGGACATGACTAAAGCATCTCTAAAATAAGATAAACCCGTATCGTTTCCGCCATTGCGTAACACAAAGTTTTTATAGACAATTTCTCCGCGCTCTTCAAACAATGGATACCCCAAATCATCAGTACCAAACTTTCCTTTCAAAGCAACATCAAAGGGTTTTTGTTGGGCATTGAAAATGTTAGAACCAAATAATTCTATTCCGGCGTTTACACCAAATAGTAATTTACCATCCGAATCAAACATTTCCATAGTGGCAGGCACTTCGCGGTTTTTATAGCTGTTTTGATAAATGCCGTATTTTAAATTCCATAAATCATTATCTACAGTAGAAATAGATATAGTTGGTAAGTTGGTGGTATTATCAATTAGGTAAGATTGCGTATTGATTTTGCTTGCTAACTTACCTGCTTTAAAAGTTCTTGAGCGAATAACCAAAGGGTAATGCACTTGAATAGGTGCGGTATACTCAAAAGATTTTTCAGTTGGTACTGAACCGTCCATTGTGTATCTTATCGTGGCATCCGGCTCAGTTGTAGATAACTCAACCGTTATGGGCGTGGCAGGAAAAATGCCTCCGTTTTGGCTGTGCGTTGGTGTTTCTGTATACGCTATGCTCAATGCTTCAATGGTATTATTAGTTTCATTTGGTGTTGGAACGCTGTAATAAAACCATTTCTCGGGTTCCTCTAATTTTCTACCAAAAGAAACATCGCCGGCTTGTTTGCCGAAGGTTATTTTATCTATTGCTTTCCCATTGGCATCAAACAAGCCGATTGCCTCACCTTCTGCACTTAGCTTGAAGTTGGTGTGTAAGACATTTACCCTAATAAACAAAGTATCGGTTAGCAACAACGTATCCTGTTCACCCGGGATTTTATCTTTTCCATCTGCCCAAATTAATAAGTAATCTTTGGCATTAATTAAAGTGCCTTCAGGGAAAATCCATTTTAAAGAATCGCTCAAATTATCGGTTAGGGTATAGTTAGTTAGGTCAATGGCTTCTTCGCTGCTGTTGTACAATTCAATCCAATCGTTGTAGTCATAATAATCTTTTTCATCCACATTTACGGTGGTGTTGGAGGCAAGAAATTCGTTGATTAAAAGTTGGGCGTTTGCATTTAAATTAAATACTATTAAGCTCAAAATGGTTGAGTAAAAAAATTTCATTTTTTGTTTTTATCTTGTTCTTAGTTTTTAAATGAATGCTTTATTAATGGCATGTTTATAATTCCAAAACAGGAACTAATTTTTGTAAAAAAATCAATAAACTGCTGCTCAATTTACCAACAACTATCTGCTTCCCAGATATAATTTTTTAGAGCTCCAAACAAAGAAGGTTTTGGAGTATCCTCAATTTTTTTTAACTCTATGAACGGTTTATTGTTGTTGGCAATAATTACGGTTTGCCCTTCTAAAACCATTTTTATTAAGGCTGATAGTAAGGTTTTTGTTTTATGAATATTTCCTATTTCCATTATATGATTAAGTTAGCTAATTTGTTCTGAATATTCCAGTTTAATCGCAAGAACCGATTTTTATTTGAAGTGTACTATTGGCTGGTGCCGAAAAATGATTAAGCAATGTAACATTGTTGCCTCCTTTTAAAGTTACATCATTATCTTGAGCAATATTGCCGTAAGAAGTAATAGTAATTCCTGCCTGGTAAGTCCCACTGCTTAGTTCGGCATCTTGCAATTCTAAAATTGCAGAACAAGCAGGAGATATAGCCATATTTTTAAATACAGTTAAGGTACTGGAGAAATCATTGTTGAGTAAAACAAAAATATCCAAATCGGTATCGTTATCAATATCGGCAACGCTTAGGGTAGGAATGGTGGAACTGTATTGGCTATTGAAATTGACTGTTTGTGTTGTATTAAAATTACCATTTCCATCGCCAAAATACCAATGTAATTTTCCTTGAGGTACATTTACGCTTAAGATATCTAAATTATCATCGGCGTTTTGTTGACCAAATTGCATATGAAAGGCATTGTCAAGAATTTGTGGAGAACCATATTGCGATTCGTCCACCACATAACCATGTAACCACGAATTATAGTCTTCTAAAAAATTGAATTCTTTATTTTGAACATCATATTCCATCACATAAAATTCAGGTTTACTTCCGCAAATTTCTCCATGTATGCCACATCTATTGGTTTGGGCAAGCTCTATCAATAATTCTTCTTTTCCATCACTATTAATATCTTGTGTTTTAATGTTAGAAAAAAAATATACTAAGTGACTATTGGTGTAGTAGTCGAAAGCCAATATTGGATTTTTATAAAAATTGTTTGAACCTAAATTTTCATATAAAGTAATAATTGAAGTGGTTGAAAAATAATTGAACCGTATCAAATAGGCATACTGTCCGCTGCTGATTACATCCATATCACCATCTTCATCAATATCTACTGTTTTAATGGTAAAAAACATTTCGGGTCTTTCATTGTCTAAATAGATATAGTTGGTAAATGTACCACTGCCATTATTATAGCCTATTATACATTCACCAATAGGATTGTATCTCATATACGTTCGAAGGATATCGGTTTTATTCCAAAAAATACCATCCATATCGCCGTCGCCATCCATGTCGGCTATCTGTTTTAAATCAGATTCTAAAGGATTATCAAAAGTTACTTCATTAGCTATTTGTGTAAAAATATTGCCTTGCCCATCACTTATTAAAATTGTAAATCTGGTATTACTATTTTGAAATACAATATCTTTAATATTATCACCATCCATATCTTCATAAAAAATGTCTTTATTTATATGATTGTTATCCACTTCAAAAAGAGTAGTTTGCTCAATAAAATTTCCACTTCCATCACCTTTGTACCAAGTGAGTTGATTTGGGTTTTCATCTTTTACAACAAGAATATCTAACCAACTGTCGTTATCAAAATCAACCACTTTAAAATTTTTTTGTATAGCACCAAAGTTGAATTCGCCGTTTACTGAATGGATTACTGTCCCGGCATCGTATTGGGCAAACAGCTTGGGTGTTAATATTAAAACACTGAAGAATACTTGAAAGATAATTGTAAGAAGTTTCATAAATTGTTTTTTATTAATTTAATGTAAAGGTGGAAAACATATTTTTAATTGCAAGGGTCAATCCTCACTTTTACCGAACTGTTTGGTGGAATATGAAAACCACTTTCTAACTTAACGCGGTTGCCTGCTTTTAAAGTTACCATACTTCCGTCAATAATATGACCATTAGAAAGCGTAGTTGTGCTGGCTTGATAGATTCCGTTACTAACAAAACTACCGGCTAAATCTAAAACTGGCGAACAAGTTGGCGATTGGCTCAAATTTTCAAAAACGGTTAAAGTGCTTGAGTTATCATCATTTAGTAAAACAAAAATATCTAAATCGGAGTCATTGTCTATATCAACCGCTCTAAGCGTGGGAGGAATACTACTGTATTGATTGTTGAAGTTAACTACCTGACCATTGCTGAAACCTCCGTTGCCATCGCCATTGTACCAATGTAATTTACCTTGTGGTACATTTACGCTTAAAATGTCTAAATTGCTATCATTGTTTTGGTTGCCGAATTGAATGTGGAATGCATTATTATAGAGTTCATTTGTTATGCTGGATGAAAAACCCGGGATATTGTAACTATGCAACCATTTGTATTCTTCTAATTCAATAAATTTTTCAGTTTGGGTGTTATAACTTAATACCTTAAACCGGTCTACAATAACAGTTGGACCATGGTAAATATATCCAATATAATTATACTCAATTAATAATTCACCAATGCCATTATTATCAAGATCTCTAATTTTTATATTCGCAAATTTAGAGGAAAGCGATGTGGCTATTTCTTCTTCAACCGGAAAAGTATTTGACCCGGAATTCTTGTATAATCGCACAAAAGGTGAACCAATAGATGTAGATCCACTTCCAACAATATCTACATTGCCATCTCCATCAATGTCTCCTGTTTCAATAAGTAAATGCTGTTCAAAAATATCGATATCACAATAAGTGAAACTTGAGAATATGCCAGAACCATTATTAAACCCTATCGTACAATTCGAGAATATTAGGTCAACATCTCCATCTCCATCAAGGTCAGTTACTTCTTTTAAAAAAGCAAACAGGAAAATATCCGTAGTTATATCGCTATCTACTTGAGCTGTAATATGACCTTGCCCATCATTTAACAAAACCGTAAAGTCAGTATCACTATTTTGAAAAACAATATCCTTATTGCCATCTCCATTCATGTCTTCATAAAAAATTTCATTTTCTTTATGATTGTTATTTACACTTAACAAATTTGTTTGTGGAGAAAAATCACCATTTCCATTGCCTTTATACCAAGTGAGGTTGTTGGTATTATTTGCAGCGTCATTTTTTATCATTATGATATCAACATAGTTGTCGCCATCAAAATCAACTACTTGATAGTTTTTTAAAACCGTCTGTAAGTTAGTACCCGTTTCTGAATGGATTATTGTTCCGGCATCGTATTGGGCAAACAGCTTGGGTGTTAATATTAAAACGCTGAGGAATACTTGAAAGATAATTGTAAGAAATTTCATAAATTGTTTTTTATTAGAATATAAAGTTACAAATAAAAATTGATTTTTTAATTATAGGCATTGGTTCTTGCTAAAAAATTGATGTTGATTTTTATGAGTTCTTCATCAATTTCAACAAATGTTATTCTTAATCCACTCTACAATTTGCTCATATTTGAGTTTACCAGAAGCAACGCCAATTACAAAATTGTACTTCTCATCTTCGGTAGCATTTACATCTAAGTTGAAATGTAGTAAAGTAGCCCGCATCAAATAATAGCTAATTCTTTTGTTTCCATCATTGAAAGGATGATTTACAACTACACTTTCCATTATAGCTGCAGATTTTTCGATTGGGGTTGAATTTCAAATATTTGATTTATATAAAACATCAAGCAAACCGTTTTATCAGTTCTTTTTCTTCAGACAGAATTTTGTCAGCAAATTTTTTGAGATCAATTTTTTCAATTTTAGAATCTTCAAATAGAAGTTCTTTTTCAATCTTATCTAACAAATTCTCTTCGTCAATAGCCATTATTTTTTTGATTAGTTTATATTTTTTTGATGATACATCTTTAGCCATATTGTTTTTTTTGAGGATTAAAGATACAAAGGTTTAATATTTTTGTGTAAAAATAGAAAAGCTTACCCACGTTAATTCGGACTTTACCGACAAATTGAATTAACTTGCAGCTATAAGTAATTGCAGTATAGCCATTATAAAAAAAGTGCATTAACTGTTTAATTCTTGGTTTACCGCAAATAAAATATGACAAAATATGACAAAACGAAGCCAACAAATTAATAAAATAGTAAAAAAGATAGCAACAATTGCTGAGGAAGACTTAAATAAAGTGGAAGCTTTTGTTGATGAATTAAACGGCAACAAAAATGAAAATTCAGTAAAAAAAAATAACCGCTTGCGAACAACAGACTTCTCTTTTGCCAAAGCCAGAAAAATCACAACAAAACTAAACAGTGCTTTAGCTGATGAGATTATTAGTGAACGAGCATTAGAGCAATGAAAATATTCTTAGATACTTCGTCACTTGTTAAGCTTTATCATAATGAAAGCGGTTCAGAAGAATTAATCAGACTGCTTGAAGAACAAAATATTGAAGCCATATTTCTTTCTGATATTGCAAAATTAGAGTTCAGTTCAGCTGTTTATAAAAAGGTTAGAACAAGAGAATTGAGTGAAAATGATGCCTCTGAATTAGTTCAATGTTTTGAGTCTGACTGTAGCAAATATTCCTTCATCAATTGCAACAATGAAATAATTGAAGCTGCAAACCAATTACTTAAAGCGTATGGAACTAAGGGGTTAAGATCTTTAGACTCTATACAATTAGCTTCCGCTCTAAAAGTGAAAACTAAAATTTCATTAGCCTTATCTGCTGATGAAAAATTGAAAGCTTTTATATCTTCCAAAGGTATTAAAATAGATACCTAACTCTCCTCCACCTCCTCAGCACTCTTCACATTATCATCAGGCGTTCGGTCAATTAAAATATTCAACGGGTCAACCCCCGCTTTTTTGGGGCGAACTTTGAGTGGAATGGTTAACTCATTCACCTCTTCGGTAATTTTATGCTTCTTTAAATAAATTAAACTATCAGCATAATTGTACACGCCTACGTCTACCCAATCGTTTAAGGGTAGGGCGGTTTCGTTACCCAAACTGTCGGCTTCGTATTTTTTACTGTTGAATTTCAGGGTCAATTCAAATTGCTTGTCAGCTATTTTTTTGTAAGAAGCTTCTTCAGTTTTGTTTTCGTAGATCGTAATGTTTTCAAACATATCGGTAATTAAATATTGCAGACTGTCGGGTGTAGCGGCTTGTAAATAGCGCATCAAATCTATGGTGGTTGGATAGCCGGTTTCTACCCAATCAAATTCATTTAAATAATTTTTTAATGCGGCATTTACAACATCTTCGCCAATAAAATCTTGCAAGGCATATAACAATAAAGAGCCTTTATTGTAATGAATATATTGCTGCCCTTCGGTTTTAACAATGGGCTGTTCTTTTTTGGTTTCAAGCGTTCTACCTGTTAAATAACTGTCCAACTCTTCTTTCAAAAATTGTTGCATCATTTCGCGTTTAAAGTTTTTCTTCATCACCATTAAAGCACTATACTGCGAAAGCGACTCCGACAACATCGCACTTCCCTGCACATTGGCTTCGGATACCTGATGCCCCCACCATTGATGCGCCACCTCGTGTGCCGTTACATAAAACGTTCCGTCAATGTCATCCGCACCGGCATCTTGCATAAAACCGATACCTTCACTAAAAGGCACGGTGTTGGCAAAACTTTGAGCAAAAGTACGGTAGCGCGGAAACTCCATAATACGCAGTTGCCGGTATTGATAAGGACTAAAATTTTCTGAGTAATAGGTCAACGATTCTTTCATCCCCTTCATCATTCTATCCAAATTATGCTCGTGCCCTTTGTGATAATAAATTTCAAGGTTTACGTTTTTGCCATCTGCCGACTGCCAGGTATCTTTCAGCACTTCATACTTTGCCGAAACTATCGAATAGAAATTAGCCATCGGCATATCCATCTTATAATGAAAATATTTACGCTTGTTTTCTTCCCATTCTTTTTGCAAATAACCGGGTGCAATCGCAATTTGGTCGGTACTGGTACTTACAATAATTTCAAAGTTAATATGGCTGGCATCATCTCCAAATAAATTTTCACTTAAGCCACGTGGGTCATCCCTTTTCATCATCCTTTCCTTTTCAGGTAAGTCTTGTTCTTTTCTTTTACTGTCGCTGCCTAATTCAAAATCGGCACTATAACCAAAAGTTGGAAAGTAATCGTAGTTGTTAAAAAAGGTGCCGTTTTTTACAAGGCTCGTGCTGGTGCCACTTTCTTTAAAGCCTATAGTTTTCCGGTTGACGGCAAAGGTCATTTTTATTTGGTCGCCGGGTTGCATGGCTTGGTTCAGGCTAAAAATTTCGTAGTTATAGTCTTCATATTTTTTGTAAGATGTTGCTCCGCCTTCAAATTCAAGCAGGGTTAATTTTGCATCGTCATCACTTGATTTTTGTATATGAATTTGCTCAATTACTTCATTCGTTTTATTTTTTATAAGATAATATCCATTGGCTTCAATAGCCGTTGTTTCCGGATAAATATCAACTTCCACATAAGTATCGGTTATTTGTGGTTGCGCAATAAATTCATATTGTTTTAAATCTTTTTCGTAGTTTGCTTGCAAGGCTTCACGGGCATCCGAATTTTGATATTTATTTAAAATATTGTTATTATAAAAAATATAACAACCCGATAACAGAAACATTAAAAAAGAAGTAATGGTTAACATAGCCACCGGACGAGCAAAGCGTAACTTAGCAATTCGCCAGCGCATTTTTAGCATCGTTTCTGCTCCTCGTGCCGAAAGCAAAGCGATACCTCCAAAAATTAAAACACTAAAAGCCAACCAATAAAATTTGTACCAACTAAAGGTGGGTATTTGCAAACTGTAGCCATTCATATCGGAATAAGGACCTAAACTGCCACTCTTAAATTCAAATAAATTATGCTCAATACCCAACTGCCCCATAAACATTTGCGACACAATAAACAACAAAATAATGGCGTGCCCTACAAATTTATTATTAACTACGGTATGAATAAATAAAGCCAAAACAGTAGTAAAGAGCAGGTCTATTAATGAATTGCCAAACAGCACTTTCAGGTACAAGGCAACATCAATTTCATAAAAGCCTCTGCTAACTTGAATTAAAATACCTGCCAGCATCAGCACTAATTTAATGATGATAAAAATAGCCAGCATAGCCAAAAATTTTGAAATGATATTGGTGAAATTTTTAACCGGTGTGGCATCGTGAATGAGGTTGAATTTTACATCCCGTTCTTGCCAAATTAACTCACCGGTGTAGTAAATAATAATAATGTAAAAGAAAAAAGTAAAGCCTGAAATTACATTGCAAACCAGATAGGTTGTGGCTAACATTTGTGTTCCAAAAATTTGCCCCATATTAATGGCGTTAATTAATAATAAGCCCAAACCCATTAAAACAATTGCTGCAAAAGGCACTGATTTTAAGATGTTTTAAAGTAGATGCTCGTCATATTTTGAATGCTTTTGAGCTGATTGCCAAAGCCAAAACTAAAGCTTGCTTGTGGCAGTTGCATCGGCGCACTTTGATTAGAAACTTTATTTACAACAGCTTTTTTCTTCTTCCATTTGCTATCTCTAACCACATTAAAATTAAAAAAGAAATAACTGATGAACAGACAAAGACAAGCAATAGGCAACCAAACCATACGATAAAAAGCAACGATTCCGCCGGTTGGTGGAGGTAAGGAATTTTTTTCGGCGGTAGTCCAATATTGCGTTTCATAAAAAAAGGCATTTAGCCCAAATGGGTCGAATAGGGAAGCCAGTTTTTTATTTTCTATATCCGATGTAAAAGAATCAACGCCTAAATACAACACAATCATTAAAACCCCAATTACATAAACGTAGGTTATTTTCCGGCTCAATGCGCCACCCATAAAAAATATAGAACCCAAAATAAATAAAGCAGGTATGCCTTGCAAGTAGGGATAAATATAGTTCATCAAATTAACGGCAACAAAATGTTCTTTTTCTGCCCAAGGTGATAATTGACCAAACAGCATACCCAAAATGGGTCCCAAAAAAATAAACAAAACGACAATAAAAGAACCGATAAATCTGCCACTTAAATATTGCCATTTTTTAGTAGAAGTTGTAAAAATGATAGAAGAGGTGTTGTGTTCAAAATCGCGCACAATTGGCACGCCCATCACTGCCGAAATAATCAACATACCCAAGGCAACAAATACCAAATGAAAAAAGGTTAAAGTGAACATCGCGTTGGGAGCTACCTTTCCGCTACCTATGCTTACTTGAACTACATCGGTAGTTACCATAAACATAGCCAAGGCAAAAAGCAAGGCAAAATAAATATAGGTTGCGGGTCGTTTTAGGCGGTATTGTAGTTCGAATTTTATGGTTTCTAACATGGTTTTTTAATTTATTGAATTATTAATTAGGAAGTATGAAATAAGAACTACCCCGACCTTTATCTTGCGATAAAGCCCACCCCTTCGCAAGCGAAGGGGAATTAGTTCGGCAGACTGAAGTTTCTAATATAGCCCCGATTGTAGTGTTTCCTGTCACGCAGTGCAGGAAGTAGCGGAAAGCGGGGAGACTGCTAATGCGAGCCAAACTGTTTCGCTTCAAATAATTTAAAAAATGACTTTGCATAAGATGTACTTTTAAGTTATTGCCAATTCTGCACTACCAAATATCTGCGCAAAATAAACATCCTCCAAATCGGGGGTAACACTTTCAAAACCATCACCAGGATTGGTATCACTTAAAATATGAATAATGGGCTTACCCGCAATCAACTTTTCAGAAACTACATTAAAGTTAGTTTTGTATTCGCTTAAGGTTGTTTTATCAATAATTTTTTTCCACACTCTTCCTTGTATAGATTCAATGGCATCCAACGGATTGCCTTGCAACAATAGTTCGCCTTTGTTAATTACAGCCATATCGGTACACAATTCTTTTACATCTTCTACAATGTGAGTAGATAAAATAACCACCGCATGATCGCCCAACTCGCTCAATAAATTTAAAAAGCGGTTGCGCTCTGCCGGGTCTAAACCTGCTGTGGGTTCATCAACAATAATTAATTTAGGATTGGCAATTAAAGCCTGCGCTATACCAAAACGTTGTTTCATTCCACCAGAATAGCCGCCCAAGTTTTTCTTTCGTTGCTCGTATAAATTGGTTTTGTTTAGCAAGGCTTTCACCAATTCTTTGCGTTCCCCTCGTTTGTTAATGCCTTTTAAAACCGCTACATGATTCAATAAAGTTTCGGCATTAATTTTAGGATAGACACCAAACTCCTGCGGTAAATAACCTAAAGTTTTTCTCAACTTATCTTTTTCTTTTAGGATGTTGATGTCATTAAAAACAGCGATGCCAGTATCGGGTTCTTGCAAGGTAGCGAGTATGCGCATTAAGGTAGATTTGCCTGCGCCGTTTGGTCCTAATAAACCAAACATTCCTGTTTTAATAGTCAGGCTTACATTTTTAAGGGCTTCTACACCATTGCTGTAGGTTTTTGATAGATTGTTAATGGATAGTTGCATTTTAATTAGTGGTTTATATTTTTTATTAATGTAAGAAAATTAATTGAGTTGCAAATATAAATAATTTTTAGCTATTATGCAATGCATAGTACTTTGCTTTGTTGTTACATAAAGAATACTAATTCAACTTGCTCAAATAATAACTCAAATAAAACTAAACATGGTTGTTGAAAAATTTAGTTTAGTTGAATTCTTTCGGCTCTAAAATCAAAAATCCATTGTAAAGCATCTTTAGTATTACGCCATATATGCCAATTGTTAGCCGCATAAACTATCGCTTCACTTTCATCGCCAAAACCTATATGGCTAGGTAGTTGTTTGGGTATGGTTTTTTCGCCTATTAAAAAATCAATTACATGTACGTTTTGCTTATAGGCTTTTAATAAAAATTTATATGCTTTTTCACTGTAAGCATTTTTTTTGAAATGATACAATGCCCAATTATAATTATAAGCGGCAGAAGCTCCTTTCGGCAATTTTCTATACAGTTCTTTAAAACTCCTTAGTTTGTTATTTTCTAAATATAAAGTTGAAAGGATATACCGTATGCCCTGATTATCAGCTTGGTTTAACCTCATCAATTCTTGATAAATTTTAATGGCTTCTTCTGTTTTACCCAAGCCTAAGAGACAATCAGCTATACCTGCTTTTGCTTCCATATAGGGACGGGTTTCAAAAACACCCCAAAAGTTACCCTTGTATTGTTTAAACAATTCTTCACCCAATTTTTTTTCTACTAGTTCAGCAGCAGTTGTGAACAGGCTAATGGCTTTGGGAATGTCATTTTCTTTTCTACCTAAATATACAAAAGCATCAGCGTTGTTGGGGTCTAATTCCAACGCTTTTTTTACTAACTGTCGTCCTTTGATTTCCGATAATTCATAAGCTTCATAAACCATATCCTGGCTTTTTTCTATAGTGGTTCTTTCTTCTGGAAAATCAGACAAACTTTTGCCCTCCATATTTTTCATAAATGCTTCTTTCTCTTCATCCGAGTTAAATTGCTTACGGTTTAATTTTCTGAAAAAATCTTTGAATTCTTTTTGAACCTTACTAACATCGTCTTTGTCTTTTTTTGGCATAACTTTTACTTTTTATCAAATTTACTTATTTATAGCGGATTATTAGAACTTAGAAGCCAGTAATGCGAAGAAAATAAATTTATCATTCTTACAGATTATAATTTACTTTGGAACAATGAGAAAATAAATTTACTATCTATGATAAAACAGTTTTTTATTAGGCGAGGCGAAAAACGCAGGCTTAGCGGGGTTAAGACAAGGCTTTTCAACAAAGTATATCAGAAAATTGCAAAGTCAGAATATAAAGTTATTTTTTTCTTATTCCTTTGCAACAATCTTATTACTTATGCAATTTGAAGATTTAAATTTAAACAAACCCTTATTGGCTGCATTAAGCGATTTACAATTGAGTGAACCCACCGTAATTCAGTCAAAAGTTTTTTCGCCTATTATGTCAGGTAAAGATGTGGTGGGTATCGCCCAAACCGGCACCGGTAAAACGTTTGCCTACCTCTTACCCATTTTGCGCTTATGGAAATTTAGCAAAGTACCATACCCGCAAACCTTAATTATTGTACCTACCCGCGAGTTGGTGGTGCAAGTAGTAGAAGCTATAGAACAATTAACCCCTTATATGAATACAGTAGCAGCCGGCGTTTACGGTGGTACAAACATAAAAACACACAAAGCATTGGTATATGAAGGAGCCGATATAGTAGTGGGCACACCCGGAAGAATGATGGATTTAATTTTAGATGGCGTGCTAAAAACCAAAACATTAAAGCATCTAATAGTTGATGAAGTAGACGAAATGTTGAATCTTGGTTTTAGAACCCAACTCAAAAACATTATTGACTTGTTACCGCCTAAACGGCAAAATTTAATGTTTTCCGCAACACTAATTCCTGCAGTAGCTGAGGTTATTCATTTAGTAAGCGAGTATTATACAGTTATAGAGGCGGCACCTTCGGGGGCACCATTAGAAAATATTGAACAATATTCATATCCGGCTCAAAATTTCAATACGAAAGCCAATGCCTTAAGTTGGTTTTTGCAACAAGATAAAAGCATGACTAAAGTATTGGTGTTTGTCGGCACTCGAAAAATGGCGGATGCTTTATTTCAGCGGATGCAGTTGGATTTTGAAATGGAAGCGGGTATTATTCATTCATCTAAATCACAAAACAATCGCTTTGCAACCGTTAAAAGTTTTGAAGATGGCACTTGCCGCTTTTTAATAGCAACCGATATTATTGCCCGTGGTTTAGATGTTTCGGGTATTACCCATGTAATCAATTTTGATTTGCCTGATACAGCTGAAAAATATATTCATAGAATTGGAAGAACGGGTAGGGCAGAACAAAAGGGGATTGCCGTTTCTTTAATAGCCGAAAAAGAAATGGATAATAAAACTAAAATAGAGCAATTGATGAAATTATCGATTCCGCTAAAAATACTGCCCAATGAAATTGACATTAATGAAGACTTAATTGACTTAGAATTAGTAAAAGATATTGAGCCATTTCAAGATTACAAAAATAAAACGCCTAAGGCTTCGGGCGGTGCTTTTCACGAAAAAAAGGAAAAAAACAAAAAGGTGAATGTTAAACTAACACGAGCTATGAAAATGAAAAAGAAATATAAAAAGCCGCAGAAACGAAGACCAAAAAAACGATAAAGTAGGTGAATCTTCTTTTATTATTAACGTGGCATATAATAACTATATTTTTTTTAGTAGCGAAACGGTAAAACAATTTGGAAAGGGGCTGCCCGCTATCCGCTCAAATGCCATTTTGCAATCGCTTCAAATCAACACCGCAAATGGCATAACCGCTGCTATCGGGGCTAAACTTCCAACATCATCACTTTTTAAATACATTCCAAATACATAGCCATCAGATTAACACTTGCACTATATTGATGGATGTAATACATTTTAATTAATACAATATATAAAAATTATTGAAAAATATAAACAACTACTTAAAAGTTATTTTCACTAAATTGCTTGCCAATGTTTAAACCTTCGCAAAGTGCAGTAAGCCGGCAAAGTTGGTTAATTTTTGTACTCTTATCCATTATTTGGGGCAGCTCTTTCATCTTAATAAAAAAGGGCTTGTTGGCTTTAAGCTATTGGCAGGTAGGCTCCTTACGTATTCTTTTATCGGCTATTACCTTACTACCGTTTGTGTATATTACCCGAAAAAACATTACTCGAAAAAATATTTTACCCATAATTGGGGTGGGCGTTTTTGGCAGTGGTATCCCGCCATTTTTATTTGCCATTGCGCAAACTCAAATTGATAGTGCTTTAGCCGGTATGTTGAATACGCTTAATCCCTTATTTACCTTTATTTTCGGGGTGTTTATTTTTAAAGCTCTGTTTCAATGGAATAAACTGACTGGCGTATTGATTGGCTTAGTTGGTGCTTTACTTATTATTGCTGCCGAACCCTCTGGCGATACAACTGGAAACAATTTATATGGAATTTTTATTATTTTAGGAACTATATGTTATGCCATTAGTATAAATATTATACAAAATTACTTAAAAAACACCTCGCCTTTAACTATAACAACTTGGTCTTTTTTTATGATGAGTTTGTTTGCTTTAGTCATCTTTTTATGGAGCAATCCTGTAGAAACCTTTACCAACGAACCACAAATTGTACCATCTTTTATGGCAATTGTAATCCTATCAGTGGTTTGTACGGCTATAGCAAATCTCATGTTTTTTAAAATGACACAAGAAACCAATGCTTTATTTGCTTCAACCATAACCTACACTATACCTATAGTTGCTTTGTTTTGGGGTATGGTTGATGGTGAACAATTTCAAATTGTTTATATTTTGGGCATGGTTTTAATTTTGTTGGGTGTCTACATTACTGGTAAACAACAGTGATTTAATATTACAAAATCAGAACTCCTTATAGACCTGACAGGTTTCAAAAACCTGTCAGGTCTTGATAGCTGAAACTAAAAGATTTCTTTCGAATAGCCCACCTACCGAAGTATCTGTACAAGCTATTCAACATTTGAAGGGGAATTAGCCCGGCTTACTTTATTGTATATTTACATAGCTATTGTTCTCTTAAAATTGGTAGTAGTACTTTACTTAAGTTTCGGTAGTAAAATAAATGCTATTCCAATGGAACCTGTTCCATTTTGTCAACAAAAGCTTAACCACTTTACAACAACAAGTGAACAGGTTCACTTAGATGATTTTATGCTTTATATTTTGAATTGAGTTAACTTAACCTTATTGAGTACTTCAATTTCCATAAATAATTTATATTTCAAGTTATTATAAAATAAATACTACTGCCGAAACTTAAGTACTTTATTAAGTAAAAGCCTATCAAAGTGGTTGAGACTTTGCTGTTTTCTACTGAGTCTATTATTTATTTTTCTACGAAGAACGGGCGTTTTTAAACTAGCCCCGATTGCAGCGGTTATGCTGCCTGAAGCGCATGATTTTGCAGCCAAGCCGCAGCATTTGAGCGGAAAGCGGGACTGCCGTTATTATAATGCTGCAAGGATTCGCTTCAAAAAAAATTAATGCAAAAGTGTAAACTACTTTAGTTTGTGGAAAAACTTGTGTAATGAATCAATCAATTATGAATAATCAATTATTTATTTCAATGTACGTTTAATTTCTACCTCTTCGTAGCCCTCAATTACATCGTCGGCTTTAATGTCGTTGAAGTTTTTAATTGATACCCCGCATTCCATACCCGATTGTACTTCTTTCACATCATCTTTATACCGTTTTAAGGAGCTTAATTCACCCGTATAAACAACTATGCCATCGCGTACTAACCTAACTTTGGTACTGCGTTTTATTTTACCTTCTTTTACAAAACAACCGGCAATGGTGCCCACTCTTGAAATTTTAAACACTTCTTGTACGGTTAAGTTACAAACAATCCGTTCTTCAATAGTCGGTTCGAGCATACCCTCCATAGCTGCTTTAATTTCTTCTACGGCTTTGTAAATAATAGAGTATAAACGGATTTCAACGCCTTCGTCTTCGGCTAACCGGCGGGCGTTACCTGAGGGCCGAACCTGGAAACCTACTACAATGGCATCGGAAGCCGAAGCTAACATCACATCAGTTTCAGATATTTGACCAACTGATTTGTGTATAACGTTCACCTGAATTTCTTCGGTTGATAATTTTTGTAAGGCATCGGAGGTTGCTTCTATCGAACCATCCACATCGCCTTTTATTATTAAGTTGAGTTCTTTAAAATTACCAAGGGCTAAACGTCTGCCAATTTCATCTAACGTAATATGTTTTCTGGTGCGTAAACCTTGTTCGCGAATAATTTGAGTTCGTTTATTAGCTACTGCTTTGGCTTCTTGTTCTGATTCGTATACCTTAAATCGCTCGCCTGCTTGTGGTGCACCATCTAAGCCAAGTAATAAAACTGGTCGGGAAGGACCAGCTACGTTCGTTTTTTGGTTCCGCTCGTCAAACATTGCTTTTACTCTACCATAATTACCACCCGATACTACAAAATCTCCAACTTTTAGGGTGCCGCTTTGTACTAAAATATTGGCTACATAGCCTTTTCCTTTATCGAGCGAGGCTTCAATGATGGTACCCATCGCATCTCTGTTGGGGTTGGCTTTCAATTCTAACAACTCTGCTTCTAACAGCACTTTTTCCAATAGTTTGTCAACATTTAAACCGGTTTTTGCTGATAGCTCCTGACTTTGGAATTGCCCGCCCCAATCTTCTAACAAAATATTCATTTGCGAGAGTTGGTCTTTTATCTTATCTGGATTGGCAGTATCCTTATCTATTTTGTTAATCGCAAAAATCATTGGAACGCCGGCTGCTTGTGCGTGGCTAATGGCTTCTTTGGTTTGCGGCATCACGGCATCATCTGCTGCTACTACAATAATGGCAAGGTCGGTAACTTTAGCTCCTCTGGCACGCATAGCGGTAAAGGCTTCGTGACCTGGCGTATCTAAAAAGGTAATTTTATTACCATCTTGCAAGGTAACTTCGTAGGCACCTATGTGCTGGGTAATTCCACCAACCTCACCGGCAATTACGTTGGCTTCTCTAATGTAATCTAATAAAGAAGTTTTACCATGGTCAACGTGCCCCATAATAGTTACAATTGGCGGTCGAGGTTTTAGATCTTCCGGCGCATCAATAATTTCTTCTTCTTCTTCTTCTTGATCTTTTACATCAATAAATTCAATTTCGTGACCAAACTCGTTAGAGACTAATTCAATCACCTCAGCATCTAAGCGTTGATTGATAGATACAATAACACCCAGCCCCATACACTTGGAAATTACTTCAGTTACAGAAACCTCTAACAAGCTGGCTAACTCACTTACCGAAATAAATTCGCTTACCTGTAGCTTGGCATCCATTCTTTCTAACTCTTCACGTACCATTTCGTTTTCCGCAATGGTTTCGCGCTTCTGTTTTCTTAGTTTAGAGCGGGCATTTTTACTTTTACCACCGCCCATTTTAGCCATAGTGGCTCTAATCTTTTCTTGTATTTCTTTTTCTGATACTTTTGGTATATCGTTGGCTTGCCGGCGACGATCTCTTCTACTTTTACCTCTGTTGTTACTATTGTTGTTATTATTTCTGTTATTGTCTTTTCTAAATGGACGATTGTTACCGGAACGATTTTTATTTTGATTGTTATTATTAGAACCGGCACCTGTTTTCGCGCTGGGCTTTACAATTCTTTTTCGTCTGCGTTTTTTGTCTTTTCCTTTACCTTGTTTGTCTTTATCTTTAGCAGGTAATACTATTTTACCCAATACTTTGGGTCCGGAGAGTTGAATTTTTTTAGTTTCTCTAAAATCTTTTCGTTCTTCTTTAGCTGGTTTATTTTTAGTTGTTTGGGTTACTTTCTTTTGTTCAACTTTTGCTTTAACTGGTGGTGGAGGGGTTACTTTTTCTTTAACAGGCTTTTCTTTAGCTTTGGCAGTAGCAGGTGGAATAGTCTCTTTTTTCTTTTTAGGTGGCTTAGGAGTCTTTTTCTTTTCAAATGCCTCCAAGTTTACCTTACCGACTACTTTAGGCTTTTCATTAATTGGTGCTTTTGCCTTAATTACATTTTTAGGAGGTTCTTCTACATTAGGAGTTGCAGCAACTGGTTGTTCTATTGCTGTTTCTTTTACTTCTGCCACTGGAACAGGTTCTGGTTTTGTTGCTATTGCTGGTTTCTTTTCTATAGGAGGCGGAGGAGGAGGAGGTGCTGGAGGCGGAGGTTTTGGAGTAGCGGGTTGAATTGGCGGTGCGCTGGTAACTACATTGGTTTTTATAATCACTTCTTCCTGAGGTTCAGGTTTTGTTTGAGGTTGTTTTTTAATGGTGTTCAAATTGATGTCTTCTTTTTTAGTACGACCAAGGCTAATTTCGTCAGCCTTTTCTTTTAGTTCGGCATCTTTATAAAACTCTTTTAGCAACATGTTATACATGTCGTCGTCAATCTTAGAACTTGGCTTGCTGGCTATCTCAAAACCTTTGTCATTGAGATAGTCGGCAATTGTTTCTATACCAACGTTTAATGTTGATGCTACCTTTCCGAGCCTTTTTATCATTAACTTTTTTAAACTTTAATTAATTATTAGAAAAGATAATTATAAATGACCAAAAAAACAAGCCCAATTTCTAATTCATACCGCTGTATTGTTACATAAAAGAAATCATTATTTATTTTTTTGATGCATTATTTTGTATCTTTTTCAAATTCTTCTTCTAATATTTTTAGAATTTCATCTACCATTTCTTCCTCTAAATCGGTTCGTCTAACCAATTCATCTTTACTTAATTCTAACACACTTTTGGCTGTGTCACATCCAATTTTTTTCAACTCATCTAACATCCAACCGGCAATTTCATCGCTAAACTCGTCAATATCAATATCTACATCATCATCATCAATATCCCGGTAAACATCAATTTCGTAACCTGTTAAGCGGCTGGCTAATTTAATATTTAAACCACCCTTGCCAATTGCTTTCGATACTTCTTCCGGCTTCAAATATACGGAAGCTGTTTTGTTTTCCGCATCTACATTCATCGATAATATTTTTGCCGGTGATAATGCCCGTTGAATTAACAACTGCTGATTATCAGTATAATTAATAATATCAATGTTTTCATTTTTCAATTCACGCACTATACCGTGTATACGCGAACCTTTCATACCAACACAAGCACCAACCGGATCTATTCTGTCATCATACGATTCAACTGCTACTTTTGCCCGTTCGCCCGGTTCTCTTTCAATGCGTTTAATAGTAATTAAGCCATCAAAAATCTCGGGTACTTCTAACTCTAACAATTTTGCCAAAAAGGCTTTATCGGTTCTCGACAAAATTATAACCGGCGAATTATTCTTCAATTCTACTTTTCTTACAACCGCTCTCATAGTATCCGATTTTTTAAAAAAATCAGCACTTATGGTTTCACTGCGTGGCAAAATTAACTCATTCCCTTCATCATCCAAACAAAGTATCTCTTTTTTCCAAATTTGATATACTTCAGCAGTTACTATTTCACCAACTCTATCTTTATATTTTTTATAGATGTCGTCTTTTTCTAAATCTAAAATTCTGGAAACTAAAGTTTGCCGGGCTGCTAATACCGCTCTTCTTCCAAAATCCAAAATTTGAACCTCTTCATACAACTCCTCTCCAATTTCATAATCCGGATCTACTTTTTGAGAATCAGAATAAGAAATTTCCGCTAAATCATCTTCTACCTCGCCATCTTCTACAATTTCGCGGATTCTCCAGATTTCCAAATCACCTTTATCTGTATTTACAATAACATCAAAATTATCATCCGAACCATATTTCTTTTTAACTAAGGTTCTAAATACATCTTCAACCACCCGCATCATGGTCGGGCGATCTATATTTTTAAATTCTTTAAATTCAGAAAATGAATCAACTAAATTTATGCCGCTCATACTTCAATCATTTAAATGTAATTTTCTTTTTTACGCTTTTTAATTCATCATAAGGTAGTTCAACTAATTCAATTTCAGGTGGCATTCGCTTTTTCACATGCTTATGCAATTCTAACACAATAGTGGCTTCATCAGCCGACTTCAAAATTCCATTCATCTCTTCAAAGTCTGTAGTAATTACCTGCACTGCTCTACCCAAATTTTTTTGATACTGTTCTTTTACTTTAAAGCCATTCGTCATACCTGGTGAAGATACATCTATTTTATAGCGTTCGCCCACCAACCCATTTTCTTCTAACTCCTTTTCTAAATACCGGCTTATTTTAGCACAAGTATCAATATTAATGTTTTTAGTACTTCTGTCAACAAATACTTGTATCGCATTTCCTCCAGATATTTTAATATCTACCAGAAACAAATCGGTGTCTTGAAAAAAATCTTCCAAAAAACCAATAATATGTGTTGACAAATTATTTGCTACCATAATAAAAAAGGGAGCTCATTGCCCCCTACATTTTGGTTTCAAAGTGCAAAATTAATAAAATTTATCGAATAATTATAATTTAATGTAGCTAAACGAAATAGAGCGTTTGATAGCTTTTTTACTTCATGTTGGATGCTTTAGCTTGCAACATCATTCCTCCCTGTAATCTCTTCTAATTTGATGTGCCGTAGCCAATTCAATATAAACCATTAATAGTATAATTGATACTTCACATGTAATATATATCCATCCCAAACCAGTCAACTTAGGCAAATGATACCACGCCAAACTTAAAGACAAACCAACATAGCCTAAATTAGCATAAGCAATAATGATTAAATACCTTGAAAGCTTAGATTTCGTATAGCGATATACTAAAAAATCAAAAGCGGCAAAAAGGCAAGGAAAAAAAGCCAAAACATAAAGCACTTTTTTAGGGATGCCGAACCAACTTTCTAAATATACTAAAATTATACCCAACATAACAGCCGAAACTATTGCTCCAATCCCATCAATTAAAAATAATTTTTTTGGGTTTTGATAGAATTGATTTAATAGAGTATGAATCCTCATTTTGGTAAAGATAAAGAATGCTGAGAAAATTATTTTCCTGCCCTTTCTTCCTAAAACAATTTAAAAACAATAATTTTGCAGTATTATCAATTGAAACGGAGAGGTGGCCGAGCGGCTTAAGGCGCACGCTTGGAAAGCGTGTATACCTCAAAAGGGTATCGGGGGTTCGAATCCCTTCCTCTCCGCTTTTTATAAAAGTGCTTTTCGTTTTATATTCAATCACTTTTTCACCTCAAACTGCACAAACCATAATTCATCATTTCTTACATTTACCCCACATTTTAACTGAATGAAAAAAAAGGTTTTAGTTATAGGTAACATCCAACAGATTTTAATACAAAATCTGGAAGCTGCCGGTTTTACATGCGATTATAAAAGTGAACTCAATAAACGCCAATTAATAAAACATATTCACGGCTATCATGGAATTGTGGTAAGAACCTATTTAATAGATAAAGAAGTAATTGATGCAGCACCCAACTTAGAATTTATCGGTCGTTCAGGCAGTGGTTTAGATAAAATTGATGTGGCTTATGCTGAAAGTAAAAATATACACGTAATTAATTCACCCGAAGGCAATGCAGATGCAGTTGCCGAACATGCCATTGGTATGATATTGGGGCTGCTTCATTTTATTGTAAAATCAGACCGGGAAATGCGGCGCTTTATTTTTAAAAGAAAAATTAATACCGGTTTTGAACTAAGCAATAAAACGGTAGGCATCATCGGTTTTGGAAATACCGGATCGCGTCTCGCAAAAAAATTGCTTGGTTTTAATTGCAAAATTCTTGCTCATGATAAATATCTATCCGGTTTTGGCAACGAAAAGATAGTTGAAACCAGCCTGCAACAAGTATACAACCAAGCTGATATTGTAAGTGTACATCTGCAAGGCAACGCAGAAACTAAAGAGTATATTTGTGAAGCCTTTATTAATCAATTTAAAAAACCAATTTATTTAATTAACACTTCAAGAGGTATGATTATGAATACCAAAGATGTTTGGAGGGCTTTAGATAGCGGTAAAATAATTGGTTTAGGTTTAGATGTTTATGAAAATGAAGATTTAAGCTCTATTACGTTTCGGCAAAAACAACTCTACAAAAAATTAGTTCGGTCAAACAAAACGATTGTAACCCCACACGTTGCCGGTTGGTCGCATGAAGCCGAATACAAAATTGCGGACATCTTATCTAAAAAAATAATTAGTACAGTGCAAGCCGTTTAAGTGCTCCATCATTGTATCTAAAATACAAATATTTTGTTGGTAATTTTGACAAGTTTATCTAAACAACAAAGTAGTTTACACTTAATTCAAATTTTAGATAAGAAGAGGCTATTGACCCCCCAGAAATTCCCAATACCAACTGGCGTCATCGCAGAAAATGTGGAGAGTAACGGAACATTTATCAGCGATCTCGCCTAAGGATTTCCCCTAAATTCAAGGTTTAAGCGGGTGTTTTTAGGAGAGATGCCGGATAATCTACTCCGCAAGCTCCGCAGATTTTCGGCATGACGTTTGTTTTACTTACTTTAATCGAGTGTCAACTACCTTGATAAACTTGTCGTAATTTTCTTGCCTGTCATACTAAAGTAAAAGAAATGTCAAAAGGCGCAACGTTACTTTGTACTATATTATTTTGTGGATATATTTGTTTTTGAGCGGTAAATCAATAATTTTGTCAAACCTCTCAACTTAACAAGGTTAAGAAAATAGGTTACGCCAAATTTTACCCTGCTATTTTACCCTGCTATTTTATATTGATATACATAGATGATACACTTTCATAACGGTAAAATGATATGATGAGTTGCCCGCCTAAGTATATTATAAAAGTTAGATTAAAGTAGTGTGTTTTAGCTTAAGCTAACTTTGTAAAATAGTTTAATTAATAAATTATAAATACAATTATCAATAAAGCAATATGACTAAACATTTTACTTTTTTATTATTCATGCTGTTTTCGGTATTTACTGCTTTTGCCCAACAAGGCGAAATACAAGGTAAAGTTACTGATACGGATTCGGGCGAAGGTTTACCCTTTGCCAACGTTGCTATAAAAGTAGGCGGCGTTACCACGGGTGCCCAAACCGATTTCGACGGATATTATTCTATAAAACCAATTCCTCCCGGCACCTACGACGTTACAACATCTTATTTAGGCTATCAATCCAATGTAACTAAAGGGGTTTTAGTAACTGCCGATAAAAGTACATTTTTAGATATAAAAATGGCTGAGGAAAGCGAAATATTAGCTGAAGTTGTAGTGGTAGACTATAAGGTGCCATTAATAAAAGCAGATGAAACTTCTACAGGAACAACGGTTACCAAAGAAGATATTGATAACCTTCCAACCAGAAATGTAAACTCTATTGCCTCTACTTCTGCCGGTGTATATCAAGAAGATGAAGGGGAAAGTGTTAATGTTAAAGGTTCTCGATCAGAATCAACAGATTATTATATTGATGGTATTAAAGTAAGAGGTTCTTCACAAATACCAACTCAATCTATTGAGCAGGTAACCGTATTAACCGGTGGTTTACCGGCAAGATATGGAGATGCCATTGGAGGTATTATTAACGTAACCACCAGAGGTCCTTCTAATCAATTTTCAGGGGGTGTTGAGTTAATTACTTCTCAGTTTTTAGATCCTTATGGTTATAACTTGGCTACAGGCTTTTTATCTGGTCCCTTATTAAAAATTAATAAAGGTACCGAGCAGGAAAGACCAATATTAGGCTTCCTGTTTTCGGGTGAATACCTTCGCGAAAAAGATGATGATCCTTCGGCATTGGGTATTTATGTGGTTAAAGATGAGGTGTTGAATAATTTAAGAACTTCTCCATTAATATTACAAGATTCTCAAAGTGGCGGAATATTTCAAAGAAGCTCCGAATTTATTACAGCAGATGATTTAGAGTTATTGAAATACAAACCGAACGCAGTGAAAGATAGAATTGGAGCTACCCTTAAATTAGATTTTCAGCCGGTTAGTGGGTTAAATTTCACATTCGGAGGAACCTATAATTTCGAAAATAGAAACGAATGGCTTAGAACCTATACATTGGCTAATAGTGATGGAAACCCCGATAGAACAGATGAAACCTTTAGAGGTTTTGTACGTTTTACCCAGCGTTTCGGCAATCAAAATTTGGATGCAGATAGTGAACCATCTGTTTTTTCTAATGCTTATTATTCTATTCAATTAGATTATACCAAAGATCTTTTTCAAAGACAAAGTAACAGACACCAAGACCGGTTTTTCGACTATGGCTATGTAGGGCAGTTTGCCTCTAATAGAATTCCTTCATTGGGTTTTACCAGTTTTCCTGAATTGGGCGACGAGGAGTTTGATTTACGCCCTGTTTTAAATGGCTTTAGCAATCAAGGAGTAAATTTTACACCAGGTATTCAAAATCCGGATATGGCTTCGCATACACAACAATATTTTAACTTGGCTAATGGCGATCTAAACTTTATCAATTCAGTTAATTTAATAGAAGCACAAGGTGGCTTGGTGAACGGTTCGCGTATATTATCAAGCCAAACTATGTATAACATATGGTATAATCCTGGTAGAGTGTTCAATGGTTTTAGCAAAGCAGAAACCGATCAGTACAGAGTTGTTTTCAATGGTTCATTCGATATAAAATCAAGAGGAAAAAAAGATAGAAATAAACATGCTATTGAATTTGGGTTAGAATATGAACAACGCATTGACCGCTCGTGGGGTATTAATCCTGTTGGTTTATGGCCCCGTATGAGGTTAGATGCCAACAATCATTTAGATGCCATTACAGAAGATTCTAAAGGCAGACCTAATTTATTTGTTTTGGTTCGCCCTAATGAAGATAATTTGCCTTATACTATACTTGATTACCGGGATGCTGAAAGTGATTTATATGATGAAAATGGAAATATAAATGAAGGTAATGTGGAGTATGTAAGCATTTATGATTATGAAAGTGAAGGTAACTTTATTGATAATTATGACTTACTAACTTATCAATTTGGAGCAAGTTCAAACCCTTCCTATTTTGCTCAAAATATTAGAAATGCTATTGGAGTGGGAGCAGATGATTGGGTAGATGTTGATAATTTAGACCCCAGCAATTTTAGTTTAGATATGTTTTCGGCAACAGAGCTAATTGATGCAGGTGTTCTGGGAGGATATTATGGTTACAACTATTTGGGCGAAAAATTTAGTTCTCAACCTCGTTTTGAAGACTTTTTTACCCAAAGAGATGGTGCCGGCAATTTATCATTTGATGTACCGGCATTTCAACCGATTTATGCTGCCGGTTTTATTCAAGATAAATTTGCTTTTAAAGATTTGGTATTTAACGTTGGTCTACGGGTAGATCGATACGATGCCAATCAAAAAGTTTTAAAAGACCCCTATAGCTTATTCGGTGTACGAACGGCAGAAGAAATTACCGAATATATACACCCCGATAATGTTGAAAATGATTGGGTAGTGTATGGTGACGATCCTATTGCTTCTCAGGTTAGTAATATTGTAGCCTATAGAGATGGGGATGATTGGTATAATGCACTTGGTGAATTTGTAAAAGATCCACGCGAGTTTTCTGATATTAACCCCATACCCATTACCGCAGCAAATGATGAATCGCAATTAAATTTGCAAAGCCCAAGCTACATACCCAGTTTGTCTTTTGAAGATTATGAACCACAAATAACCTTAATGCCACGTTTGGCATTCTCCTTCAATATGTCAGAAAATGCACAATTTTTTGCACATTATGATCAACTGGCTCAGCGTCCACAAGGTAGGTCGGTAGCAACTGCTTATCATTATTATTTTTTAGTTGAAAACAACATTAGCACCTTAAACAATCCGAATTTACGTCCAGAAAAAACAATAGATTACCAAATTGGTTTCAAGCAATTGTTAAGTAAGTCTTCGGCATTAACCATAGCAGGATTTTATCGCGAAATTAAAGATCTAATTCAATATTCACTTGTAAACTTTGCTTACCCAAGAGAATATGGAACCTTCTTAAATAGAGATTTTGGTACAATAAAAGGTTTAGAATTAACCTATGATTTAAGAAGAACCGGTAACGTTCGTTTAAACACAACCTATACCTTGCAATTTGCAGAGGGTACTGGTTCTGATGATGTGAGCGGCTTTAATGTAGTTTCTTCAGGGCAGCCTAATTTAAGAGCCATCGCTCCATTAGACTATGATTCAAGACACTTATTTGTTTCTTCTCTTGATTATCGTTTTGGGGATGGTAGCAAATACAATGGTCCTAAAATAGGAGATTTAGATGTTTTAGCCAATTTTGGAGTTAATGTAACACTTAGGGCTCGTTCAGGTGAACCCTATTCTAAACAAAGAAGCATTACACCAACTGCTATTATAGGTAGAGCAGGAAGAAACGTTTTAGATGGCAGTATTAATGGGTCGCGTTTACCTTGGAATGCCAAAGTTGACATTAGAGCCGATAAAGATTTTATTTGGGAATCAGGAAAGAAAGATGGTGGCGCAAAGCGAGAATATAGTGCCAGTATATACTTACAAATACAAAATTTATTTAATACTCAAAATATTATTAACGTATATCAATTTACGGGTATACCCGGTGATGATGGATACTTAAATTCAACAGAAGGGCTAATTGAACAAGAACAAGTAGCCAACAAACAATCTTTTGTTGATTTATATCAGATATCAGTAAATAATCCGAATAATTATTCAAGACCAAGAACAATACGTCTCGGTGCTGCCTTTAATTTTTAATCCCCATCAAATTATTAATATAATGAAAAAAATATATAACTTATTATTAACATTGTTGGTACTGATTGTATGTTCAAATTGGAGCAATGCCAAAGAAAATGTTTTAAAAATTGGTAAAACAACTACTAAAGAAAGAGCCGGCGCTATTATTAAAAAAGCCGCCGCCGATTGTGCAAACCCAACTCAATTTACGCAGTTAAATGTTAACAATGTTAGAGCCGGTATTTTAAATGGTGGTGATATGTGGTGGGACTTAAGCAATGCAAGATACGAAGTACCAAAAGTAGAAAGTGGGCAAGGTACTTCTAAGCACTCTATTTTTGCCGGTGCCTTATGGATTGGTGGTATTGATGGATCAGGGCAATTAAAAGTTGCGGCGCAAACCTATCGTCAATCAGGTAATGATTTTTGGCCCGGACCCTTAGATGAAACTGGTAATGTAGAAGCCCTTACCTGCAGTAACTACGATCGTTTTTTTGAAGTACGTAGCGATGTAGTGGAAAGACACCGAGCCAAATTTACCGATGAAGTAAACAGTATACCCGTTAGTCAGGTCGATCCTTCTTTATTAGAATGGCCCGGGCAGGATAACGAATATTTTGGATCAGAAGTTGGCTTTAATCTTCCTATTGGTAAAGTGATGGCACCGTTTTTTGATTTTGATGGAGATGGAATTTATAATCCAACAAGAGGAGATTTTCCAGCACTCGGCGAATGTCAGGGGCAACCTTCCAACGTAATTCCCGATCAAATGATTTGGTGGGTATACAACGATAAAGGGAATATCCATACAGAAACAAATGGAGAATCGATTGGTTTAGAAATTAATGCCACCGCCTTTGCCTTTAAAACCAACGACGAAATTAACAACATGACCTTTTATAAATACATTGTAGCAAATAAAGCAACTACCAATTTAGATTCAGTTCACTTTGCCCAATGGGTGGACCCCGATTTGGGCTTTTTTGAAGATGATTATGTTGGCTGCAATGTTGAAGCTAGTTTAGGTATCGTGTATAACGGAGAAGATTTTGATCCTGGACTTGAAGGATATGGAGAAGAAATTCCAATGCTAGGGGTTGATTACTTTAAAGGTCCTTTAGACGAAGAAGGCAATGACCTTGGCATGTCTGCTTTTATTTATTATAATAATGATTTTACAGATATTGGTAATCCAGAAAATGCAGCACACTATTATGGCTACATGGCAGGTGTGTGGAAAAATGGAAATCCCATAACCTTTGGCGAAAATGGAGCTATGCCTGGTAATGAACCTACATCATATATGTTTCCAAGTGATCCAACCGATCAAAGTGAAGATGCTTGGTCGGAATGCAGTGTGCCAAATGACCCGGCAGACAGACGTTTTCTGCAAGTATCTGGTCCCTTCCAATTACAACCCAATGCAGTAAACGATATAATTGTAGGGGTAGTTTGGGTGCCTAGTGCCAATTATCCTTGTCCATCTTTTCAACCTATTTTAGCGGCTGATGAGAAAGCACAAGCCTTGTTTGATAATTGTTTCGAATTGTTAGATGGACCGGACGCTCCTGAATTAATTATCAGAGAATTAGATCAACAGTTAATTATTTCAGTTTACAATACACCAAACTCAAACAATTACAAAGAGTTGTATAATGAAGTAGACCCTTTATTAAGAGGTTTAGAAGATTCAACCTATACCTTTCAGGGATATAAATTATATCAATTAAGAGACGCAAAAGTATCTGCCTCCGAATTGAATGACGAAGATAAAGCGAAATTAATTTTTCAATCGGATAGGAGAGATGGAGTTAGCAGTATCATTAACTTTGCTCCAGACCCTTTAACCGGCTTGCAAGCAGGCGAACTAAAAGTAAGCGGTGCAAACGAAGGTATACAACACACTTATGTAGTTGAGTTAGATGTGTTTAATAATGTTCGACTAATAAACAACAATGCATATCATTTTATGGCAGTGGCTTATGCGCACAACGAGTTTAAACCCTTTTTACCCGATCAAGATGGGCAAGCCTCTCCTTACCTGGAAGGCAGAAAAAACATTAAACGTTATGTAGGCATACCACATATCCCTACACCTCAACAAGGTGGTACGCAATTGAATTCAAAATATGGCGAATCTGTTGAGATTACTACACTTGGTGGAACTGGAAATGGAGGTTTATTTTTAGAATTAACTGATGAAAGTGTAGAAACTATTTTAACAAACGGTAATATGCCTTATCCTGTATATAAAGCAGGTGCAGGTCCAATTGAGGTCACTATTTATGATCCTTTTTTAATTGCTAACAATAGCTACGAAGTGAATATGTATGATGCAAATGCCAATTCTGCTATTTTAGATAGAACGTCAACTTGGGATATATTAAATGAATCTACTTCTGAAAGATTTCCTGGTTTGGATGATCAATATTCTTTTACCACCGGACAGGCAATTCCATATTTTGATAGCCCTGGTGCTGGTTCGCCACCGCCACAAGGTTTTATTGTTGGAGCCAGTCACGTTACCGGACCAGACCCAGATGATAATACCAATAAAACAACCCAAGAATTTATTGGTCATCGATTTGACAACTCAGATTTATTAAATGTATGGCTAACTTTTCAGCCGGATGCCAATGGCTCAACGCCAATTAACTGGGTACGTTCGGGTAATTCTGAAGGAATTGAAGACGCTGATGGAAATGTACTTTTTGCTGATTTTCCGTTCGATCCGGAAGGCATTTACGACAATATTGCCAATAGAACTATGGCTCCATATTGTTTAACTTCTAATGAGTATCCTGGTCCTGGTTTTGCCAGACCAAATAACAATACCAACACTTTAGATAAACTAATGAGTGTTGATATTGTGATGACACCGGATAAAAAGAAGTGGACCAGATGCCCGGTAGTAGAAATGGCAGAAAGTGAAGATTTAAGTAGTGGCAATGTGAAAAGACATGGTTTAAGAAGCGGAGCATCGCTGGATGAAAACGGAAACGCTTCGGCTACTGAAAATGGAATGTCTTATTTCCCGGGTTATGCTATTGATGTAGAAACCGGAAGAAGATTGAATATGATGTTTGGCGAAAATTCATTTTTTGCCGGCGATAATGGAGATGATATGATGTGGAATCCGACCAATAATGTATTGAGACAAGTTGGTAGAGATTTAGTATTGGGCGGTATGCACTATGTATATGTAATGTTTAGTAATTACGATCAAGGCGTCACTTTAAAAACACAATTTGACGATGGCTCACTTGGTAATATTTATAAAGATGCCGCTTGGGCTTTCATTCCATTATTAGCAAATGCTAATATAGAATATAAATCTATGGCAGATGGCTTAGTACCTAATGAAACCACTATTAGATTAAGAGTTTCTAAACCATATAGAAGTTATGATAATAATGGAGATGGAGAATCAGAAGATCCAAAGTACAAATTCAGCTTTACTGGCAAAGCACCCTTAGTTGGCGACTTAACTTTGGCAGAAACCGCTTTAGATCAGATTCAAATAGTTCCTAATCCATATTACGCTTATTCTTCTTATGAAACAGCTCAATTGGATAATCGTATAAAAATTACCAACCTGCCAAATGCCTCTAATATCACCATCTTAACATTAGATGGAACACTAATTAGAAAATTTCAAACCGATGTGGGCGATTTTGATTATTCAAAAGGCGATTTACAAATAAATACGGTCGAATGGGATTTAACGAACAGTAAAAACGTCAAAATTTCCAGTGGCATGTATATTTTTCATATTGAAATACCTGGTGTAGGTGAACGAACCATGAAGTGGTTTGGCGTATTGCGACCAACAGATTTAGATACATTTTAATAAACCGAACAAAACCGATATAAATGAAATTAATTATAAAACTTGTTATTTGTTTAACTTTTATTACCAGCATAAGTTATGCCGGTAACACAGATAGAGCAGGTGAAGCTGGAGCATACCAATTATTAATTAATCCATGGGCACGTAGCAGTGGTTTCATGGGCTTAAATACCGCTTCAGCATTTGGCATTGAGGCAATGCGTGTTAATGTAGGTGGTTTAACCAAATTAGATAGGACTCAAATTATATTGTCTAGCTCAATTTGGTGGCAGGGAAGCGATATTAGTATAAGTTCTGCCGGTTTTGGTCAAAAAATTGGCGATTCTGGCGTAATTGGGTTAAGTATTATGTCTACCTCAGTTGGCGAAATTGAAATAACTACCGAAAACTCGCCAGAAGGTACGGGTGCAACTTTTAGCCCAACTTACTTTAATATGGGCTTATCTTACGCACATATTTTTTCTAATAGTATTAGTGGTGGAGTCACCTTACGGGTAATTAACGAATCAATTTCTAACGTTACTGCTTCTGGTATTGCTTTAGATGTAGGCATTATGTATACCGCAGGTGATAAAGACAATATTCGATTTGGTATTGCTTTACGAAACGTAGGTACGCCAATGACTTATGCAGGTGATGGTTTAGCGCAAGGTTTTCAACAAGCTCCGGAAGGCAACTATCCGTATACAGCAAACCATAGAACAGCTAAATACGAATTGCCCAGTTTGTTAAACATTGGTGCAGCCTATGATATTCATTTTAACGAAAAAAACAGATTGACTTTAATGGGTAGTTTTAGATCAAACTCGTTTACTAGAGATATGATTGGCGGTGCAGCAGAATTTTCTTTGTTTGATATTTTTATGCTAAGAGCAGGATATCGCTACGAAGAAGGCTTGTTTGATCCTTTTGACGAAAATGGAGCAACTAATATTCACAACGGCTATAGTGCCGGTTTTTCAGTTGAATTACCGCTCGGCAAAGAGACCAATACCCGCTTCGGTTTAGACTATGCTTATGTGGGTACGCGCTTATATAGTGGCACTCATAAACTTGGTTTAAGAATAGATTTGTAAAAGTTAAAATAAAAAATTATTTTTAAGGGAACGTTTCGGCAAATGAAGCGTTCCTTTTTTTGTGATGTGTAGAAATTAAATTTACATTTTGTTGGCGTTTTATTTTTTGATAGACTAAACACTGCAAAGCTATAAATGCTTTTCAACGATTGTTATCAAAAAATTGCAAAGTTAGAAATGTCAATTATTTTTGCAGTATCGCTTTATATAACTATATTCAAACGAAAATATATGTCGAACATAAAATATTATACAGAAGAAGGCTTGCAAAAGCTAAAGGAAGAGTTAGAACATTTAAAAAGTAAAGGAAGATCGGATATGGCAAGGCAAATTGCGGAAGCCAGAGAAAAAGGAGATCTCTCAGAAAATGCAGAATACGATGCTGCTAAAGAAGCGCAAGGCATGATGGAAGCCAAAATAGCTAAATTAGAAGGTGCGGTAGGCAATGCCAGAATATTAGATAAAAGTCAGATAGATTTAAGTAAAGTTATGATCCTATCTAAGGTTACTGTATTAAATAAAAAATTAAATAAAGAATTTACTTATACTATTGTATCTGAAGAGGAAGCTAACTTTAAAGAAAAGAAAATATCCATTTCTTCGCCTATTGGAAGAGGCTTAATCGGAAAAAAAATTGGTGAAGTAGCAAAAATAAAAGTGCCAGCTGGCTTAATGGAATTTGAAATTAAAAATATTGCAGTATAATGGCATCAATTTTCACTAAAATAGTAAATAGTGAAATACCCAGTTATAAAATTGCTGAAAATGAAGACTATTTTGCTTTTTTAGATATCAATCCCTTGCATAGAGGACACACCTTGGTAATTCCAAAATTAGAGGTTGATTATATTTTTGATTTGCCAGAAAATATATATGAAGGATTGTTCCGCTTCAGCAGAAAAATTGCTTTATCTATCAAAAAAACAATTCCTTGCGAGCGCATAGGAGTGGCGGTTATAGGCTTAGAAGTTCCTCATGCACATATTCATTTGGTACCCATTAATGGTATACACGATATTGATTTCAAAAAGCCAAGAGTGGATTTAACAAAAGAGCAATTTGTTGAAATTGCGGAAAAAATAGCCGCCAATCTATAGTCTGCTACTTGTTTTATGGCTGTATTGGCATTTGAAATTTCTATTTTTGGAATTTTTTCATAGGAATTTATGACGCATAAGCAGTACAAAGAAAATTTAGCAACCGTGCTACCCAACAAGCCAGGCGTTTACCGGTTTGTGGGTAAGGAAGAAGAAGTACTGTATGTAGGTAAAGCCAAAGATTTGAAAAAAAGAGTTGCCAGCTATTTTGGTGCAAATAAATACGGGCGCATACGGGTGTTGGTAAAAAAGGCAATAACCGTTGCCTTTACTATAGTTGAATCAGAACAAGATGCATTTTTATTAGAAAATAGCTTAATTAAAAAATACCAACCTCGTTATAATATTCAATTAAAAGATGACAAAAGCTACCCCTACATCTGTATAAAAAAAGAACGATTTCCGCGTGTATTTTTAACCAGAAGATTTATAAAAGATGGTTCAGAATATCTTGGTCCTTATACTTCTGTACGCAGAGTGCGTACCATTTTAGATTTGCTAAAAAATATTTTTCCTCTACGAACCTGCAATTTCAACTTAAGCAAAGACAATATTGAGAAAGGAAAATTTAAAGTTTGTTTGGAATACCATTTAGGTAATTGCTTGGGTCCCTGCGAAAACTTACAACACGAAGAACACTATAATGAGGGCATTGCCCAAATGCGTAAAATTTTAAAAGGACATAGTGGTGCGGTAATTCAATATTTAAAAGAAGAAATGAAACGCCTTGCTGATAATTATGAGTTTGAAAAAGCAGCGGCTTTTAAAAAAAAGCTAGACATTTTAGTTGAATACAAAAGCAAATCAACTATTGTAAACAATGCTATAAACAATGTAGATGTATATGCGATGGCAGTTGAAAATAAGCATTATTACATCAACTGTTTTAAGTTGGTGGAAGGCACCATTATTCAAACCAAAATTATTGAATTAAGCCCAAAATTAGAAGAAGACGAACCAAGTATTTTGAGTTTTGGTGTAATGCAATTGCGTGAACAATTAAATAGTAATGCTCAAGAAATAATTGTTCCCTTTGAAGTTGATGTTCCCTTAACAGATTTAAAAATTACGGTTCCTCAACGAGGCGATAAGTTGAACTTGCTTCAATTAGCTACAAGAAATATTGAGTACTACAGAAATCAACAAACGTTAAAAAATATTGATAATAAGTATAAGAAAAAAGGCTTAGAAGTATTGGCGCAACTCAAAAGTGATTTTCGGTTAACTGAATTACCTATACACATTGAATGTTTTGATAACTCTAATTTGCAAGGTAGCTATCCGGTGGCATCTATGGTAGTTTTTAAAGATGGCAAACCTGCCAATAAAGAATACCGGCATTTTAACATTAAAACCGTTACCGGTGCCGATGATTTTGCCAGTATGGAAGAAGTGGTTTACCGCCGTTACAAAAGACTGAAAGAAGAAGCATTGCCTTTGCCCCAATTAATTATTATTGATGGAGGTAAGGGGCAATTGAGTTCAGCAGTTAAAAGTTTGAAAAAATTAGAGTTGTATGGAAAAATTGCCATTGCCGGTATTGCCAAACGTTTAGAAGAAATTTATATGCCCGAAGATTCTTTTCCATTATTGATCAGTAAAAAATCACCCAGTTTAAAATTAGTACAAAAACTACGGAATGAAGCGCACCGCTTTGCCATTACCTTTCATCGTAAAAAAAGATCGACCGGCAGCATTAAAAGTGAATTTACCGATATTAAAGGTATCGGCACTAAATCCATTGAAAAATTATACCAACATTTTAAATCGTATACAGCCATTAAAAGTGCTTCAATAGAAGATTTAGCTAAAGTGTTAGATAAAAAGAAAGCCCAGTATTTAGCAGAACATTTTAGAGCAGCCGAAAATGACAGTGAAGAATAATTTCTTTGAAATTCCAAAAAATAAATTCCAAATTCCAAAGTTCAATAAAATATGGAATTTGGAGCTTAGAATTTTAACCCAATCAGAGTGTCTCAAAGAGGGCTCTGAAAAATCTAAATAGTCAATGAAGTTTTACCACGCTTCACAAACTGCCCGTAACCAGGTTCAATTAAACATTCATTATTGTCAATGGCGAGTTGCCCGCGCATAAAAACAGTTTCCGTTTTGCCGGTTACTTTAAAGCCTTCATACGATGAATAATCGGCATTCATATGATGGGTTTTTTTAGAAAGAGTATGTTTTTTATTTGGATTGAAAATAACGATGTCTGCATCAGCCCCAATAGCAATGGTTCCTTTTTTGGGATACATACCAAAAATTTTAGCTGCATTGGTTGAACTGACTTCCACAAACTTATTAAGTGAAATGCGCTTTTTCTTTACCCCTTCTGAAAACAACAATTCCATCCGGTGTTCAATTGCCGGATGCCCATTGGGTATCTTTGAAAAATCTTTCGCACCCAATTGTTTTTGTTTCCAGGTAAAAGGGCAATGATCGGTGCCAACCACTTGAATCAAACCCTGATTTATGCCAGCCCACAAAGCAGTTTGGTCTTTCTTCTCACGCAACGGTGGGCTCATTACCCATTTAGCGCCATCTTTCTTTTTGTATAAACTCGCATCTAAGGTTAAGTATTGAGTGCAAGTTTCAACAAAAACTTTTTGATTACGCTGTGTCGCTTTTCTAATCGCATTCAAAGCACCCTCACAAGTCATATGCACAATGTATCCAGGACATTTGCTATAGGCTAACATATCCGCAAATCTACCGGAGGCTTCGGCTTCCGTAATTTCAGGTTGGGATAAATAATGGTATAATGGGCTTAATTTTTTTTCGGCTCTATGCTTGGCAATCAACGAATCGATCATATCACCATTAGTGGCATGTACCGTTACCAAGCCGCCATGCTTTTTCACTACCTTCATTAATTGAACCATTTGCCCGTCATCTATCATTAAAGCACCTTTATAAGCCATAAAGGTTTTAAAAGAAGTGATGCCCTCTTTCTCAATAAAATGTACAACTTCTTTGGCAGTTTTTGCATTAAAATCAGTCACCGCCATATGATAACTATAATCGCCTAAGGCTTTACCATTCGATTTTGCCTGCCATGTTTTCAAAGCATTTTTTAAACTATCCCCTTGGGTTTGCAAAATAAAATCGATCACCATAGTAGTGCCGCCAAATAAAGCCGCTCTAGTACCGCTGGTATAATCATCACTGGAAAAAGTACCCATAAAAGGCATATCCAAATGAACGTGCGGATCAATCCCCCCAGGAAATACTAAGCGGTTTTTGGCGTTCACTATTTTATCAGCTTGATACGGTAAATTTTTTCCAATGGCTGCTATTTGCTCACCTTCTATATAAATATCGGCTATATAATCAGAAGCAGCCGTTACTATTCTTCCATTTTTTATTAATACTGACATTTTAATTATCTATTTATTTAATGTAATTGATGATTGTACAATATATGAAAGTTCTTGGAAATAATAAATATCCGGGCTAACCGGCTTGCTAAAGATGCTATTATTATATTATGTACCAGTTTGCTGGTTATGTATTAACTTTCATATAATAATGTCTAGTTACTTCCTCTTCTCTAATTTTTTATGCTGAGGAATAATGCAACTTATAAATCAATATAAATTTGCAGTGCTTTTTTAACCTATTTATCAAAACAGGCTTTTAAGTTTATCATTAGAAGTTTGTACTTTCAATTTATCTTTAAACAAGTTGCCAATTTGCTTTAATTGTATTTTACAAATAATCCTTGCGGAACAATTACGTCAGCTTTGCAAAACGTTTGCGCTCACCTGTGTCAGCTTAGGGAATAACAGATGTTTAAATCCACCACATTAACCCTAATAAAAATAAAACGGTACAAACAAAAAAGGCGAATAAGTAGTAGCTCACCTTATCTAATTTCCCTGGCACTACCGACCAACCGTTTTCTTTTTCGGTTATTCCTTTTGTTTTAAATTGTGCTTTTTGCCCGGGTATGGAATAGGGCGACCATTCCGCTTGTTTACCATCTAATAAAATACTACTAAAAACAGATACTATAATATTGACTAGCGCACCAATAACAGCATACCAGGGCCAGGCGATATCGGTTTGAGTAGCGACATAGGCTAAAGCTAAAAAACCGGCTGCAACTCCAATAAGCAGACCTTTTTGTGTGGTATGTTTACTGTAAAAACCTAAACCATACATGCTTAATTTTGCCCCCACAAAGTAAGAACCTACTTTAGTTAGCAACTCTAAAATTGAACTGGTAGTGCTGGAAAAAGCAATTGCCGGAATTAAAACCAAGCCTGCCCAAACCACCGTTGACCATCTTGCCACTTTTAAATAGTGCTGCGGACTAGCTTCAGGTTTTATATATTTTTGATAAAAGCCTTCGGTAGAAATGGTGGCAAATGAGTTGAGTGCCGAAGATAAACTGGACATACTGGCTGCTAAAACGGCGGCTGCAATAATACCAATAAATCCATTGAAGCCACTTTTTTCTGCAAACTCCAGCATAATGGTGTTGTAATTTTCAAAGGCTTTTCCATCATAATATTGATAAAAAAGTACCCCAATAAATATAAACATAAAGTAAATGAAAAATGCCGCAAAACCCATTAAGGCTAACGATTTTTTGGCATCGCCCATATTTTTTGCACCTAAGGTACGCTGCATCATCATTTGATTGGCACCGTAAACCGTTACGTGATATATGGTCATGGCTAATATTCCTGCCCAAACTGTAGTTGCTTTGCTAAAGTCGGCACTCCAATCAATCGGGTTAATTTTGCCTTGGGTTTTTAGGTTAGCTAAAGTATCGGATAGATTAACCGGCATATTGTTGAGCAGTACCACTAAAATAATAATACCCCCCAAAATAAATATAAACGACTGCAGCACATCCGTCCAGATGACGGCGGTAATGCCACCCAAGGTTGTGTAAACTAAGGTGATGATGGCTACTACCACAATACTTTCAACCACACCAAAGCCGGTTATGTAACTAATTACCAATGCCGAACCATACAACACGGCTGCCGAAGACAATAATTGTGTCATTAAAAAAATGAGTGAAATGACTGTTCTGGAAGCTTTGCCAAACCGTTTTTCCTGATATTCATAAATGGAAACTACCCCACTTTGCATAAAAAAAGGCAAAAACATAGCCATTACAATAATAATAACCAATGGGTAGTTAAGATGAATGGCAATTACGGATAAGCCTTCTTGATAGGACCAAGCCGGTGCGCCCAAAAAAGTCATGGCACTCACATAAGTAGCTAAAACCGAAATGCCGATTGCCCACCATGGTGTATTTTTTCTGCCCAAGTAAAAATCTTTGGCAGTACTTACTTTCTTCGACAATACAAAACCCAACAACAAATTGGCTAACAAGTAAATAATAATGATGGACCAATTCAGCAGACCAATTTCTTTCATAATTTCATTTATTTTTTATTATTTCTGTAAGATGAGTTCGTATGTTGGTTAAACTGAACCTGGAAAATTAGCCCCGATAGGAGCGGTATCCTTTTTGTGGAGAGAAGCGGAACAAAAAGATTTAGCGGATAGCGGGTAGCCTGTTTCCATTTACGGCTGTCCTTTCGCTTCAAATAAAAATTAACCGAATTATTGTTGTTTATCAAACGGCGATTAATTTGATTGTTCTTTTTTTCCATATCTTCTAACGCGTAAATCGGCTTGCTCTTTGTGTGCCATAAAACCTTCTATTTCGCAAAGGCGCGAGCAGTAGCTGCCTACCAAAGCACTGGCTTCGGGGGTAGTAATTTTTTGGTAAGTGCAGGTTTTTATAAATTTGCCAACCCATAAACCACCTGTATAGCGTGCCGCCTTTTTGGTAGGTAAAGTATGGTTAGTACCAATGGCTTTGTCGCCGTAAGCAACATTAGTATAGTTACCCAGAAAAAGTGCGCCGTAATTGGTCATATTATTTAAAAAGTAGTCTGGGTTTTTCGTATTGATTTGCACGTGTTCGCTGGCAATATCGTCGGCTACTTGTACCAACTCTTCTTCGGTATCTACTAAAATAATTTCACCATAGTCGCGCCAAGCTTTGCCTGCCATATCGGCTGTTGGCAAAACTGCCAATTGCTTTTCAACTTCGGCTTCTATGGAATTGGCAAGTGCTTCACTGGTAGTTAAAAGTATAGCAGGTGAATTCGGTCCGTGTTCTGCCTGCCCTAACAAATCGGTTACTGCTTGCACTGCATCACAAGTTTCGTCCGCAACTACTAATACTTCGGTTGGTCCGGCAAGCAAATCAATACCAACCTGACCAAACAATTGCCGTTTAGCTTCGGCTACATATTGATTACCCGGTCCCACAATCATATCTACCTGCATCATACCTAAACAACCAAATGCCATAGCTGCCATTGCCTGTACTCCTCCTAAAATATAAATTTCATCCGCCCCACCAAAATGCATGGCAGCAACGGTTTCGGCAGGTGGCGTACCCGTTTTGGGGTCGGGCGGTGTACAAGCGATTACCTTTTTTACGCCAGCTACTTTTGCCGTTAATACACTCATATGTGCCGAGGCCACCATAGGGTACCGTCCACCCGGCACATAACAACCCACGGAAGTGACCGGTACATTTTTATGCCCTAAAATCACACCGGGAATAGTTTCAATTTCAATATCGCGCAAAGCAGATTTTTGTATTTGAGCAAAACGGCGTACTTGCGTTTGCGCCCACTTAATATCGTCTTGCGTTTGCTGCGGAACGGT
>CALHDG010000088.1 GCA_938023075.1 uncultured Chitinophagales bacterium
CAGTTTAAAAAAATAATTGACGATTGGTTAGTAGAAAATGAAGGAAAATATGAGGAACTAAAAGCCGGGTTAGAACAAAGTTTTCAAGAATCGGCGCAAGCTGAACTTGCCAACGAAAAAAACGATGAAGCCTTAGCTCAAACAATAGAATGGCAAAATAAAGTTAACGAATTTATTTCGGGTTTTAAACCGGCAGAACAATATTTTGTAAAAGCGGCAATTACTGACAACCCTACTTATTTAAAGTTGGAAGAAGCTGTCGAAACCCTTAAACAAGAGGTGCTGGACATAATAAATTCGGAAAAACATAAAAGCTATGTTGATAGAGTGCGTCAATTTGATAAGGAGCGCAATATTAAATTTATCAGACACCGGATAAAAGAAATCACTTACGCCGTTCACCCGAATTTTGAAGATTGGTTAAGCCTTGCGGATAACGACAACGTTTTATTTTATTTGCATTTTTTAATGGCTTTAAAACTCTACGATCGTGCTGCACATTTTACTCGCTTTCAAATACTGTGGGATAAAGATAGATGGGCTAATTGGGTTTAGCGCTGTTTTTTTAATATTTTTACTTTACTGTATATTCAAAAAAATCATACTTATCAGCATAGTAGTATTTGTTGGTTGCCTCAACAAAACCCAGCTTCCTTAAAAATTTTTTAGACACTTCATTTTGTTTATCCGTATCGGCAATAATCAATTCCATACCAAAATGGTTGACTGCATAATGAATCAGATGTTTGACTGACTCAAAGGTATAATATTGTTGCCGGTAATTTTTTGCGGTGGTAAAACCAATCATACATTTTTTATGATTGTCGTTAAAAGTTTCCCGGTTTAAATCGTATATATTGATAAGGCTTATGTATGCACCGGTTTCTCGAAGTTTTACCAACCAATCGCAGCCACCACGTTTAGCAGATGTTTTGGCGTAGTTTAATAAAGCATCAACATACCGATCTAATTTTTCCAACTGTTTGTATTCTTCAATTACAAATGGATTATCATCCTCTTTAAACATTTGATAAACTTCCAAGTAATTATGTTCATCTAACATTTCATAACTCAATCTTTCTGTATCTGGTAAATTATCAAACTCAAACTGGGGTGGTCGAATTATTTTAAATTCTTTTTTAGAAGATTGCTTGTCTTGATTTTCTTTTTTCAATAGTATGATTGCTTTTATTCTATATCTAATATAAAAAATTAATTGAATAGTTAAACGCAACACCTTTTAATAAAAGTATCGCCTTTAAAGTTGGGAGTATAAAAATGTCATTTCTTCAAGCAATATCATTTTTAACAGAAACTTTACTTCCTATCTATTTCGTTCAAAGCTTGAATCACATATTGATTATCCGGTTTTAACTTCAGCAATTTTTGGTAAGCCATCATACTTGCTTTTCGGCATTCCATCTATATAAAGGGTAAAGAGTTGTTTTTTATTTTTCCATTTTAATCGCTCTCGTTTTTCTGCTATACCGGCTCGAATCGCACAATGGCTTTTCATTAGAGTTAGACAAAAAGTATTTATATTTTTGTTGTTAAAAAATAGCTCTTCTTTAATAATATGTGTTCCGATAGGTTCAGAGTAATTTTGAGAAACTTCGTACTTTATTATCTCTTTTTTTTTTTTTAACTAAGTCGAAATTCAAATAATGTAAGAGTTTACCATTATCACCTAAAAAGATCATTGCAAGATTACTTACTTAAGTTTCGGCAGTAGAATTCATTTCATAATAACTTGAATATAAATTATTTATGAAAATTGAAGTACTCTATAAGGTTAAGTAATCCTAATTAAACATATAAATCATAAAATCATCCAAGTGAACCTGTTTACTTGTTGTAGTAAAGTGCCCTTGCTTTTGTTGACACAATGGAACAGGTTCCATTGGAACAGCAATTATTTTACTACAGAAACTTAAGTTACTTAAAAAAGATAACAAGGTTGACTTCCCATTAGCATTCTTACCAACTATTATATTCAATTCTTTTAGTTTAAGACTATCAATTTCTAAATAGAAATCTTTAATTTTAGGAATGTCTGTTAAACGAAATTTCACTTAACCTCAACTTAAAACTTTGAGTTAAAGTTAACTTATTTATGATAAAGAAGTAAAAAGTAGGCTACGAGCTGTGAACTTTATAAATTAGCCCCGATGGGAGCGGTATCCTTTCCCGTCACCAAAGTGCGGGAAAGATTTAGCGGACAGCGGGCTGCGCTTTTATTCGAGTCTAATTGTTTCGCTTCAAAAAAAATCAACTATTGTAATAAGCAAATTACTCAATAATCAATCCCCTACTCCAACTTAAACAATTTATAATCTTCCAACTTCAACACGTGTATGGCTTTGTTTTCAAAAAAGTCGTAGTTGTCGAAACTGTCTTTTGAGTAGCCTGGTCTGATTAAAAAATCGTTGTAAATGCCTTGGTAAGTTGGTGTGTCGAAATGGGCGGCTAATTCGGTGCCTTGCGATAGCATTCTGCCAAAATAAACCATCATATCAAAACCTTTGTAAGCATTAATGGTGGGTTTGCCTTTAAACCGGTTTTTATAGGCTTCAAAAAAGGCTTGATGTAAATCGCTGTTTTCATCTACATAAAAATCGGCAGTGAAATGGGCATTCATATTTTGAAGGTAATCATAATCCATATTTTCCCAATCTAACCAAGTGGGCATACCAAACACCGTAATGTTATAGGTTTGACTTAATATATTTAACCTCCGCAAAGTTTCATATACAAATACTTCATTAAAAGAAGGTACAACAATTACATTCGTTTTGCTGGCATCTAAATAATCTTCTAACTCAATTTCGGCATTGACAATTATTTTTTCTGAACCAACCACACTTTCAAAAATATTAGCCAAGTTCACTTCACGATCGGTACTTCTGCTAATGCTCAACACGTTGGCACCTACAAAGTTTTGTAAAATGTAGTTAGCCATTTTATTGGCGTGTGTAGAAATGCTGGGATTCGCTTGTATAAAATAGGGGTTTTGTTCGGTAATAGTATTTGTTGGTGATAAGGGAGAAACCTGATAGATATTATTCATTTTGGCATACTCTGATACAAGGCGTAAATTTTTATTGTACACCGGACCAACAATTAAATCAACCGGATACGAGTATAACTGGGTAATAATGGTATTGGTAGTTGCTTCGCTATTTTCGGTATCAAAAACATAGGCATCTATATTCATGCCAATACCGGTTAGCTGTTCTAAACCGATTATCATCCCTTCATATAATTCAACGGCGGTTTCCGTTCTTGCCAAAAGCGTATCTTGCTCGCTGGAATTATAAAAATCGGACGATTTAAATGGGAGTAACATTGCAAAAGTATAATTGTCTTTAGCGTAGCCAATATCTTGTTTAATAAAGTCGCTGTTATCGAAAATAGTATCAATTACTAAGGTATCGGTCATCATAGCTAAGGAATCGATTAGAAGAGAATCTTGCATCTCCAGAGAAATCGCTACGGTATCTATTATTTCTTCAACCGTTTTTTCGGGTTCCACTATTTCTTCTGGTTCTTCAAGTGGTTTATTTTTTCTGTCTTTTACAATATCTTCATAACTGCGTACATCTCTATTTCCGGTGGGGTCATAGGGTTTTCGGGCTGGCTGAATCCGCAAAAATTCGCAACCTGAAAAAATAGTAGCCGCTACTACTAAAATAATGATACTTAACTTACTCCCACTCAATAGTGGCTGGTGGTTTGGTACTAATGTCATATACTACCCTGTTTACTCCGTTAACCTGATTAATAATTTTTGTAGATACGTTTGATAAAAAGTCGTATGGTAAATTGCACCAATCGGCAGTCATTCCATCTACAGAAGTAACGGCTCGTAAAGCTACAACATGTTCGTAGGTTCGTTCATCACCCATTACCCCAACCGACTTTACCGGTAATAAAATTACGCCGGCTTGCCAAACGCTATCATATAAATGGTGTGTTTTTAGCTCGTTGATAAAGACGTGATCGGCTTGTTGTAGTAACGCGACTTTTTCTGGCGTAACCTCACCCAATATACGAATGGCTAAACCCGGACCTGGAAAAGGATGTCTGCCAACAATTGAATGCGGTAAACCTAAAGCCTTGCCAACTATGCGCACTTCATCTTTAAACAAACGGTTTAAGGGTTCTAATACCTTCAACTGCATCGTATCGGGTAAACCGCCTACATTGTGGTGCGATTTAATTTTAGCAGATGGCCCATGAACAGAAACTGACTCAATTACGTCGGGGTAAATCGTACCCTGTCCCAACCAAGCTGCATTTAAGACTTTGGATGCCTCTCTTTCAAATGCAGCTATAAATTGGTGTCCTATAATCTTTCGTTTCTGTTCCGGGTCATAAATATTCTGCAAGGCTTCATAAAATGCAGCCTTTTCATCAATTCCTTTTACTTGTATGCCTAAGCTATGATAAACGGATAATACCTCTTCAAACTCTCCTTTGCGCAACAAACCGTTATCTACAAAAATACCAATCAATTGATTGCCTATAGCTTTATGAATTAAGGTTGCGGCAACCGATGAATCAACACCACCCGACAAACCCATAATTACTTTATCTTCACCAACCGTTGTTTTAATGTCTTCAATCGTTTTTTCAATGAAAGAAGCAGGCGTAAAATTAGGTTCAATATAACAAATTTGTTCAACAAAGTTTTTTAGTAAGATTTTCCCTTCTACAGAATGAGTTACTTCAGGATGAAATTGAATGCCATAAACGGGTTTTTCAATAGGTCCGTTTAATTTAAAAGCCGCAATTTCAATAGCGTTGGTGCTGGCAAGTAAGGTTGCTTGTTTGGGCAATTGGGTAATGGTATCTCCGTGCGACATCCAAACCTGGCTGTGTTCATTCATTAGGTTGGTTAAGGCATCTTTTTGGTGAAAGGCACTCAACATCGCTTTACCATATTCTCTCTTTTCACTGCGTTCCACTTTGCCGCCCAATTGTTGTGCAATATACTGCGCTCCATAACAAATACCCAATATAGGCATCTTACCCATAAATTGTTGAAAATTAAATTGAGGCGCATTGGGTTCAACTGATGAGAAAGGACTACCCGATAAAATCAAGCCTTTAATTTCATTGGCATAATCTGGCAAGGTATGATAAGGATGAATTTCACAATACACGTTCAACTCTCTTACTCTTCGAGCAATCAGCTGTGTATATTGCGAACCAAAATCAAGTATTAAAATATCGGGAATCACGGTTTTGCAAAAATAGCAGATATTGTGTAAAACTTAAACCCGACATAAAATAAATAACTAATTTCACGTCGTGAGTGATCAAACGAGCTTTATTTCTTTACTTTCCGATTACGGATTCAAAGTTGTTTTTGCCGATGAAACCGATACTACTTTTTTAAGAAGAGCTTTGCAAGCGGTCATCCAATCCAATTCGCCCATTCAGGAAGTTGAATTTTTAAGTAATGAATTTATAGGATCTACTTTAGATGGAAGAAGTGGAATTTATGATTTGGTTTGCAAAGATGAAGCGCAACGAACCTTTATTGTTGAAATGCAATTAGGTCATTACAAACATTATATTCAACGTTCAAAATTTTATGCTTTTAAAAAATTTGATACGATGGTTAAAAAAGGGGGCTTTCGGTTCAATGATTTCACGCCCATTTATAGTAATGGTTTTTTAGTACATCCTATTTTTCATCACTCGAAAGCATGGTATCATTATGGTACACTCAAAAACCAATTTGGTGAAAAAATGGACGACCAAATGGTACATATTATTATTGAAATTGCTAAATTTGACAAACAGGAAAGCGAAATCAAAACAGATTTAGGAATGCGGAGAAAATAAATTTATCAATTTGGGGTAGATTATTTTTTTTCTTGGCGAGGCGAAAAACGTAGGCTTAGCCTAAGCTAAGACGAGGCTTTTCAACGAAGTCAAGGAGAAAAAGAATCAGCACAGATGGTAAATTTATTTTCGTAGTATTCCTAATACAAATTAGTTTATTTAATGAAAAATATGGAAACCATACAAGGATTAGAAAAATTGCCCGAAGTGATAACTGAAGAATGGATTGAACAGGCAATTGAAAAATTGGAAAAAAGCCAATTGACCACCGACCAAAGAATGAAATATGAAATGATGCTGGCAAAAGGTGGTTCCATACTTTATATGGAGGAAGAAAAAAGACGGGTAATTTTCGAAGAGGCGAAAGAGGTAGCAAGAAAAGAGGAAACAAAAAAGGCTTTGGAAAGAGCAAAAAAATTGAAGGAAATAAACACCGAAATTGAGATAATTATGATAGCAACGGGTTTAACACGTGAAGAAATAGAAAATTGTGATTAGTCCAGCATAATATTATTAATATCAACTTACTTGTCATACAGTGGAACCCTCTTATAAAACAAGTATATGGCAAGTTCAAATAAAAGACCATAAGTGTTACATATAAAATATTTTACCAACTGTAAGACAGGCTGTGTTCAAATATTGCATCAGAATTAGCAGAGGTTTATAATGATGCACCTCATTTTATAACTACCAAAACAAGTGAAATTTCTCCACTTAAAATTACGTTAAGTATCAATTAAACAGATTCACATTTTGAAGCTTTACCTAAATTATTAAAATATGCGTTTTATTAAATACCATTGGTAGTCGCAATTTAATTGGTTTAAGTTATAAAAAGGATTGTATTCTATCATTTGGGGGATTCATAAATAGAGGCTTACAACCACTGGATATACAAGCTGCTTTTGCCTATCATGATTTTTTAGCTGTACAAGTGGGCTATAAAAATTCTGTAGACTTACAAAATATCACTGAACAATTTAGTGATCATTTCATCAATATATCTGCTGGGGTTTTTCAAAACACTTTACTTAAAAATTCCAAATTGTATCGAAAAAAAGGCAATTGGAACAAGCGGTTTAAACAGCGTCATTTTTTAGCAGATGCCTATATAGCTTATGGAAAAGGAATTAACAAAACCATTCAAAACAATACTTTCCTCAGTCTGGATACTATAATTAAATCTTCCAAACTAAATACTAAAATTATTTTCGACAAATTTTACTTTCAAGCGGGCGCACATTTTCATGGGAATATTTTCGGGTTCAGCTTAACAGGAATGATAGGCATGTTACAGTTTAATAAAATTGGCATTTATGGCAAACTTAATGTAGCTGGTATTGAAAATTTATTCCAAACACTTCAAGAAAAAAGGCACTACTTAACGAGTGGATATACCATGAAAGCATCGCTGTCTTTTTATAGATTTAAACTGGTGTATTGCCTACATCAAGACAATATTTTGGGGCTTCATAATTTAAATGATTACCTTGTTGGTAAGGTAAGGCAGGTAAAGATACAGGTAAATATGTATAATTTATTTCAGAAAACGTAGATTTGCAAACAGTTTAAAACTGTAGTTGAAGAGCTATGAAAAAAGACAGAATCAAGCCAATAGGATGATCAAACGAAACAGTATAGATCAAGTTTTTGAAATTGCCGCCGTAGAAGATGTGGTACGAGAGTTCGTCAACTTAAAACGGCGGGGGGCTAACTTGTTGGGGCTTTGTCCTTTTCACGATGAAAAAACGCCGTCCTTCACCGTTTCGCCTTCTAAGGGCTTGTATAAATGTTTCGGTTGTGGCAAAGGGGGCAACGTTGCCGGCTTTATTATGGAACATGAAAAGTTAAGTTACCCAGAAGCCATCAGATGGCTGGCAGCCAAATACAATGTAATATTAGAAGAAACCGAACCGAAAGAAGGGCAGGTTGAAAAATCAGTAATTGATAGTTTATACATTGTAAACGAGTTTGCCCGGGATCATTTTGCCGATCAATTGTGGCATACAGAGCAAGGCAAAGCAATTGGCTTAAGTTATTTTAAAGAACGCGGCTTTAGAGAAGACATTATTAAAAAGTTTGAATTGGGTTTTACTTTAGAAAAATGGGATGATTTATTGAATGCCGCCAAAACCAAAGGCTTTAAAGAAACCTATTTAGAGCAGTTGGGCTTAATTAAAAGAAAAGACGAGCGAAAAGTATTTGACTTTTTTAGAAACCGGATTATGTTTACCATTCACAACATTAGCGGTAAACCCATTGCTTTTGCCGGCAGAATTTTGACCAATGACAAAAAGGCTCCAAAATACATCAACTCGCCCGAAACCGAAATTTACAACAAAAGCCGGGTGTTGTATGGTATGGCGCAAGCCAAAAATGAGATCAGAAAAAAAGACAACTGTTTTATTGTTGAAGGTTATACCGATGTGATCTCTTTACATCAGGCAGGTATTGAAAATGTGGTGGCTTCTTCGGGTACGGCATTTACCGAATCGCAAATTAAATTAATTAAACGATTTACGGAGAACATTACCATTTTGTTTGATAGTGATGCTGCCGGTTTAAAAGCTGCCAACCGAAGTGTGGAGTTAATTTTAGAACAAAACATGAACGTACGGATAGTGCATCTACCCGAAGGCGATGACCCGGATACGTTTATTCAAAAAAAGGGCTTAAGTGGTTTTGAAGAATACGTTGCCGAGCATGAAAAAGATTTCATTTTGTTTAAGATGGATTTACTGTCAAAAGAGGCAACGGATGATCCGGTCAGCAAAAGCCGTATGGTTCAAGATATTGTGCAAGTACTGTCTAAAATAGCGGAACCCATTAAACGAAATTTGTACATCCAAACTGCAGCCGAGCGATTAGGTATTCGCGAGCGTATTCTGGTTGATCAAACCAATAAATTAAAAAGGGAGGCCTTTCGAAAACAAAGCTTTGTTAAAAAAGATGAGGTTGAAATTATTGAACGACAAGCTGCAGAAGTCTCAACTTCTGAGCCACAGGAACGGGTTTTTACAGATCGAACAGAAACATTGGAAAAATATCTAGCCAGTTTGCTGATCGAATTTGGAGATAAAGATTACACATTAGATGTTTTAGTTTCTCATTTTATATTAAATTCCATACAAAAAATCGAAATTAAATATTCTCCATATAAAGAAATAGTTGATCACTTTAGAAGTGAAAATACCTTATATGACGAAATAATTCAAAACTATGAAAAGACTAAAGAAGTTATTACTTCGGAGTTTTTTATTAATCACGAAAATTATAAAATTGCAGAATTTGCTGCAAGTATACTTACCTCACCCTATTATTTAAGTGATAACTGGAAGAATATGTTTGAAATTTATATTACTCATCGTACCTTAAATTATAAAAAAGATATTGACAATTTCTTTTCACTTTTTCAAATGAATTATTTGATGAAAAATATTGAAATGGTGCAATCACGAATGAAAATGCAACAAAATTTAGATAAAACTGAAGCTACCGAGCAAGAGATTACTAAACTTACTAAAATGCATATGGAGTTATTGAACTTAAAGCAAGAAGTGGCTGAAAAAATTGGAATGGTTACAGTGAAGTGAAGTCTTAATTAGTGCTATTCTCAAAGATGACACCTTTTTCAAAGATGTCAACTTCATTCCAACTTCTTCAACTACCCATCCAACCCATTTCTCACCAGAAGCTACCGTCATATCTGCCAATTGTTTTTCTGTTGTATGAGGAATCTAATTTTTATTAAAAGATGTGATAAACAGCCGCAACTGCAAAATTAAACCTCAAAAACCACATTCCGGTAAATAGCATTTAAAGGAATGTCAATATTGATTGATTCAAGTTGCAGCAATTCATCGTTAGCATCAAAACGCTTAATGTTCCTCAACTCGCCATCACCTTTTACAAAAACATCAATTTGCTTTTTATCTTGTGCAATTAAAACGTACTCTATCAAACTTGGTATTTGACGATAGAAATAGAACTTATCGCCCCTGTCGTAACTTTCAGTAGATTCAGATAACACTTCAACAATTACAGTTGGATTTGTTATAGATTCTTTTTCTGCTTCGGCTCTTTCAACTTCCTTGCAAACAACCATTACATCGGCAAAAAAAATTCTATTACCAACAGCAACATATAATCGTGCATCACTATTATAAGGTAAGCACTTTGAATTAGCTGATAATAGTTTCGCATCTAACTGACCAATCATATTTGTGCTAATTCTGCTATGGTTAATTGTACCTCCAGCCATAGCAAAAATGCGACCATCATGATATTCATATTTCTGGTCTTGCTCTTGGCTTATAGACTAATATTCGGCTATGCTTATATGGTTTAAGGCTGTGGCTTCCATGTTTTGTTTTTTGTAAGGATAAATTTACGATAAAATTTCAATATCGTTTTGTGCAAAATACCGGTTAGAAAAAGACTATCAAAAAGCCAAGGTGACATCTTTCCCAAAAAGGTGTCACCTTTTGCTTGGCTACAGATGGTTAACAAAATTTCTTCACCCGTATTTTCTTTTATCAACCGCAAAATGAATATCGAAAAGACAAGGTGACATCTTTCCAAAAAAGGTGTCATCTTTGTTAACCAAGTTTGGTCGAAAGTGCAATCCAACACAAAGCTTTTGATGTTTAAATTATATGCTTCACTTAATTGTCTGGCTTGTTTGTTGTAGTAATTTTTATTCTGCCAAGCAAAGGATGACACCTTTTTGAGGAAAGATGTCACCCTTGCGCCAATTTTGGAAAATGAAAGGTGACATCTTTTGGAGAAGGTGACATCTTACAGTAGCTTTGACAACGTGCCGGTTGACAAAAAATATGTACAGGACTTAGAGACAGAAGTTTTTTATCATATTTATAACAGAACGAATAACGGAGAATTGTTATTTAAAAGTGATGCCAACCGCTTGTATTTCTTAAAGAAGTATGCAATGTATTTGTCTGGATATATAAAAACCTATGCCTATTGTTTAATGGGTAACCATTTTCATTTGTTGGTGCAAGTTTGTACTGAAGAAGCCATCATCAATACTATCAAAAAAACACCTGAAGAGAAGCGATTAGATTTACATCAACAAGTTTTAACGCAAGCTACTGACAGCGTTAATTTTTCCCTAATTATAAACAAGCAGTTTAACCGGTGGTTTACTGCTTATGCAATGGCATTTAACAAACAACATCAAAGAATGGGTAATTTGTTTCATCGTCCTTTTAAGCAATTGAAGTTGGTTGATGATGTCCACCTAATGCAATTGGTTTATTACATTCATGCAAATCCGAGTTTGCATAAGGTGTACTGATTTTACTCAATACCAATGGAGTTCTTATAGGTCTTTATTGTCTGACAAAGCAACTTTGTATTAGAAGATGTCTTCTTAGATTTTGAATGCCCCTTTTTTTTTGCCTCCTGTTCTTGAATTAAACTGATAGTTAAGCAGTGCTTTTTCGACGCATTAAATCCCAAAGCCTTAAAAGCGCCTTGCTCATCCACCCTCGTTTCAAATCAAAGATGACACCTTTTCAAAAGGTGTCACCTTACTCCAACCGAACCAAAGTCTTCAACTCTCCATCACTCATATTGCCAATCCACTTTTCGCCAGAAGCTACCGTCATATCGGCTAATTGTTTTTTCTGTTGAATAAGGGTATCAATCTTTTCTTCAAAAGTACCTTTGGTGATGAAACGATGAACCTGTACATTATTTTGTTGACCAATGCGATAGGCGCGGTCGGTGGCTTGGGCTTCTACTGCCGGATTCCACCATAAATCATAATGTACTACATTGCTGGCGGCGGTTAAATTTAAACCCGTTCCGGCTGCTTTCAGCGACAATAAAATAATGCGCGAAGAGTGATTCTCCTGGAAATCTTCTACCATCTCATCTCGCTTTTTTCTACTGACTCCACCATGTAAAAAAGGCACGGACAAGTTCATTTCCTGCTCAAACATAGTTGCTAATAAATTACCCATTTCGCGGTACTGTGTAAAAATTAGCGTCTTTTCACCATTATCTAAAATGCGTTGCATCAAATCAAATAACACGACTGCTTTGCCAGAAAGCTCCGAGACTTTCTTTCCCTTTTTCAGAAATTGTACCGGATGGTTGCAGACTTGTTTCAAGGCAGTAATCAGTTTCAAAATCAACCCACGCCGGTTAATGCCTTCGCTTTTTTCTACCATTTTCAAATTTTCTTTCACAATACTTTCGTACAGCGAACTTTGCTCCTTGGTTAAATTGCAGTATTGGTTGCTCTCAATTTTGTCAGGCAAATCACTGATAATAGACTTATCGGTTTTTACCCTTCGCATGATAAACGGTGCGGTAATTTTTCTAAATTTATTCAAGGCAGCTTGGTCCGCATTCTGTTCAATGGGCTTGGCAAACTGCTTACCAAAACTGTTGAGGCTTCCAAGAAATCCTTTATTGGCAAAGTCAAAAATGCTCCAATATTCACTCATCCGGTTTTCAACTGGCGTGCCACTCATTGCAATTTTCACATCGGCTTTCACTTTTTTAATGGCTTTGCTTTGTACCGTTCCCGGATTTTTGATGTGCTGCGCTTCGTCAATCACCAACAATGCCCAATCGTGTTTATTGAGTTTAGCGGCATCGCTACGCGCCGTTCCATAGGTGGTAATAATTACATCGCAATCATTGGTTTTTAGTTCGCGTTTTGGTCCATGATAAATTTCGCTTTCAATGCTTGGTGCAAACTTCGCAATTTCTTTTTCCCAATTGGTTAGCAAAGTTGTCGGTACTATAATTAAGCCTTTTTTATCGGCTAACTGTTTGTCTTTTTTCAACTTCAAAATAGTGGCGATTACCTGTATGGTTTTCCCCAATCCCATATCATCGGCAATTACACTGCCGAAACCGAGACGTGCATTTTTATACATCCATTCATAACCCCGTTGCTGATATGGACGTAAGGTTGCCAACAATTCTTTAGGTACGCTCACCTTATCCTGTTTCAACCATTTTTTAATGAGTTTTTTGGCATGCTTATCCAAAAAAACTTCACTTCCATTATAGTCTTCACTCAACGCAATATGCAACAACTCCCGGCTATCTACCTTTGGCGGGTCTTCTAATTTGTCTAATAACTTTTTAACTTCCGCTTCTTCAAAATAAACATACTGGTCGTTCAACTTTACAATGCCCGACATCTTCTTAACCAATTTGGCAAATTCCTCAGGACTCATTTGTTGATTTCCAATCGCCACCTTCCAATTAAATTTTAAGATAGACGCTAAACTAATGATGCTGGATTGAGTAAACACCCCTTTTTCATCTGCCGATAGTTCCATAGATATTTTAGGGCGCAACAATTTTCGCAGGGCTTTGGGTAACATGGTTTTAATGCCAAACATGCGAATAACCGGTAATATTTTTAGTAAGATGGGCGCAAATTCTTCGGCATTAAATTGTAATTTTTGAATACCTTTGCTGTTCACAATAGGTTCTATTTCGGGGAAATAAGGAATGAGCATAGCCCAATCGCGCAAGATGTTTAATTTGTTTTTTTGAAATTTTTTCTTAGTAAAAATCTTTTTTAACGAAACGGCTTTACTCAATTCATCGGCTTTGTCGTTTACCATTAACTTTACCCTAAAATCTCCATTGTCTTCTTCCTTCACTTGTATTACCGGTTGGTACGGTTTTTCTGTAAGATAAAAACGATTTAACCACAATTGTATGGACTGCGGAATGGCTTGGTCTTCAAAGGCATTAAACCGCCGGCTATGTCCATTAAAAAACAAAGCCTCTACCGGGTAAAAGGCATCAAAAGATAAAAAAGCAGGTATGTGAAAAGTTAAAAAGAGCGACAGCAAACCCAATGTTTTTTCTTCCTCAACACATGCATATTGCACCATTCGTTTCGATTTTTTAATGGCATATTGCAACAAGTCAGGCGGGGTAATTTGTTGCATCACTTCATACAACTGTTTGGTATCTTCGTTCAACAAAGCGGGCAACCAACGCACATTAAAAGCATCTGCTTCGCTTAAAGCAATCAACTGCGGCACAAAGGCACTATGCTCCAACAGTTTGATGGCAAAGCGTTCGATAAAAAACAAAGCTTGCAAAGCAGGGATGACATAATCTAAGCGGTCGTAAGGCAACTGGGTAATCCAATCCGACAAGGCTTCCATATCTTTAAAAGTCAGTAGCGGCTTTTCGTTTTGAAAAGCCGTTGCCTCATAAAACCGTCCATCCTTATCTAATAAAATGATGAAGTCGTCAATGTTTTCATAAATCAAATTGTGGGTGTTTTCATGGGTGGTTTTCAAGGCTCTTTTTACGTTTCTTGCAATGCCTGAATAGGCTTTTTCCAGTATTACTTTAAAATCTTTTTCAGGAAAAAATACCGGATTAGATGCCACAATAGTCAGTATAGATTCTTTGAGATTGGGAATTTGCGTAAAATCAATTTTTTCTAAATAGT
>CALHDG010000089.1 GCA_938023075.1 uncultured Chitinophagales bacterium
TGGTGCAAATTTAGGTGAATGTGAAGTATTTTCTTTTTGATGTAAGTCAAAAAAAAAAAAATGAAAATTTCAACAAGTTTATCAAAATGGTTGATTCTTTCTTGTTTGGGTTGTCCCTGTTATTTATATCAACGAAGCACCTAAGTTTGCAAACTAGCCCCGATTTCTATGGTTTATCCAAATATATTTCTACTTTTTTTCAATACATAACTCAATATTTATTGTTTTATCAGCTTTAGTTACAATAACAAGGTGTTTTCTAAGAAAACGTCATTAAATATTGGGGTTTTCTTAGCCAACCCAAAGGCACAGGATATATTTTTTATTGTAAGGATTACTTCCGGCTTTTGCCGGTTAGTGAAAAGTAAGATAAGAGCAAATTAAATTCGCTCTTATCTTCTCTATGAAAATATATCCATAGCCTATCGACCTTATTGCTGACTGGTTGCTCCCCAGCAGAGCCAGTTTACTCTTCCAGCCGATGGCACTAATTTAATTATATTAATCTACATTGACTAATCATTACTTAGCTTTAACAGCCTTAAGCGGCTACTTGGTATTGATAATCTTTCTCGTACATTTTTTCATTCTTCACTACAGCAAATACCCGGTGAATCAGCTTGTTTCTTACCGCATTTAACACGCTCATTTTATGTTTGCCTTGTTTTAGTTTGCGCTTGTAATAACGACCTAAATCACTATTGGTTCTGCCTACCGATACGGCACATAAGTGCAATAAGGTTTTCATCTTTTTGTTGGCTTTATGGCTCACTCTGTCTTTGTGTTTCAAACTTGTGCCACTCTCATATTGAAAAGGGGCTACGCCACAATAACAAGCCATTTGCTTAGCTGAAAAACCGTTTTTAAACTCATTGGTAATGATGATAAAGGCTCTCGCTGTTACTTTACCGATGCCCGGAACCGAGCAGATCAGCTTCATTAAGAAGTTCAACCTTTCGTCTGACTTGATCAATTCATCCATCTGTTTTTCTACTGCTTTGATCTTTTTGTCAAGAAATTCAACAGTTTCAGTGACATGAGGGTCGGTAACTGCCGTGATGGTCTCGCTCAAAAAAGCATTCTTCTCTCTTTGACATACTTTATGTGCATTACGATGCGCCATCAGCTTCTTTCGCAGCTTATCTAATTCATCTAACTGATGAATAAGATCTCTTTTTGGCTGATAATCGCGTAGACGATCTGAATATCTAACCGCATATTGTCCAATTCGGAAGGCATCTACTTTATCGTTTTTACCTCTAATTAAACCGTTGGAATATTTAATACGTGTAGCATTTTCAACGCTAAAAATGGCGTCTATTTCCTGTAGTACGCTAATTAAATGATTACAGTAAATACCGGTTTGTTCTATACAGAAGCGGCAATTAGCTAACTCTATATTGTGGCGTTTTAAGGTTTTTAAAAGCCACCTTTTGATGGCGGCTGGTTTGTTTTTTACTGCCTTTTGGTCCATCTTTTCTAAACCTTTTAATCGAAAAGAATTCCCCGAGGCTCTGCCTCGGGGTGCTACCGAAAGTTATAAGCGACTATCTTTGATTTATGGGAGAAGATCGTCACATTGTAAAAAGCCATAATAAAAGCTTATTGCTTTATCATTATGTTTGTCCTGCAAAATATCGCCGTAAGGTTTTTAGTGATGCAGTAACTCAAACTTTAAAAGAGGTATGTGAAGAAATAGGTAAACGATATGAGATTTATACAATAGAAATAGGAAGTGACGAAAATCATGTTCATTTTTTGTTACAAAGTGTTCCAACGTATTCTCCAACAAAAATAATAAGAATAGTAAAAAGTATAACAGCGAAAAAGATATTCAAGGCTCACCCAGAAGTCAAGAAATTTTTATGGGGCAGTAAATTTTGGACAAGTGGTTACTATGTAAATACAGTAGGTCAATACGGTAATTTGAAATTGATAGAGAATTATGTGAAAAACCAAGGTAAATCTTATAAACAGATATGCCGAACTCAACTCAAATTGTTCTGAGGAAGGTTTGATTTTTGGGGAGCGGTGATACCCCGTCGGCTCTGCCGCGGGGTAGTTCATTTTTTTTTTTGAAGCGAAACTTTTTGGTGTTTAAAAAACTTAAGATCCCGCTTTCCGCTCAAATGCTGCGGCTGTGCCGCGAAAGTCCACGCTTCAGGCACCATAACCGCTGCAATTTTATCTAAGTGTCTTTCGAAATATTGAATGTCATTTATTTATACATTAAAAATAATATAATATTCATTATTCGTTAATCGATATTCGTTGTTCATTAAATGGTCATCCAAATAAATATCGAACACCGAACACCCAATTTTGAATGACGAATTTTTCCATTCGAAAAATAACACTTAGCTGCTAAATAACCCAATGCACTTTAGTGCTGTTGGCTTGGAAATCGGGGATAGTTTGCCAGCTTCGGTTCTTCGTAAAAATACAAAAACGCAATCTACCAAAAACAAAAATACATCAACCACTATCATAAACTAGTACTTTAAAAACTACATAAACCAGCATATTTTTTTAATTAAAATACATTTTTATTATTATATAAAAGCACAGGAAGTGCTACATCTTGGTAGCTAAACAATTTAATTTAATTAAGCTCCAGAGGAGTGACACTTCTAATAACTTTCGGCGGTATCGCTCCTACGGAGCTTCACCAATGCATAACCTTTTATGCTACCAAGCTGTCATCCCTTTGAGATTATCTTTTTATGGTAGATTTACATAGAATAATAACGAGTTAAAATGTTCAAATTTTAGTAAAGAGATTTTTTGATATACAAGTTAAAAAACGCAGGCTTAGTGGGGCTAAGACGAGTATTTTTGATGAAGTTAATCGAAAAATATTAAAGTAAAAAATGGACAGTTATTTTTGAATTATTCCTAACAAGCTGTTTTATGTTGTACTTTTGTAGTAATGCAAACAATAAGCAAACCTTATAATTGGTACTGCAACAGCCTTACGCAATACAGCCGTTTAAAAACCCGTGAAGTAAAAATTGGCGAACTGCCAGTTGGAGGTAACAACCCCATCCGAATACAAAGTATGACGACTACCGTTACGATGGATACCATGGCAACGGTAGAACAATCCATCCGTATTTTTGAAGCCGGTGCAGATTATGTACGCATTACTGCGCCATCTATTAAAGAAGCAAAAAATTTGGCGAATATTAAAAAGGTTTTAAAAGAACGCGGTTTTGATCTTCCACTTATTGCCGACATTCACTTTACACCCAATGCCGCCATTGAAGCAGCACGCTTGGTAGAGAAAGTACGGGTAAACCCTGGCAACTATGCCGATAAAAAAAAGTTTCAACAAATTGAATACACCGATGCGGAATATGCCGCAGAGATAGAACGAATTTACAAACGCTTTGCGCCTTTGGTAGAAGTTTGCAAAACCGAAGGTACGGCAATGCGAATTGGTACCAACCACGGCTCATTAAGCGACCGGATTATGAGCAGATATGGCGATACCGCTTTGGGCATGGTAGAATCTGCTTTAGAGTTTGTGCGTATTTGTGAAGATTTACATTACCATGATATCGTCTTATCGATGAAGGCGAGCAATACTCAGGTGATGGTGCAAGCCTATCGATTGCTCATTAATAAATTAGCAGAAGAAGAGATACAACCATACCCTTTACATTTAGGCGTTACCGAAGCAGGTGAAGCAGAAGATGGAAGAATAAAATCGGCAGTCGGCATTGGAGCTTTAATGGACGATGGTATTGGGGATACGATCAGGGTTTCGTTAACCGAAGAACCGGAACTTGAAATACCCGTTTGTAAAAAATTAGTTAGCCGGTATAATCTTGAAAGAAAAGCCCATATTCCGATTCCCGCAATTAAGCAGTCGCCCTTAAAAACATTTGAATATGAACGAAGAGCAAGTTTTGCTATAAGCAATATTGGTAATCAACAAGTGCCGGTAGTTATTGCCGATTTTAATGATGCCTTAACTATACAACCAGAAGATTTGAAAAAGGTTGGTTATGAGTATAGGGCTGATTTAGATAAATGGAATATTGGCGATCAAGCAGCCGATTATATTTTTAGTATTGATTTTTTAAATTTTGAATTGCCCGGAACGCTAAAAGTAATTTTGCCGATAGCAGTTTGGGAACAGCATCCTGAAAAAAGATGTAGCAGCGCAACCGGCGAGCAAAAATATTTCCCGATAATGGCTACCGAAGATAATTGGCAGCAAGTTGAAGGTATTAAATTTATTAAGGCGGACTGTGTTTATCAAAACTTTGATGCAATACATAAAGACAAAAAAGCTGTTTTGGTTTTGCAATCCTACAATTCGCACCGAATGCCTGAAGTGCGTCGTACCTTCTTTCATTTGATTAACAAGCAAATATCCAATCCGGTAATTGTGCGTTATAATTTTTCGACTACGGATGTTGAGCAATTGATGGTTGACAGTGGAACTGATTTTGGTGGCTTGTTTATTGATGGCTTAGGTGATGGTATTTGGATGAAAGCTCCACAACATCCCATAACTTTAGTGAACGAAACGGCATTTTATATTTTACAAGCTTCGCGTACACGCATTTCAAAAACAGAGTATATTTCATGTCCTTCTTGTGGACGGACATTATTTGATTTGCAAGAAACCACCGCCATGATTCGTGCCAAAACTCATCATTTAAAAGGCATAAAAATTGGCATTATGGGTTGTATTGTAAATGGACCTGGCGAAATGGCAGATGCTGATTATGGTTATGTAGGCAGTGGTCCTGGAAAAATCACCTTATATAAGGGCAAAGAAGTGATTAAAAAAAACATTGAAGCCGAAGGGGCATTGGAAGCGTTGATTGAGTTGATTAAGGATAATGGCGATTGGGTGGACTTAGTAATTTGAGGAATTTCAAAATTTATGGTAAACTAAATCAACTCGCATTTAAATTTGTTGCTTATGCAGTAAGACCTCTTACTTAAGGTAGTAACTCCCTTTCATTCCCACCATAAAGAGAAATCTTACAACATCAGCTAATAATAAAAATATTAATATTATTGGATCGAAGTCTCTAAACGATCAATCAACCAAAACTAAACACCGCCTCGCTTTCTTCAACAATCGTTAAACTATCGTTACTCATTAAAGTGGCTTTGCATGATAACACTTTTGGTAGTTCATATTTATAATAGAAACGCATCGTGTTGATCTGTTCCGTATAAAATTCATTGGAAAAAGATCCATTGCCATTAATTAAAGCCGTTTTAGCTACGGTCGCTAATTTTAACCATTGCCACGCAATTACAACAGTACTCATCATTTCCATAAATATAGAAGCATCGGCAATAAAGCGTTCATGCTCACCACTCATCGCAAATTGTATTAAATGTTGTAAAACCGCTTGCAGTTGCTTGGAAGCCGTTTTCAATTGTTCGGCATACACTTGTAAGTCCTCATAATTACTGGCGGCTTTAATAGTAGTAATCATCTCTTTGGTTAAACTACGCATGGCTTCTCCGTTGTTCATTACTACTTTTCTTCCCAATAAATCTAAAGATTGAATACCGGTGGTACCCTCATATAAAGGAGTAATTCGTATATCGCGATAATATTGTTGCAACGGAAACTCTGAACAAAAACCATAACCACCCAACACCTGCAAACCATTGCTAATTGACGTGATACCCATTTCCGAAGGATAGGTTTTGGCAATAGGCGTTAATAACTCCAGCAAATCATGGTAGTAACTGCGCTCACTTTCATCCCCATATTGCGATAAATCATGATACATAGAAGCTTCCATCAATAATGCCAACGAACCTTCTACAATCGATTTTTGCAACATCAACATACGCCTCACATCCGGATGATTGATAATTAAAGTTTGTCCATCATCCACATTTTTTTTGCCGCTATTACTAATTCTCCTGCCTTGTGGTCGTTCTTTGGCATATTGTAAAGAAGCATAATAGGCAGCTGTTGCTGTAGAAGCACCCGTTAGTCCAACATCAATTCTCGCCCCATTCATCATTTGGAACATATTAGCTAAACCTCTGTTTTCTTCGCCTACCAACCAGCCTTTGCAATTGTTGTTTTCTCCAAAAGATAAATGGGTAGTGCAATATCCTCGCTGACCTACTTTTTGAAAATCACCTGCCGTAATTACATCATTGGGTTCTAAAGTTCCATCATCTTTTATACGTTTTTTGGGCACTACCATTAACGAAATACCTTTTGTACCTTGTGGAGCACCATCAATTCTAACCAATACCAAATGTATCATATTGTCTACATATTCGTGGTCGCCACCCGAAATAAATATCTTTTGACCCACTATATTATAAGAACCATCTTCATTCGGCGTACCTGCGGTTGCCACATCCGAAAGCGAGCTACCGGCTTGAGGTTCAGTTAAACACATGGTGCCGCCCCAAAGTCCCTTTAACATGTTGGGCACATAGGTATCAATTAACTGTTGGTTGGCAAAACTGACCAATAAACCGGCTGCTCCACCGGTTAAACCTGCATAGCCCGGTAAATTATTGTTAGCGCATTGGTTAATATGCGAAATGGCAGAATGAATAGTATGCGGCAACTGCATGCCGCCGATGTCGTAGTCGAATAAAGCACCAATCAGCCCATTTTCACCAGCATCTTTCAACACCTTGCCAACCACCGGATGTACATAAATTTTACCATCTTCATATCTTGCCGGGTCTTCATCCATTTCTCTAAAAACCGGATACATCACCTTATCGGCATAACTTTTTGTAGAATCCAACAAAATGTCGAAACTACTTTTATCATAGTCTTTAAATCTAGGTAATGCACATAGCTTCTCCACTTCTAACACTTCGTTCAGCACAAACTTTAGCATGGGCATACTCATATAATCCGCCATATTATATTATTAATTTTTTGTTTTAAGATAATTTGGAGTGTCAAGAACGATAAAGTTAATAATTATTGATGAAAAGTTTATAAAACTTTTTGAAGCCTCTATAAGTGCTGAATCATTTTTCCAAAAAATAGTATATTGTGGAGTCAAAATTTTTTTTATTTAAAACAAAACTAAAGCAAATTATGAGTTATGTAGCAATTTTAGCCGGAGCAATTATGGTGATGATTTTAGGTTGGATATGGTTTCATCCAAAAGTATTGGGACAAAGTTGGATGAGAGGTGCCGGTTTAACGGAAGCAGATATGAAAGATGCGAACCCAATAATGATGGTGGGCGCATTGCTAATGGCAGGTGTAATTGCCTGGTCAATTTCACGATATGCAAGCCATACCGAACCCGGAATGAGTCAGTTTGTACATGGTATGTTTCACGGATTTATGCCGGCAATTACCTTAGTAGCTCCCGTATTGGTGAGCAAAGGACTTTTTGAAAAGAAAGATATCGGCTGGATTTTAAGTGGCGCAGCTTATTGGGTATTAGCCATTACCTTGGTAGGCGGGGTTGTTTATGCCTTAACGCCTTCTGCAACATAAGGTCAGATGCCTAACCGATAAATACAATTTCATCAATGATTTAAAATCATTAGAAAATTTGGACAAGTTTATCTAAACAAGAAAGTAGTTCATTCTTTTTTAATATTTTATGAAGCAAAACCATTTTACTTTATAATAACACCCGTCCCGCTTTCCGCTCAAATGCCATTTGGCAAACGCTGCAATGCATGGCACAAATGGCATAACCGCTGCAATCGGGGCTAGTTTGCAAACGTTGGTTCTTCGTAGAAAGAAAAAATAGTGGCAATCCAAAACAAGAAAATATCAACCACTTTGATAAACTTGTCGAAAGTTTACGCTTTCCTTGAAAGATCGTCGATATATTGGTCCAGCATTTCTTCAAGATTTGGTTTGGGAACGAGCCCTTGAAAACGCTGAACCAATTTTCCTTGATGAATAAATAGTAAGGTTGGGATGGACCGTATTTGAAAATGTTGGCTTAACTTCGGATTGATTTCAGTATCAACTTTAGCTACTAAAGCGCTACCCTCATATGCTTGAGCCAACTCATCAATTATAGGACCCATAATTTTACAAGGACCACACCAATCTGCATAAAAGTCTAACAATACCGGAATGGTTGATTCACTTACCCGCTCATTAAAATTACTATCGGTTATTTGTGTTGTTGGATATTTAGGTTTTTTTCTCCAAAACATGGCTTACAATTTATAACAGTTAACGTTGGTAAAAATAAAAGGAATAATCTGTCTGTTATGCATTATTCAAGACATTAACCAACAAAACTTCAATGCACACGCTCTAAATATTTGTAATATAATCAAGGCTTTTGCAATGCAGCAGTAACACAAAAAAAAAGTATAAACTGTTTAAGTTATTCTTTTTCCGTTACTTAAATTAAAAAACTAAAATAGCTTTACCTTTACTCCATATCCTTTAAACCATGAAAGTATATAGTCTTTGCCTTATTTTAATTGTATATCTTATGACCAATGAGTCTTGTAACTCCGGTTCAAAACAATCTACCGGTCAAAACCATAGCAGCGAACATGCTTATACCAATAATTTAATTCATGAATCGTCTCCCTATCTGTTGCAACATGCGCACAATCCGGTTAATTGGTTTCCTTGGGGAGAAAAAGCGTTGGCAAAAGCAAAACAGGAAGACAAGCCCATGATTATCAGTATTGGTTATTCGGCTTGTCATTGGTGTCATGTAATGGAACACGAATCGTTTGAAGACAGTACAGTAGCCCAACTAATGAATGACAATTTTGTGAATATAAAAGTAGACCGGGAAGAACGACCGGATGTAGACAATATTTACATGCAGGCGGCTTATATGACATCGGGTAGGGGAGGTTGGCCCCTTAATGCGATTGCCTTACCCGACGGCAGACCTGTTTTTGGAGGAACCTATTTTCCGAAAGATCGTTGGATGAAAGTATTGGATCATTTTACACAAGCTTACGCCAATAACCGCTTGAAATTAGAAGAAGATGCAGAACGGATGACTAATGGCATTCGCTCGCAAAGTGCCATTGCTTTAAACTTAAACCAACCGGCTTATCCAAACGATTTTTTTGAGGACATTCTTAACAAATGGATGGAATCTATTGATTTTGTGAAAGGCGGACCGAACCGTGCTCCTAAATTTCCTATGCCTAATAATTGGGAGTTTTTGTTGGCTTATGGTTTTATGAAAAATAACGAAAAGGCTAAAGAAGCCACTTTTATAACCTTAGATAAAATGGCACAAGGCGGTATTTATGATCATTTGGGCGGAGGTTTTGCGAGGTATTCTGTTGACGCTTCGTGGATTGCTCCTCACTTTGAAAAAATGATGTATGATAATGGTCAATTAGTGAGTTTATATTCGAAAGCTTATCAAGCTACTAAAAAACAATTGTATAAAGATGTTGTTTATGAAACCTTAGCTTGGGTAAAACGAGAAATGACCGATCCTTCAGGCGGATTTTATGCCTCGCTTGATGCCGATAGCGAAGGCGAAGAGGGGAAATTTTATATTTGGAGTAAAGCCGAAATTGAAACTGTTCTCGGTAACGATGCTCCCAATTTTATTCAGCATTTTGGCGTGAGCGAAACCGGTAATTTTGAAGGACATAATATCTTACTGGAAAATTTAGACGAGACCACTTCTGCAAAAAAAATAGGTATTAGTGTTGAAGAGTTACGCAGCTTTTTAGACACTCAAAAAAAGAAATTAATGGCAGAAAGAGATACACGTATTCGCCCTGGCTTAGATGATAAAATACTAAGCTCGTGGAATGCCTTGATGCTAAAAGGTTATGTTGATGCTTATGCGGTTTTTAACGAGGAAGAATTTTTAAATACGGCACTTCAAAACGCCAAATTTTTAGTTGAAAATGCTATACAAGATAATTATGCGCTCACCCGGAATTATAAAGATGGCAAATCATCTATAAAAGGGGTATTAGAAGATTATGCCACCTTAGCAGAAGCGTTTATTGCCCTGTATCAAGTTACCTTTGATGAACAATGGCTGAATAAAGCGGAGGGATTGGTAGAATATGCAAAGGCACATTTTTTTGATGAACAATCCAACATGTTTTATTTCACTTCTGATAAAGAAGATCAACTAATCAGCCGCGACATTGAAGTAGCCGACAATGTAATTTCGAGTGGTAATTCTATTATGGCTAAAGTGTTGTTTCAGTTGGGCACCTTGTTGTATAATACTGAGTATATTAATTTGTCAAAACAAATGTTAGATAATGTACAAAGTAAAATTGGTCAACAAGCCCGTTTTTATGCTAATTGGTTACAAGTTGCTACCTTGTTTAATCAAGAGCCTTACGAAATTGCTATTGTAGGAAAAAAAGCCAAAGACCTACGCCAAAATTTTAAAGATCATTTTTTACCTAATGCGATGTTTCTGGGCGGTACAACAGAAGGCAGTTTGACTTTGTTAAAAAACAAACTACAAAAAGGAGAAACTACTATTTACGTTTGCCAAAACAAAGTATGTAAACTACCCGTTACCGAAGTTGAACGTGCTGTAAGTTTGGTTGAGTATTAGGACCATATGCTTGTTCAGGTAAGTTTAGGGCTTTTTTTACATGAGGATTTTATGCTTAGGTAATTCAAAAAAAAATCTGCGTAAAAGTGCTATGGGAACTATTTTTTGAAGAAGCAAAAAGCCTTCACCAAGAAGAAAATTAGGATATAACTTGAAGATAAAGTTTTAAAGATCGTCCTGCTCCTATCTAATATTTTGATGTTATTGTATATAAACCCCGGTAGCTTCAAAAGCAATTTCTACTTTGGGTTCCGTAATCTTATTGATTTCCGCTTGAGGTAAGCCCTCATCTTCAGCATAGTGCCTTAACATATCAACAGAGGTGGTATCTTGATAAGCCTTTCCTTTAAAAATAACTTGTTTGTTGTGTATGTCCATTGGCATAAAAAAAGCATAGTCTTTAAAGGTAACGCGCATAGGTTCTCCGTCAGGGTTTTTAATCGTCATCCAACAACCTTTTTTTAAGCATACATTTTCTACTTCTCCAGTAACGGTAGTTTCCATAGCACTGGTCTTTTGCATTTTTTTATACAAAGTGTTAATATCAAGAGATTTTTGGTTGTAGTCAAATTCAGTACCCCGTTGTATCATATCTTCAACTTGAGTAATGCCCGTATTGCTAACATTAGCTTGTTTGCTGTTGCATGCAACTATAACAATAAATAATGTAGATAGAACAATTATTGAATTAAATGCTTTCATCTTATAAATTTAAATTTCAATACAAAAGTAGAAAAACTTGAGCAGTTTTAAAAAAGGTGTTTATTCAACACATAAAAAAACCTGGTTTGAAAGTTCAAACCAGGTTTATATCTTTTTACTTTAAAGTGTAGTGATTAATAAACACCTAAAGCTTTTAATAATTCAATGTTTAAAGCACCACCAATTGGTAAGCCATTATCTTCCTGAAATTTTCTGATGGCAGCTTTAGTGCCTCCACCCATAATTCCATCAATTGCACCAACATTATAACCTTTATCTTTTAAGGCTTGTTGTACTTCTCTAATTTTGTTGTAGTTCATGTCTTTCTCACACAATACTTCAACCCAACCAGAACGACCACCAACAGAAACTAAGTTACGCTTGCTTACTGTTCTAAATTCAGCATCAACAGGCACTTCTCTGGTAGAAGCAGAAGTTTTTAATACTGTTGTTGAATACGTTCCTGTTTTTGCAGGAATAGCAATTTCTTTAGTAGTATCAGCAGCACGAGAAGTAATCGTACGAGTAGTATACTCTGCTTCAACCGGTGTTTCTCTTGTTGAAGGTGGAGCAGTTACTTTTTGCATAGAAACTGTTTTGTATTCAGCAGGAATAGCTACTTCTTTAACACTGGCAGCAGAAACTAAAGCCTTATAACTTCTGGTGGAAGTTTTTTCAGGTATCGCTATTTCTCTAGTGCTGGCAGGCGTTTTTAATACCTGGCGAGAAATTGTTTTATATTCTGCAGGAATAGCTACTTCTTTTACACTGGCTGGCGTTTTAACTACCTGTCGTGAAACTGTAGAATATTCAGCAGGAATAGCAACTTCTTTTACGCTTGCAGGAGCTTTTAAAACTCTTCTTGAAATAGTAGTATATTCAGCAGGAATAGCTACTTCTTTTACACTAGCAGGAGAAACTAATCGTTGATAGTTATAAGTTTTAGCAGAAGAAGTGATACAATCACCACTCTCAGCATTACCACCTACTTGATTAGCAGCAGCAGAAGACTTTAATACCTGACGAGTCACCGTACCATATTCCGCAGGTACAGCTACTTCTCTTACTGATGCAGGAGTCTTTAAAACTTTTCTGCTTACAGTTTTATATTCCGCTGGAATAGCTACTTCTTTAGTAGCAGCAGGTGAAACCAATACTTGCTTAGTAATTGTATTGTATTGAGCAGGAACATCTACTAAACACATAACCATACAATCTTCTGGATTAGAAGATAAACAGTTAGGATCAGCTTTACCTTTTTCCCAACGTGTAGTAGCTGGAGATACCAATACTTGCTCAGTTTGAGTTTCGTATTTTGCTGGAACAACCTCTAAACGAGAAGAAGCTTCTTTAGCCAATACTTGCTCAGTTACCGTTTCGTATTGAGCAGGCACTACTTCTAATCGGCTAGTTGCTTCTCTAACAACAACTTGTTCAGTTACCGTTTCAAATTTAGCTGGTTGAACAGTTAAATTACATGGAGTTTCCGTGTAAACTTCACCTGAAGCAGTTTCGTATTTAGCTGGAATTACTTCTAAACGAGTAGACGCTTCTTTAGCTAATACTTGATCGGTTACCGTTTCGTATTGAGCTGGTACAATTTCTAAACGAGAAGAAGCCTCTTTGGCTACAACTTGCTCAGTTACCGTTTCAAAAGTAGCAGGAACTACTTCTAAACGAGTAGATGCTTCTTTGGCTAATACTTGCTCAGTTACCGTTTCGTAGGTAGCTGGAACAACCTCTAAACGTGAAGAAGCCTCTTCAGAAACATAAGTTTCTGTTTTGGTTTCATATTTAGCTGGCAATACTTCTAAACGAGAAGACGCTTCTTTAGCTAATACTTGCTCGGTTACGGTTTCTACTTTCGCAGGAATTACTTCTAAACGAGTATAGGCTTCTTTAGCTAATACTTGCTCTGTGCGCGTATCCGTTTTGCCGGCTACTACTTCTATACGAGAAGACGATTCTTCTGAAGTATAGTTATTAGAAACGGTTTCAAACTGCGCTGGAACTACTTCTAATCTACTTGAGGCATCTTTCACCTGAATGGTTTCGCTGGTAGTTTCATATTTATCACTATAAATACATTGTGCGTAACACTTACCCGGCTCTGCATTAGGTGGCAAATCATCTTGTGCAATTAAGCTGACTACAACAAAAAAACACAAAAAGGTTGTAAAAATTGATTTCATATTTATCTAATGAATTTAATGATTAATTTTATTTATATTTTTAATTCTAACAAAGAATTATTTTGCGACTGCAAAGATAAACCATTATTGTATATTTTCTAACAAACAAATTAAAGTATATCTTAAAATAAGTTAATGGACATCTATTTGAACAATAAATTGCAAATTTTAACTTTTTACAAAGTTATTGCAAACGTTAATTGACATTAAGAGAGCTTTTATATTGTATAGTTGAGATGAAAATTGGGAAATAACTTACTTAAACTTAAGTAAATCAAAGGTACTATATTTTTGGTTGTATAGCTTAATTTAACATTATCTGTTGGTTATTCGTTTAAAAATCAGTTTGTCATATATCTAAAAAGGCTTTACTTTCAGTTTTAAAAAGGTAATAGCTTGCTTTATATACCTTTTTGAGACGAAAAAAGTAGCCAAAGCCACATTTAATGCGACTATTTACTTACCTTTGCCAACCGTTTTTTGAAAATTGTTACACAAATGAGCAAACAAAATTTTAAAATCGCATTTGTTGGCTTAAAATTAGGTGAGCATCACTTCAAATTTGAGGTAGATGACCGGTTTTTTGAAGATTTTGAAAAATCACCCGTTCAAAAAGCTGAGCTTGAAATTAAAGTTAGTTTAGAAAAAAAGAGCAGTTTTATGGTTTTGCTCTTTCAAATTGACGGATTTATTAATATACCTTGTGATCGTTGTTCGGATGAATTTGATTTAGAGATTATGGATGATCATAAAATTTTTGTTAAGTTTGACGATGCGCTAAGTACCAATAACTTAAATGATGAAGATGATATTATTTATCTAAAAAGAAATGAAACGCACCTTGTTTTAGATCAATTGATCTATGAATTATCCTTACTAAGTTTACCTATAAAAAAAGCTTGCCCGTTAAATAAAAACGAAAACCCTAGTTGTGGCAAAGAAATTCACCATTACTTTACCACAGAATCAGAAAATCAAAACAATACACAAACACCTGACCCCAGATGGGAAGCATTAAAAAAATTAAACAAATAAAATAGAAATATAATGGCACATCCTAAACGGAATCATTCTAAAACCAGGAGAGACAAAAGAAGAACGCATTACAAAACCAAAGCACCTAATGTGGTGACTTGTGAGGTTACTGGTGAGCCACATTTGTGGCATCGTGCTTATGTAGTTGAAGGAAACTTATACTACAAAGGCAAAATACTGGTAGAGAACTTTGCGAAAGTATAGTTTCTTTTAAAATTTGGATGATTGGCAGCAGCTGATTATTCTTGTATAACAAACCAATTGAAAGCATAATGGACAAAACGGCTGCTATCAGCGGAGTTATGGGGTATGTGCCCGATTTCAGGCTAACTAATGCCATGTTAGAAGAAATGGTAGACACCAATGACGAATGGATTGTGAGCCGCACGGGTATTAAAGAACGCCGGATATTAAAAGGAGAACAAGCCGGCACTTCAGTTATGGCAATTGAAGCCGTTAACCGCCTTTTAGAAAAAACCAATACCGCAACAACTGATGTTGATTTGGTTATTGCAGCCACCGTTACGCCCGATATGCGCTTTCCCTCTTTGGCAAATATTGTTGCCGATAAATGTAAGATGCCGGGTATTCCAGCCTTTGATATAAATGCCGCTTGTAGTGGTTTTTTATATGCCTTAAATGTAGGTAGCCAAATGATAAGTACTGGCCTATATAAAAAAGTGATTGTAGTGGGCGCTGATAAAATGTCCAGTATCTTAAATTATAAAGATCGATCAACCTGCATTTTATTTGGTGATGGAGCCGGAGCCGTTTTGTTAGAACCGAACGAAGAAGGCTGCGGAGTATTAGATTGTTTTATGGGTGGTGACGGAAGCGGTGAAAAATATTTAAACTTAAAGGCTGGCGGGTCTAGAACTCCCTTAACGCACGAGTTATTAGATTTAGGTGCACATTATGTTTTTCAAGATGGTGGACCAGTTTTTAAAATGGCTGTTAGCAAAATGGCAGAATCTGCCAAACTGATTATGGAGCGGAATCAGCTTAGTGCTGAAGATGTGCATTGGTTAGTCCCTCACCAAGCCAATAAACGCATTATTGATGCTACTGCTAATTTTGCAGGTTTACCTATTGAAAAGGTTATGGTAAATATTGAAAAATATGGTAACACAACTGCCGCTACCATCCCTCTTTGTTTATGGGAGTGGGAAAATAAAATGAACCCAGGTGACAACTTAATTTTAGTGGCTTTTGGGGGGGGATTTTCCTGGGGGGCAACTTATTTAAAGTGGGCTTATTAAATTATTGCTATTTAAACTTCTACAATCAAAATCAGTGTTCAATAATCGATTTTTTTTAAATAAATAGTGCATTTAATATCTAACAACTAATCCTTTTTTCCACTACTACCTTATCTACAATATATTGTCTTTACAATATTACTCAATAATGCGTTTTGAAAACAGATAATCCTAAACTAGGCAACCATTTTGTATGAAATTTGATTCAGTATACCACCATTCAGCAAAAAAATTAACAAATAAAAAATTAATTTAATAACATAATATAAACCCGTGTATTTGAAAACATTACTAAATGAGTTGATTACAAAAAAAAAAAATTAACATACTAAAATTGATTTTTTGTATTTTTTGATATACATTTGAATAAACTTATTTGTTATGAGGTTAGAAAAAATCCTGCTGCTCATTATCAGTGCTATTATGTTAAATGCATTTGTCTGCAATAAGGCTGAGGAGTCATCAAATGATGTTGAATATTTTGATTGTAACCGGTATAGTTATTTTGACAACAAAGAACCTATACAATATAGCAAGAAAGATAGTATAGAGTTTGTTCATTTTTTTTTAGAAAATAGAATAAACGACTCCTTAGAAATGACCAAAAATTATTTCAGCTTGGCCGAAGCTTATTTACCAAGATTTATTGAATTAAAAGATAAATCTATCTTTTTAAAATATAAATCTAATGATAGATTAAATCAGTATTCAAGATATTTGAGTAATGCCAAAGTTTTGCAGGCTGTGTATGCTGATGCTATTTTTAAAGGAAAAGTATTAGCCAAAAAGATGCTAAAAGATGAAAATAAATGTTTCTATTTTAAAACTTTGCTTGCAATACAAGTCGAAAAAATTTATAATAGCTATTTTCCTTTAAAAAAAAATGATATCATTGTTATTGCAAGAACACAAGGTTATTCCGGAGGTTGTACACCTGGTGAAGACATACTATCAATTGACTCTCATACAAAATATTATGAAGCTGGAGATGAGGGTATATTTCCAATAACCCGTTCAAGATATGATATGCAAATTTTCTTAAAACGAAAATTTATGCCAGGTATATATCAAGATGAATATTGTCCTAATGTTTTTGTAGCATATGACAATTTTGAATTTATAAATCCAAATGATAAAACCGTAAGAAAATCTCTAATTGAATTATTTAACCAAAACATATTTAAATGAACTTATTAAAATTTACTGTAGTTTTGAATTTTTGCATCGTTGGTTCTTTGTTAGCAAATAATATTACTAATACTGTCCCTCAAAATTGTACTGATTGCTGTTTTTATGCAAGATGGGTGAATATAAATGATGTTGAATTCTATACATCACCATTTTATATACCCATTTACCTCCACGAAAATTTAGATAGCTACATTTCACCGCCATTCACAGGAGTATGTCCTACCACATCAATTTGTAATCCAGAGATGGATGATATGGATAACATATTTACAAGGTGCAGAGATCGGTGGAATGGAGATCTTGGTGGTCCTTTTGACACCGGAGCAGATCCACCTAATGCGGCTTTTAATATTAATTTAGCATCGGATCCTACTGGAAGTATTTTGCGAGTAAGCGATTATCCAATAGTAAGTAATATTGACAATAAAAATATTGTTGGTTTTGACTCACCAATTAATGATGAATTTCCTCTTAACTCCGAAGTACTTGCCAAGTGTCAATTACACATTGCTCTTACAGCTCATGATTGTAACTCAACTCTAAGTCCTAGTGTCACTAACAAAGGTGGAGATATAGTATTTAATCATCAGAAAAATTGGGATGAAATTTCAATAACAGGAGAAACTCAGTTTATGGATTATGATTACTTTGATTTTGAGTCTGTTCTAATGCACGAATTAGGTCATTTTGCAGGTTTATGTCATCCTTTAAACGAATCTTCTACAAATAAGGATATAACTATGAATGGTTGTAACGAAAATGCTTCGTTGAGAAGAGGTTTGCATCAACAGGATGTAGATGCTCTTGAAACACTTTATCCGCTCGGTAATTTTGGAATTAGTTACGTATCTTGTGAAGACTTTCAAAGTTCAAGCGAAGATGATAATGCTTGTGAAAGAACAAGTAATGGTGTTGGTAGTTGCCGCATCCAAAAACCCACTAAATTTGATGCTACAACCAAGAAGAATATGATCAGCTTTACTAAGAGAAACTTTAGAAAAAATATTAACTTATTTATAAGAAGACTCAATCAAAATCCTAAAAAAATCAATGAAATACTAAGCAGCAGACATAAAAGATATGAAGCCATTCAAGCCCTTTACACCAATATGGTTAATACAAATATGCAACTGATTCAAGCAACAGTTAATGAAGATGAAAAGGTTATTTTAACCGAAAAACACTTAGACCCCTTGTGTTTATTTTTAGATGAACTTGTTTTTTTAATAGAAAAGGAAGAATTCAACTATGAAGACCGGCTTATAAATGAAATATATAAATTAAAGAAAGGTATGGTTAAGATGATAGGTAAAGATTTAAAAATCGCCTTAATAGAGTATGATATGAATTTAAAAATTGAAGAGGAAGAAAAAGTATACACTTGTCTGGAGGGTTTTAAAAAATCATCTGCTCCTTCTATTTTGGATGGAGAGCATCCTTTTAAGATTTATTTTGATGGCAATACCATTAGAGTTCACCATACTTTCAACATCAGTCAACCTATTGATCTGAAAGTCATTTCCATTAATGGGCAAGAAATTATATCAAAACCCTTATCATTAAATAAGCTCAACATCAATGTAAGCCAGTGGTCTAAAGGTATGTATTTGGTCATCCCAATTCAAAATGGTGCTGTTTTAAATGATCAAATTGAAAAAATAACCGTTTTATAAAACTTATTATAAAGGAAGGTAAACTAAATTTACCTTCCTTTTTTAATACAGTATGATACCTAAAATTACTTTATTAGGTTACGAATTTAGTTGGTTTGCTACGTTTCACTTTATTGGTGTTTTAATCGCATTTATTTTTGGCTTTTTCTATGCCCAAAAAGTTAAGTTACCAAATGATAAAAACATCTATAAATTGCTATGGGTTTTATTTGCTATTTTCCTGGTGTTTTTTGGTTCAAGGCTAATCGGTATGATTGATTATTACCTGGTTATGCATGATTTTGAATCGATTAAAGTGTTGTTTAAAAGCCCTTCTTACGGCCATTTTAGTTGGTCAGGTTCTATCTTGTTCTTGGTTTTAGGCCTTCCGTTAGCGGCTAATTTATTTAAAGTATCCATTCAAAAACAGCTTTTTTATTTTGATTTTCTAAGTATATTACTTTGTTTAATGACTATTTTCACCAAATTAGGCTGTCAATTTTCAGGTGATGGATGCTATGGTATTACCACCAATTTACCTTGGGGTATGCATTTTGAGTATGGTCCATATCCGTCCATCTTACCTGTGCATCCAACTGCTTTGTATGATAGTTTATTTCATTTGTTTCTCTTTATTTGGCTTTTGCGAATTAGAAAAAATGAAACTTATTATCACGGAAAAACCACCTTGGTATACATTACAACAATTTCAATTTTTTACTTAGCTTTAGAAACAATTAGAAATACGCCTCGATTGATAATCGATTTTAGTGTAGCTCAAGTAGTTTACTTTACTATTCTTTTAATCATGGTTACTTGCTTTTTGAAATACAAAAGAGTATATTGAACTTCTTTACCTAATATTAATATTCGATATACAGTACTTTTTATTTTATGCAACTTCTTATCTATACACCAAAAATTACTAACCGGCTTCGGTATACTTTTGAGTTGGTGTTTATTGAATTGCTCGGTATCAATTTTAAACTAATCTCTAATTTTGAAGAATTTGGAACCATCGATCAACCCAAAATAAATTACGGGGATAAACAGCTTAAAAAAGTACCGTATATTAAGGCAGTAGAGTTGCTTTTTGAACGCAATATTAAAGAACAGAAAATTGAAGTAGATGCTACTGGAGAAGTTCCCCTGCTCTTTCTAACCCAAGATGAACATAGCGATTTAAAGTTTGATCCCTTTGCCGCCATCTTTTATATGGTTAGCCGCTATGAAGAATATTTACCCTTTAAAGGTGATCGTTTTGGTCGCTTTACGCCTGAAAATTCAATTGCGCACAAATATAATTTTTTAGAAAAACCGGTAGTCAACCTATGGGTCAATCAGTTAAAAACCATTTTAACGGCATATTATCCGGCATTAACTTTTACTTCACCAAAATATTGCATTAACCCGACTATAGATGTTGACATTGCTTACGCATATAAAAACAAAGGCTTTTTAAGAAATACTGGTAGCTATATCAGTGAATTAAGCCGTTTTAATTTTGCAAGAATTCGAGAGCGCACCGCTGTACTATCCGGTATTGTGGCAGACCCTTTTGATACCTTTGCTTATATTCATAGTCAATTTAAAAAATACAAGCATAAGGCTTACTACTTTTTTTTGGTAGGTGAATATGGTATCCACGATAAAAACACTTCATTGGAGCAAGTTGAATTTAAAAGTTTAATAAAAGATATTGCCGATCGTTATCACGTAGGTTTGCATCCCTCCTTTGGATCAAACCGGGATAAAGCCATTGTTGAAAAAGAGCAAATTCAGTTAGAAGAAGTCATCCGTCGTCGTATAAGCAAAAGCCGGCAGCATTATGTAATGATTAAATGCCCCAATACCTTCGAAAACTTAATTGAATTAGAAATTGAAGAAGACCACAGCATGGGCTATGCAGCTCAGGTTGGCTTTAGAGCCGGTATTTGTAACCCATTTCACTTTTACAACTTAAAATGGGATATCAAAACTATTTTAAAAATAGTGCCTTTTATTATGATGGATGTCACCCTGAAAGATTATCAAAATTTGGATACAGAAGCGGCTATTCAAAAATCTAAAGAACTTATTACTACCGTAAAAAACAACAGTGGCAGATGTACGCTTATTTGGCATAACAATTCACTAAGCGAACGAGAAGGCTGGGAAGGTTGGCGTAAAGTTTTTGAAGCACAATTAAGGCTTATCCAAATCTAAAAGCATGGAAATTGACTATTTGCATAGGCATGAGATTGATGACCAGAAATGGAATTATTGTATAAAACGGGCTGTCCATTCTTTACCTTATGCTTATACTTTTTATTTAGATGTGGTGGCTCCGAATTGGGCGGCTTTAGTGGCTAATGATTATACTGCGGTAATGCCCTTACCTATCCGCAAAAAATATTTTGTGCACTATGTATTTCAACCCATTCCCTGCCCACAATTAGGGGTTTTTTCTATGCAAACACTTAGCTCAAAACAATTGGCTAATTTTTATCAGGCTATCCCCTCCTTTATTAAGTACTTAAATTATAGTGTGCAAGCAAGTAGTTTCCATCAAAATTTTGGGCAATTTAAAGTAAACGATAATTACGAATTAGCCTTAAATAGCCCTTATGAAGAACTATTAATGAACTACAAATACAATTGCAGACGCTCCGTTAAATTAGCCTTAAAAAAGCCTATTGATCTAAAAAAAAACATAAAACCTTATGCTATTATTAAATTGCTACAATCGAATAAACAGATCGCTCAATTAAATGAACAAACCTGCAATCAATTAGTTAAATTAATGGAAGTGCTTACCGAACAAAAAATTGGCTATAGCGTGGGCATTTTAGATAATCAACAACTACTATGTGCTGCTCAATTTTATATTAAAGCTGCCGGGCGTATTATCAATTTAATTAACGCCAGCAACGCGGTGGCACATAAAAATAGTTGGATAAAGGTTTTAATTGACCGGCTAATTTACCAACATGCTGGTAAAGATATCGTATTAGATTTTGAAGGCTCTAACCTGCCAAGCATAGCTACTTTTTTTAAACAATTTGGTGCACAAAAAACCAGCTATTATACCTTGCAATGGAATAGATTGCCTGCTGGCTTAAAGTGGTTGAAAAAAGGATAGACGAGTAGTGCGTCTTTTACATTCTGAAAGATTGACCGTTTTTGAAAGTGGTTGATTCTTTTTTGTTTTCGAATGTTAGTGTGTTTTTCTTTGTACGAAGAACCGGTGTTTTTATCCAGTGCTTTAAAAACTAAATAAATCAGCATATTTTATACCAATTAAAATGTATTATTATTTGTTAAATACAAGTACTGGAAGTGTTACATCTTGGTAGCTAAACAATTTAATTTAATTGAGCTCCAGAGGAGCAACATTTTAATAACTTTTGGCGGTATCGCTCCTACGGAGCTTAACTATTGTGTAGCTTTTATACTACCAAGCTGTCATCCCTCTTGAATTATCTTTGTGCAAATAGGTTTACGTAAATTAATAAGGAGTTAAACTTAGTACTTATCCCACTAGCCTCGATTTTTAAGCCAACGGCACCAAAGTGCATTAGGTTGTTTAATAGTTTAGTGTTGTTTGACCAGTTTATCTAAACTATTAAGTAGTTTACATTTTCTTTTTAATTTTTTTTTAAGCGAAACTTTTTATCGTTCCTCAGGTTCCGCTTTCCACTCAAATGTTGGCAAACATCCTCAACGCTTCAAAATCGTGCGCTGCAAGTAGCATAACCGCTACAATTCTATCTATGTGGCTTTCAGCATATTGAATGACATTTATTTACACATTAAAAATAATTCAACATTCATTATTCGATATTCGTTGTTCATTAAATGGTCATCCAAAAAAATATCGGATATCGAACACCCAATTTTGAATGACGAATTTTTCCATTCGAAAAACAACACTTTGCTGCTAAACAACCCAACACGCTTTAGCGTTGTTGGCTTAAAAATCGGGGCTAAATTAGTAAAATCGCTCCTTCGTTAACCAGCTATATTTTGAACGTTACAAACGCACTTCTCGAGCATTCTCTTTGCAAATGAGGATGAGATAGGGGTAGAAAGTGCACGGCAATGAATATGCCACATTGTATAAATTTTTAATGGCTGCATCAATATATATATTTAGCATTTGTAAACCATCAGAAACAGCACTAAATTGGAAACAAGCAGGAATCAAAGGGGAATTAAACATACACAAGCCTTTTCAACATACCTTTGTTTTAAATATAAAACATATGAATTCAGCTTTAAATTCCATTAACTCGGCTTTAGATATTATTAGAAATGCCAAGTCAAAATTACAGGGTGTTAGACCAACTGGAGAAGTTTCGGAATATACTGGAGTAGTTTCGGAATACATAGGAGAATCATTATATGAACAAGGTAATTCTTTTGAAAATTACAGTACAAGCCCAGAAGGGGCTGAGCTACTGAGCCGGGAGGCTGCTATTTCAGGTCTGCTTAATTCACCTAACTATCAAAATATATTTGTTGCCCGAGTGCAATATAATATGGGTGAAGGTGACCCAATGGAGTTGTTTAGTGAGTATATGCCTAATAGAGCAGCTTTAGGTGGGGATGATTTAATTGCCTATGATGCTCAATTGCATAGAATATTACAACACATGAATAACACTACAATATTAGATGATGGTTTAACAGCAGATCCTTCACTCAAATTTATAATGGCGGCTAATTTAACGGAGGCATTAGGGCACAGTCCAGGATTGGTAGATAGGGTATTAAGAGACATAAACAGAGGCTGGCATGTTACTATGGATGGATCACATATTAACGGGTACAACGGTTTATATAATTGGTGGGAGCCGCCGTTTAGGTCGGACAGGGCTAAAATAACTTTAAAATTAGAGGAAGTATTATTAGATTTTGAGGATCAACCTGGAAGAATGAATACATTGGTGCACGAGGTGGCACATTCTATTGATAGATATAGAAGAGGCGATACCGATGGCGTTCCGACATATATGAATAGAGAGGACATTCCAACTTTAGTAAGCGCAAGAAATGAGCTTTTTGCTGCCCATGCCGCAGATGGTTCTTTGAACGGCCTCAGAGAATATTCATATGAAAACAATTCAGAATTTTGGGCGGACATTAGTACCTACTTCTTATCTGGCGAAGAAAGTGCAGAAAGGATTTTTAATAATTCACCAGAATTATATGGTGTGCTTTCCAGGTTTTATGAAAAAGACTACTTATTTGAAAATGAAATTACTCCACATAGTCCAGAATTGATAAGAGACGATTTTATATAACTTTTTACACCTTTAATTAGATGTGTTAAAGCAATACTTAATAGTCTATTAAGTTAATTACTAAGTATAATCATTAATAGTATCTTTAACCTATGAAAACAATAGGCTTAATTGGTGGCATTAGTTGGCAATCAACTTTGGTATATTATAAAATATTAAACGAGTTGGTAGTTAAAGAAATGGGGCATCCTAACTCGTGCAAGTGTTTAATTCATTCCGTTCAATTTGGAGAAGTGAAAAAATTACAATATGCTGATGATTGGAATAGCTTAAATGCTTTAATGGCAGAAGCCGCGTTATCTTTACAAAATGGCGGGGCTGATTTACTAATGATTGGAGCAAATACCATGCATTTAACTGCTCCATATGTAAGTCGAAAAATATCTATTCCCATTATTCATATAGTGGATGCCGTAGGTGAAAATATTGTTGCACAAGGTTTGACAAAAGTGGGGTTGTTGGGCACACAATTCACTATGCAAAAAGATTTTTATAAAACACATCTTAAAAAAACATTTAACATAAATACTATTGTACCAGAAGGAGAGGATTTTGAAACAATAAACACTATTATTTATACTGAATTGGTAAAAGGTACGATCAATGAAACTTCTAAACAACAGTATTTGCAAATTATGCAGCGCTTAGTTGAGCGTGGTGCACAAGGTATTATTTTAGGCTGCACTGAAATACCCTTATTGGTTCAACAGCAAGATTGCGACTATCCTGTATTTGACACAACGGATTTGCATGCCAAAGCGGCTGTTCAATATGCTTTAAATAGCAACTAACTTTAACCCAAGTTTATCTAAACAATAAGGAAGTATATCAGAAAATGGCAAAGTCAGATGGTAAATTTACTTTTGTTATCCTTCCTTAGGTAGTTCTCACTTTTGCATTATTTTTTTTTGAAGCGAAACCTATTAACATTATAATAACGGTAGTCCCGCTTTCCGCTCAAATGCTATTGCTTAGCTACATATGCTGCGCTGCAAAATAGCATAACCGCTGCAATCGGGGCTAGTTTAAAAATGCTTTAGAAGGATACAAAATTGGCTTAGGCTATAAAACCGTATTTGGCTTAAATTATAATGAAGACTATAGCCAACACAATATTGGTATTGAAAGTACAACGGGTTTCTCTTATCATGCCGCAGCAGCAAGCACCGAAATTGCTAAATATGGCTTTGCCTTTGAAACCAGTATGGGTATCCGGTTTCGATTGTATCAAAATTATGGAGCCAAAATAATGTATAACTTATCTTACCGCTATTTTGATCAGATAGAAAATTTTAACATCCATCATGGCTTTTCAATTGGCTTTGTTGGTCCTGTTTGGGTCAATAAAAATCAATCTTTAAAAGAAGAAAAACCTTGCGGTTGTTACAAGGTGAGCCATGGTAGTGTTACCTGAATACTCTTGCCACAAGTGAACCACCGTTCGGCATTCAAAATTCGGTGCTCGATATTCGATATTTTTTGGATGATAATTTAATGAATATTAAATAAATTACAATGTACTATTTAAAGATGACACCTTTAATAAAGATGTCACCTTAGTACTCGCGCCACGACTGAATGTCATCTTACTACTCGTACCGCGAGTGCTGCCATATAAACATCAAACAAAAATAGTAATGGCTTTGGTATGTACTTCTGCACCGGCTTTTAAACGGTAAAAATAACGACCTTTAGGTATGGGGTGTTTAGCTTTGTTAAAAATAATGGTATGAGTTCCTTGGGTTTGTTCACCTTGATATAACATAAAAATAACTTGCCCAAATTGGTTTAATAATTCTAATTGAATACGCATATCTCTTTTAATGGCATATTGTATTTCTATCATATCTGGTTGCCCAATATGTATTTGATGACCTAACAACACTGCCCGGTCATTTGCCGTGGGTGCATACTTACAAACGGGTATTAAATTATCAAATGGTTCAATATCTTTACCTAACACATAATTAGCTATTTGCGGATTGATACATAACCAATTTTTTAAAATAGCTGCATAAATGGTTTTAAAGTCAAATTGGTGGGCAGGGTCTTCTCTAACTGAAACTTTAGTAATATCAGGTTGCGCACCATACAATCCCCCATTAATATTGCCGCCATGTAAAAACACCGGACCACCTAATCCATGGTCTGTTCCTCCACTGTGGTTTTGCGCCCATGTTCTGCCAAATTCTGAAAAAGTTAATGTTAAAACCTTGTTTGATAATTGATAGTTTTTCATATCCTGATAAAAACATTGTATCGCTTCGGCATATTCGTGGAGTAATGGGGCTTGCCGGTTATTTTGATCGTTGTGGGTATCAAAACCACCTAAGCTTAGCATATAAATTTTAGTGCCTAAGCCGCCCTTTATCATTTGTGCAATAATATGGAGTCGTTCTCCTAAATCAGTAGCCGGATAGGCTTTTGCCGGTGATTTTGAAAAAGAGGCATCATAGGCTTCTTGTATGGCATCTTTATAATAAAATGAACTATTGGCAATTTCCCGTAAAAATAATATTTCCTGATCTCGATTACAGTCGCCCAAAAAATTGGTGTCGTACAACTTACCATTTTGGGCTACAGAGTAAAACTGATCAACACTATTAATACTTAAAGAGGTAGAATTGTATTTGCCTTGAAAGGCTAATTCTGCCACATCGCCAACCTCTAAGGCTACCGGCACTACCGGCGGCGCTTCAGAAAAAGCAGGCATTATGGTATCAATGTATCTCCCCAACCAACCTCTATCTTCAAAAATATTAGATTCGGTTGCCGTTGCCCAAATATCGGTGGCTCTAAAATGAGAGTAGCTTGGGTTTTCATATGCTACATTGTTAATGGCTGCCATATTCCCATCTTTCCACATAGGCATTAATTGCTTGAATGCCGGATTAAAGGCATTGGAATCATCAATAATGGTGTTGCTTAACTGTTGTGCTGGTATATAAAGTTGAGGTCTTTTTTGTTGATACCTTTCTTGCGTAAGCCCTCTTGGCACAATGGTATTTAAGCCATCGTTACCACCTGCCAAACGAACTAATACCAATATACGATCATGTTCTGTTTGATTAATGGCAGATAAAAAAGGATTAACACTTGCCGCCTTTAACAATGTATTTTTGAACGGTAGCATCATGGTAGCCCCTGCTAAACCGGTTCTCCATAAAAAATCTCGCCGGCTGTGTATTAGGTGATCTCGTTGGTGCGCAATTTTATCTTTTAAAGATTTACCGGTTCTTTTGTTTTTAGTTGAACACATGTTGTTTTATTAATAGTGATTAATCATTTCTAATACAATTCAAATTCGGGTTGTTCTACAATAAAAAGCAATAGATTTTTTATTTGTTGATCTACGTTTTGCCAATTCATAGTCCAAAGATGATCATCAAAGTAATTTTTAGGTACGTTAGCTTTAAAATAGGTTAGGGCTTGATTGATTCGATAATTTTCGAGAGGAACTTGTATAAAATGTTCAACGCAGGCTTGTGTAATCAACTTCGGGTTATTAGTAGTGTTTGTCATTTCAACCAACATATCTCTAATTTTAAGCAAGCCGGTTTTGGTTAATTGATTGACTAATAAAGTTAGGTTTTGCTTACGTACCACATATAAGTTTTGGTTAATCCATTTACGGTGCCCTTGCCAACCTGCTACATTTGGCGGATTTAAAATGCGCTGCCCCGTAAAGTTAATAAAATTCCAAATCAGGTCGTAAAAATTGTCCTCCACTTTTATATCACTTTCCGTTTCTTGTTCAATGGGTAAATTGTAATTATATGATCGAATGTTAGAATAGCGTATAAGACCTAAATAACTCGTTATGGGGTCTTTAATTTGTGTGCCCATAGCATCTGCATGATAAAAATGTTCACTGCTTAATACTTTTTTCATCAGCTTGGCAATGTTCCAATCTTGTTTAAAATAATTAGCCATTTCGGCAACAAAATTTTCGTTGGGATGATGATAAATGAATTGTTGATATAGCTTTCTGCAAATATGTTTGGCGCAAAAACCGGCGCGTTCTGTAAATATTAAATCGTGGGTTTGCTCAAAGTCGAAATTGCCGGTTTGTCCAAAAATGGTTTTAGGGGTATGGTCAAAATCGTTAAGCTCTATATAAGAAATTGGATGGTCTTCATCAGAAATTTTATACCCGGTTAAAGCCCGGGCAGCTTCTACAATATCTTGTTCGGTATATCCATTACCTTCTCCTAAAGTAAATAGTTCAAACAATTCGCGGGCATAGTTTTCATTGGGGTCGCTGCTTAAATTTACATTTCCATTTAAAAAAATAAGCATGGCATCGGTTTGTCCAATGTTTTTGCAGAGCGTTCTAAAATCTCCTAAAGCACCTTCGCTTAAGGTGCGGTAATAGTTCCATACCCTTCTAATTTTGCTGGTATAAACAATGGCTTGTGTAGCAAAATGGCTGTGCCAAAACAGGGTCATTTTATATCGGAAACCCGAAGTCATCATACCTTCAATCCAATCCCACATCATATAATCTTTATAAGCATATTCGCTATCGCGGCTTTCTCGTGGTTTAAGCAAATTGGCATATTCAGGAACTTCTAACTTAATGTCTACTGCATTGTTCACTATTTGATTGACTATAGCTGAGGGGCTTGAATTTACCGCTGCCCTCATTTCTTCATAACTCGCTCCTCCATTACAGCGATTGAACAAATGCCTTACTTTTTGCATATCCCAAGGGTTTTGTGCAGATGGAACAAAGGCATTTAAACCACCATTAATACAAATGACATTTTTGTTATCCGATACCGAATGATTGCTTTTCATGTTATTGAATAATTATTTTTTGATGATGAGTAACCCTGGCATTAGTAATTTTTACATCATACCATCCGGCAGGTAATTTCAGGTTGTCTATTAAGATGGTGGTATATTGTTGGTCAGCTTTTTTGACCGTACTAAAAACCATTTGCCCATTAGTATTAAATATTTTTATATGATGCTTTTTCAACAAATGCTCCTCAGCCACTATTTTAATATTTAAATGATCGCCAACCGGATTTGGATAAATTACATATACAGCTTTTGTAATATCACCAGCATCTTTACAATTTAAAGTATTAAATTGATGAGTTCTTGTAGCTTCACTCACTGCCTCTTCTTCTTTACAAAGGCTTGCAATATGCCAATTATAAGTAGTGCAGGGTAATAAGTTAAAAAGTATCATAAAAGGAAATTCCGTTTGGTGGGTATTCCATTCCATTTCATCAGTAGCTTTGTACAAAACTTTATAAGATGCTCCATCAACAATATCCCAATTTAAAAAAGCAGCATTAGAAGTTGCATTTAAAGCAAACAATTCTTCTGGTGCTTGACAACTATGGCAGCCTTTGGTTTTAAAATAGATGCTTTCGCTATAACCACCGTAAAATTCATCGCAAATATTTAAAACTTTGGCTTCGTAAAAAGCACAAGATTTTAAATTAGTAAGGCTAGCATAAGTAGTGGAAGTTGGTAATTCCTGCCAATTGTTGCCGGTTAACTCTTTAAACTTAACTACATAATGCTGTAGATAATTGGCAGAAGTATAGGTTAAAATAGTTGATGTTGCGGTTATGTTATTCGCTTTTAAATTACTTACAATTGGGCAAGTTATTTCAAAAGCAGGGCATTCAATTTTGTTAGATAGCCGAACAGCACAACCTCTTTGGTCGATAACCGTGGTTGACGACACTTCATTATTTTTCAATATCTTGTTTGGAGTATCACCAATAAAAGAATAAGGTGCTTCACCTCCAGAAACCGTCAATTGTAATTCTCCGGTTCCATTTGTAAAACAATTAATGTGTTTTTCTATTTGTAATGGCTGCGCTGTTGATGTTGCAGAGGCATCTAATAACCGAATGCTAAATGCCGTTTCCGTAATTGGGAATGTAGCATCTTGTAAAATATTTAAATAATAAGTAGTGTTAGGCAACAAATTTTTAATATGATGTACACTATAACAACTGTTATTACCGCTAGTACAATATTTTTCTACCGTATCGCTACAACTGCCTTCCCATAAAACAAAGTTATATGGAAAATTAGCATCAACATCTACATAACATTCAGTTTCAAAAACATTTTTAAATTTAAACCAAGCACCTACTCCATTTACAGGAACGCAGGAACTAATCTTCGGTCTTGCTGCTCGATTTAGTTTTGCTTTTGTAAACGTTTCGCTTATAAACAAAGTAGTGGCATTGGCACAATTGGTATTTACGTAGGTGTTGGATAAACGAATAACTTCAGGACATAAACGACTTTGCAAAGCGGCATAATAGCCACTTACCTGAAGCCTATAAGTTTCATGGGCATTTAAAACCGGCGTAGTTAATAGTTGTTGGTCGGTATCTGATATAATTTCTTTTAAAGCATTGCAATTGCCTTTATATAAGGTTAACACATCGGCAAACCAAGCGTTGGAGTTAATTAAATACCGGTCGGTTTTATAAGGTGTAAAATAATACCAAACCGAAGAGCGGGACTTTAAATTACGGCTAGGCAAGGTTTGTATAGAGGCATTTTTATTGGCTAGCCATGTATTTGTATTAAAATTTGATGAACATTGATCTTCATCATCCACTTTTATTTCTAATGGATTTGAACAATGGTTATTTTCCGGAATAGTTTCCTTAAAAAACCCTTCACTCAATTGAAGACAATAGTTGCCTTCGTGTAAACCAAAATCATTTTGATGGCTGCTTATTCTTACATAATATTTAGTGGAGGGAATTAATTCAAGATTGATGCGTTCGCCATAAAAGCCATATTCATCTTTGTTGGTGCATTGTATTTGTTCAAGTTCATCGCAATTACCTTTAAAAAGTGTCATCACATCGTTAAATGCTGCGTTACTTTCTATTTGTATTTTACCGTGTACCGGAGCATAAAAGTAATGCCAACTGCTGCCTACATTATTTGATAATTTGCAAGAAGGTAATGGACCATTAAACGTATGCATGGCATTAATAAGACCCGGTTTGCATTGAGTAAAATTAACAAGTGTTGCGGTAGAACAATTGTTATTTGCGCATACAATAAATGGAATGATGGCCAATAGAATTATAATTATAGACCTATACATGGTTGATTAACTGGTTAAATTTGGTTTTTACATATGCTTAACTGTGGTTAATGGCAAAAATTAAACATATGCAGTAAAGTTAATGCGTTTTATTTGGAAATAAAAGTTTTTATGAGAGCTTTTATCAACAAATGATTTTTTATGCAAAAACGGACAAGTTTATCAAAGTGGTTGATACTTTCTTGTTTTAGAATGCCTCTAGCTCATCCTTGTTTGTAATGAAGATGCTCGAGAAGTGCGTTTGTAACGCACAAAAAATAGTCAGCTAACGAAGGAGCGAATTGACCAATCTAGCCCCGATTGCAACGGTTATGCTGCCTGAAGCGCGGGCTTTTGTCGCGTAGCTGCAGCATTTGAGTGGAAAGCGGGACCTAAGTTATCTAAACACCACAAAGTTTCGCTTCAAAAAAAAATCAATGCAAATGTGGCACTAACTTTTATTGTTTAGATAAACTTGATGAAAAACAGCTACAAATAAAGGTTAATTGACGATTTTTGACGAATAACTCATATTTTAAGCACATAAGTCTGTAAACATTTAAATATACAGCCGTAGTTTGTTATTTTTGTGCAACCGAACGCAAAGAAGATAAAAATTTATGGCAGAAACAGCAACTTTAACTTATAAAGATACTACAATTGAATTACCTGTAATTGAGGGTAGCGAGCAAGAAAAGGGCTTGGACATTAGTAAATTAAGAGGTTCAACAGGTTTGGTCACTTTAGATCCGGGCTATAAAAACACCGGCGCAACTACTAGTGGCATTACTTTTTTAAACGGAGAGCAAGGCATTTTGCGCTACCGTGGTTACCCTATTGAGCAATTGGCAGAAAACGCTTCGTTTACAGAAGTAAGCTATTTGTTGTTATATGGTGATTTACCCAATAAAGAAGAGTTAGCAGGGTTTGACCGTAAATTATCGATGCATACTTTGGTTCACGAAGATATTAAAAACTTTTTTCTGGCATATCCTTCTAAGTCGCATCCTATGGGGCAGTTAATTAGTATCGTTTCTTCCTTATCTACCTTTTATCCTGATTCGTTAGATCCTAACCGGTCGGCTGAAAAAGTAGACTTAACTATGATTCGCTTGTTGGCAAAATTTCCAACTATTGTTTCGTGGATTTTTAAGAAAAATATTGGTCATCCGATTGTATACCCGCAAAATCATTTAGACTTTGTTTCTAACTTTATGCATATGACTTTTGGGCAGCGAACCGAAGATGTGGAGATTGATGCCGTTATTGTAGATGCCGTTAACAAACTGTTGATTTTACATGCCGATCACGAACAAAATTGTTCTACTTCAACGGTAAAAATTGTGGGTTCGTCGCATGCTAATTTATATGCTTCGGTTTCTGCCGGTATTTCTGCTTTGTGGGGACCTTTGCATGGAGGTGCTAATCAAGCCGTTTTAGAAATGTTAGAAAATATTCGCTTAGATGGCGGCAACACCACAAAATGGTTAGATAAGGCGAAAGATAAAAGCGACCCGTTTAGGTTGATGGGTTTCGGTCATCGGGTGTATAAAAACTTCGATCCGCGAGCAATTATTATTAAAAAGGCAGCAGACTCAGTTTTAGAGAAGTTGGGCGTAGACGATCCGGTATTAGAAATTGCCAAAAAATTAGAAGAAGCGGCTTTAAATGACGATTACTTTAAGTCAAGAAAATTATTCCCTAATGTAGATTTTTATTCTGGCATTATTTACCGGGCTATTGGCTTTCCGGTTGAAATGTTTACGGTTATGTTTGCTTTAGGTAGGTTACCGGGTTGGATTGCGCAATGGAAAGAGATGTTAGAACTCAAATCGCCTATTGGCAGACCAAGACAAATTTATACCGGGCATAATGAGCGTAACTTTGTGGCTTTAAATGATCGATAATTTTTAACCTACTTAAAATTTTAATGTCATGAATATCCTACAAAAGTTAATTGCTCTGCTGCTCATTACTGCAGTACTTTCTTTATACAGTTGTCAAGCTTGTTTAGAATGCGAAATAAAATACACAGATGCACAAACTAATAGAGACACTGTAATTGTGAGAACCCAATGCAGCAAGAAAAAAGATAGAGAAGAATTTGAAAACGATACGAGAGACCGGGCAATTGCTAACAATGGCACGTATAATTGTATGATTAAAGAAAATTGATTGACAAAACATAGATGGATACACTTTCTCTTCCTGTAAAAATAATTATAGGTATAGTAGTTTGCTTAGGTGTTGGTTTCCTGTCCGGTATCGCCACGAGTGGCTCAATTAACACTTGGTATACTACCTTAAATAAACCGGCTTTTAACCCACCTAATTGGTTGTTTGCCCCAGCATGGACTATTTTATATACCTTAATGGGTATTTCGGTAGCTTACATTTGGCATGCCGGTTGGAAAAATGCCGCCGTTAAAACTGCCATCTTTATTTTTGTTGCCCAATTGTTGTTGAATGCCTTTTGGTCGGTAGCTTTTTTTGGTATGCAAAACCCGCCATTTGCACTTGCAGTAATTTTAATTTTGTGGGTGTTGATATTCATCTGTATTGTACGGTTTAAACCGATTAAAGCCTTGGCTGCCTACTTGCTTGTTCCCTATTTGTTGTGGGTTACTTTTGCTACCGTTTTAAATGTTTCTATTATTTTAGTGAATTAACCCCTTCTCAAAAAGTAGGTCACCTCTGCCTATTCAGTGTTTCTCTATTTGCAAGCTAATAACGCTAAAGTTTCCCAATTCTAATCTTTCTTATTTGTAGCTTCAATTTTTTTGACCGACGAGTGCTCCCATTGAGTACAGCAACCATTTTCTATTGAAAAAACTCTTACTGTTGTGTTGGAAATTTACGTAGCCCTAGCGAAACAAATTATTCGACATATCTGCCAAAGACAAGCGGTGAGATCGTTTTATAGATTTGCAAAAACTAGTGTTTATAACCAGCCGGTGCCATTAGTTTTTTTATATGATTTTTTAGATCAGTAAATGTTATTATATTCGAAAAGTTGATTTGGATGGCTGATACTAGCTTAATAAGTAATTGATGAAATATATATTTTTATTGGCACTAATTGGATTAACCGGATTTTTTATTGGGCAACGGTCGCCTGAAAAAAAGATTGACTTTTTGTCTGCCAAACTTGCTAATGGAGGAAACACCATGTTTAAAAGCGGGGTTAAAAATGGATCGTGGAAAACTTTTGTTGGCATTGCTGAAGATGACCAACCTGCCTTAGTACGATCTGTTATCGCAAGAATTGGGTTAGGCGCCAACACCAATGAAGAAGCCATATATCTGAATGCCCGAGAAGATATTAATGGAGATCCATTGGTTTCGAACAGAAACTATCAAATAACTGTTCCGGCAGAAATACCGGTGCACGAATTTTGGTCGATAACGGTTTACGGCAATAATCATTTTTTGTGTAACAACCCTGCCAATAAATTTGCGATTTCCAGTTTTCACAAGCTCTCAAAAAATCCAGATGGAACAATCACCCTATATTTGGGGCAACACGAAATGCAACCAGTCTCTAATTGGTTGCCTTCTTCTATTATAGATGAACCCATTTCATTAACGCTTCGTTGTTACCATCCAACTGCAAGCATGTTACGGGATATTGAATCCATCAATCTACCAACTATAAAACCAATCAAATGATGAGCTGGCTTAAATTTATAACATTAGCAATTATAATATGTCTACTTTCGTGGATGGCAGGAGTTGCCTATGGCATATACAAATTTCCAAAAAAAATAATGGCTGAAGGATACGAGAGGCATCTCAAAATAGCTGGCGCACCCTGGAAATTTCATCATATGAACGATTTGGTGGATGCCAATTTCAAAAAAGTTGTTCGACCTTCTGTAGATTTTTTATATAGCTCCGCTGTATTAGATGCCCGTGATGGAAGCTACGTTTTATCCATACCTAAAATTGATCGCTATTTTGTATTTCAATTTATGGAAGATGACACCGATGTGTTTGACTACGTTGGAAGCAGGCAATATGGTAAAAATAAAAAATTAGATATATTGATTGTACCAAATAATTATGATGGACCAGATTATGGATTACCGGTAGTTCAACTAAAAACAGAAAGGGTTTGGTTGTTAGCAAGATATCAGTTATTTAACCACGAAGACTTGAACAATGTGCAAGCAATACAAGATCAAGTAGAGTTGACACCTATTTCTTTATTTTTAGATGATGCTACTTAAAAAATGCCTATTTTGTAAATATATTTTTTTAAACCATAAACAACCTTTTTATGAAAAAGGATCAAACCAAAAGAGCTGCCCTCAAAAAGTTAGCTTTCAGTGCCGCTGCTATTCCACTTATTGGAAGCAAGGCTAAGAAGTGATATTACAAAACAGAAAATATAACCTGCTTGAAACAAATTCTGATAATTAGGCTTTCATTTTGCCAACAGATCTGCTAAATCGAAATCTAACATAATGCCTTGCCCTCAAATTACGTAGAATCCGGTTGGTTAAAACTTCCAGATAGATTTAATTCAACAAATCGCCCCGCAATTGACGGTAATGCTTTCGTGCTTCAACGGTATACAAACTGCCGGTATATTCTAAAATTACGTTTTGAAATTGTTCCATCGCTTTCTCCTTATCTTCTAAATAAAAATAATAAATTTCACCTAATTTAAAGGTAGCATCATCGGCTAAAATATCCGTTGGAAAATCTTCTAACACTTTATTGAGATACACGATAGCCTCATCGTAATTTCGTTCTTTTAAAGCAATTTCAGCACGCTGCATTAAAATATCATCTGCCAAAGCATGACCAGGAAATTGCCGGTCAATAGAATCTAAAGTAACCAAGGCAGCTTTTGTTTTATTTTGCAGCAACAGTAAATCTGCACGGGCATACATTTCCATAGTAGTGTTGGTGGTATCTAAACCTAAGTGATCTGTTATAAATACAGATAAATCTAAAGCGTCGTTTGCCACCAACTCTGAAGTAGCCGCTTTCAACACACCAAGTTGTGTTTGTGCCCAAGCAAAGTCGCCAATAAAGTAAGAAAGTCTGGCATTTTTAAAACGTGCTTCTTCTCCTAAAATATCATCTTTTTGAGCCTTGTCTACCTGTCCGTAAATTAAAACAGCTTCCCAAACTTCATCTTTAATTAAATAATAATCACCTAAATATAATTTGGCTTGCGCTTTTAAGTTAGATCGTACACTCGGTATTTCAATCAACTCATCTAACAAAGTGATAGCCGCATCAACATCATATAAATAGTTAGCTTTTAATTGTGCATAATCAATTATACTAGAAGCAGAAGAAGCATTTTTGCCAAACTCATTTAAAAATACCATATAGTTGGTATCTAATTGCAACACCTCTTCTTCTGTATAAGTAGGGTAAGTGATTAATTTTAATTTGCTTGCCCGCAACAACTCGGCTTGTGCGTTTAAATATAAATTGCCAGGTCCTTTATCTATAACGTAGTTAAACGCTTCTTCCGCTGCGGCATACTGTTCTTCAATAATAGCAGCTTTACCCAAATCGTATACCCTTCTGCCATCTTCATTAAACCGCTTGTCTAAAGCCTTTACTTGTATAATCGCATTTTCAAAATCTTTCTTTTGCGTAAACAACCAAATCAACAATTCAGGATACAATAATTCATCAGGCTGATCTTGAATTCGTTTATACAATTGCTTTTGTAAAATATCGTATTGTTTTTCTTCTTTCAAGTTTCGTTGAAAGTAGTTTCTAACCAACTGAATATTTTTAGGATTAAACTGCGTATATTCTAAATAATATTTAACGGTATTGTCAAAATCTCCTTTTTTCGAATAGACTTGTGCCATTTCGTAAATGTACAAATCGGGGCGATTGCTGTTGGCTGCCCGGGCAGCTTCGTAAGTGGCAATGGCATAATCATATTCCTCAATTTTAGTAAAGGTGTTGGCAACATTTCTGGCAGCCATCTGATCTTGCGAAATATATTGCAAGGCTTTATCAAACTCGGTTTTAGCATCTGCATCCATATCTTGCTGCTTGTAAATATTGCCCAAATCAACATAGTATGCCGGGTTAGAAGGCTCTTTGGCAATTTGCGATTCAATTAATTGCTTTGCTAAATCCAATTCTTTTAATGCAACTAAAGTGCCCAAATATTGCTGGTAATAATATTTGTTTTTGCTGTTTTCTTCAAACAATTTTTCAAAAACCGCTAAGGCTTTTTCGTACTCTCCATTTTTGTAATACTGCTGTGCCAACTTTAAATCTTGCTGACTTTGCATCGGGTTAATTCGAATAACCTGCGCCTGCACTACGCCCCAGAATAAAAAAGCACTTACAATGGTAATTAAATATTTCATATTGCCTTATAAAGACGCAAATATACGGCTATTGTTGCTTTTGCAGGTTTAAATTGTGTTATAGTTAACAAGCGACCAATAATTATATCGCCTTAATTTGGTAATAATTATTTTTTTTGAAAACAAACCAGGTACTTCGATTGAACGGCGGTCCCGCTATCCGTTCAAATGCTATTGCTATGCTTCAAAAACTGCGCGGCATAATAGCATAACCACTGCTATCGGGTTTAGATGGGTGGCGACATACTTCGTAGAAAGGTAAAATCAAGTTTAGTTAAAAATTTTAGTATTTCATCAAAAAAAATAATAAATTTGAATATATAAGTCGAGTAGTAAAGCAAGAAAATTATAATACTGGAAAGAAAATCAAAAGTGAGCAACCAGTTTAAGACCGGACAAAAACCGTCATTCAGAGAAGATACTGAACGAAGTGAAGTAGCTTGCTCAGAATCTGTCTGATTGAAACAGCGTATTGGTTATGCTAACTATGGTCGAAGTAATTGGGGGATACTGAGCATTTATTCCGCTTCGCTCCATAAATCTCAGTATGACGCGGGTGTCCGGGCTTAGACGGGTAGCCCAAAAGTGTAAAAAGCTGTTTAAATTAAATCAATATCTCCAAAAGAAATTCCGTTAAAAAAAATGGCTGTAATTTAAATTGGTGACCTGCTAAGAAAAACAAGTTGATTAATATGTACAAGTACATTCAATGTTTATAAAAAGTGACCGGATATTTTTGAAAGCCATAGAAAAAACCGACTTGTATCACTTCCTCAACTTTGTGAAAAGAAGCCATTAAAACAAACTCCAGCGGAGTAAAATTTTGGTAGCAGATCAGTAACAAAAAAATTAAGCTCCAGAGGAGCGACACTTTGACGGCAACCCAATTGGTGTCTCTGCGCTCTGCGACTAGCACCCTATAAATTTAACCCAAATAGTGTATCAATATTGTTAGCTTGTTATCCCACTAAATTTGAGAAATTTAAGTTTGGTTGGGTTATAAAAATAGTAGACATTATGATAATACAACAAATCGTAATTCATTATTTTCGGTAAGGTCCGAATTGCTCTTATAATTCTTGACAAGTTTATCAAAGTGGTTGATACTTTCTTGTTTTGGATTGTCACTGTTTTTTTTCTTCTACAAAGCACCGAAGTTTTTATACTAGCCCCGATTGCAGCGGTTATGCCATTTTGAGAGGCTTTTGCAGCGTTGGCAAATGGCATTTGAGCGGAAAGCGGGAGGGGTGTTATTATAAAGCCAAATAGTTTCGCTTCAAAAAATATTAAAAAGTGTCAACTACTTTCTTGTTTAGATAAATTTGTCGAAAATGCCTATTTTTTTTGCATCACCCACTCTGCTGCTTTCCTTCCACTTTCCATAACGGCATTTAAACTACCATAGTGTATATGTTGACCAACCACAATCATATTTTTGGTCAATTGCTGCGGTTGAAGATTACTATCAATTTGAGTACTTAACGGCAAAGCTTTTTCAAGCCGGTTAACCTGTATTAATTTCCAGGTTTTACTAACCATACCAAACCAATCGTTTAACTCCTCACTAACCGCTTGATTTAGTTGCGAATCACTTAAATTAGGATTGCCAATAACAGAAACGGAGACTAAGGTTTTACCTTCAGGAGCAACCGTTTTGTCAACTTCGCTTACAAAAACTACATTGTTAATTAAACCACTGCCCGCTCCATTCAACATTAATTTAGCCCCTTTTATGGGTGCAGCAGATGCCGCATAATACAAATTGCAAACTTTATTATAGGTTCTTGTTTTAATATCTTTTAAAAACGGCAAAGGACAAGTAACTACCACTTGTTCGGCTTCTAATGAACTGCCATCTTCTATAAAGACTTTCTCGTTTTCTATATTGATTACTTTTTTACCCAACATCAATTTTTCTGGAGGTATGTTGGCGGCTAATTGATCGGCAATTTTTTGAATACCGCCGGTTGGTAAAGCCGCCGTGCCCTCAGCAAACATTTTAAATACAAAATGGAAAAAGCGGTTGCTGGTTTGCATTTGCCGTTCTAAAAAAATACCGCCCAAAAAAGGTCTAAAAAAAACATCGATCATTTTTTGTGAGAAACCTACTTGCACTAAATCGGTTAAGGTGGTGGTTTCGGGCGTTTTAAAAAGGTCTTCCAAGCTGGTGTTTTTTAATGTTTTGGTAAGCTTTAACACCTTTAATTTATCAGCAACCGAACCGATAGGAGAAAACGCACTTTTAAAAATTGACTTTGGTTGCCTGAACGGATCACCCACTTCAACAAAACGATTCTTATACCGAACCACCGCTCCGGGTTCAAAATGTTTTAATTGAAGGGCTTCTACATCTAATACATTTTCTACTTCAGGATAAGCCGTTAAAAAAACCTGAAAACCTTTATCTAACAAAAAACCATTTACCTGTTCAGTGGCTACTTTTCCACCTAATTTTTCAGTGGCTTCTATTAGTAAGAAATCAACCCCCGCTTGTTGTAAATAATGTGCTGTGGTCAGTCCGGCAATTCCGCCACCAACTATCACTACTTTATCCATTTCAATTTTTGGTGTAAGATACCAAGTAATTGACGAATGCAAAAGGCTTTATCGTTGTACTACAAACTTTTCACTTGCGGTAAAATCGTTGGATTCAAGAACAAGCAAATACATATTGTTGGGTAGGTGTGAAATGTCAATTTGTTTTTGATAAATGGTTTGTGAGCTTTCTTCATTTGATGAAAAAATTAAGCTGCCTGTTAGGTTATAAATTAACAAACGATTTGGTAAATTTGAAGTATACTGTATGTTGAGCAAATTGGTAGTTGGGTTAGGATAAATGTTAATGTAGTTTTGGGAAATTATTTGAACAGTACCTACAAAAACAGTAGTTCCATCAATATCAGTTTGTAAAAGTTTATAATAACACAATTCGTCTTGAAGGTTTTCATCAAACATTTCATATTCAATTATTTCAGCAGGAGCTCCTTCAGCTTTTATGATGTCAACTAAACTCCAATTCACACCGTCTTTAGAAACTTCAATTGTAAAAAAGTCCATGTAAGTTTGATGTCTGGATTTCCAGGTTAATAAATTACCCGCTGTAGTTTGTTCTCCTTCAAAAGACATATCAAAAGTAACCGGTAAATGATATCAAGTAAATTGATTATTATAAATTGAACTACATTCACTTTTGTCGTTTACATCAATTTCATATGTATAAAAATATTGGTTAGAATTATCAATGTAATTGTATGCCCCAATTTCAATTGTAATCGTATCATCGGCTTTTACTTTTCCATTGAAATGTGAACCACTTACTTCATAAAAATCATCTTCTAAAAATGCAGGCAAACCTCCCGAAATACTAAATGAAAAACCCTTTATGTTCCGACACTCTTCCCAACTTTCAATTTTTATTGGATTTAAATGAACAATAGAAACTGTATTACTCGAAATGAAACATGGATCATCAAAATCAATTGGCAAGGTAAGATTTTCTTTATGAACAATTGCGGTTACAAAAATTTCTCCACGAGGTCCTTCTTCATTTAGATAAAGTCCAGTATTGTTATAAGTAATAATAGAATCAGTATCTATTAGGTTTTTTTGTGTATGAAAAACATAATATAGTTCTTGATTATCTATTAAGAGGACACTATCCAATGCTAATGAAATTAATTCTCCATAGCATACATAAAAATTTTTATCTGGTAAGTTCCTATATAATTATCACACTGCGCAAGTATTTGGAAATTTATAGAGAGGCATAATAAACCCGTCAATAAAGCTGGTAGTTTTGAGGGAGGTGAAAAAACTAACATGGCTAAATGATTTGAGCTAAAACGTTTTTGACTTTCGGTTTAGTATGGCAAGCTCATTTTCGAGGACTGAATATGCCCACCTTTTCTTTTAAAGAATGTAAAATGGCTCTCAACTGTTCGTGGTATTTATTGAATTTGGGTAAGTTGTTATGTCCACCACCTTCAATGGTAATTAGGCTGGCATCTTCTGCAATGTCTATTAGTTTTTTGCCATTCCGTATGGGTATCAATCGATCTTTATTGCCGTGAATTATATAAATGGGTACTGCTACATGTTGTATAAACAAATCGGTTCTAATATGATAACGCAATAAATTTTTGATTGGCAAAAAAGGTAATTTTCGTTTTAACAAATACAGCATGCTATAATATGGGGAATCTAAAATGAGCATTTGCGGTTTATTTTGAGAAGCAATTTTGGTCGCGAATCCTGAACCGATGCTTCTTCCATAAATAATAATTTTTTCTTCTCCGTACAGTTTTTTCAAATAGTCGTACACAATTTGCCCATCACTAAAAATAGCTGCTTCGCTGCGCTTGCCCCGGCTTTTGCCAAAACCCCGGTAATCAATCATAAAAAAATCGAAGCCTTTGTTTACAAAATCGCGTGCAAATTTACCCCAACCTTTTATACTTCGTGAGTTGCCTTTAAAATAAAGCACTACCCCTTTAGCACCATTAATTTTAAAATGCAAACCGTTAATTCTTACGCCGGTTTCCGGTTCAAAAAAAACTTCTTCTACCGGATATTCGTATTTGTATTTAAAATCTTGCGGTAGTATTTCGGGTTGAAATAAAAAGCGTTCTTGTATTGTATAAAATAGCAAGCATAACAACAGATATCCAACAATAACGCAACATGCAATTAACAGATAGTTCATTTCAACGGTAATATACAAATTGTTTTTATTTTTATGATATTGGCTACATGATTGAACAAATAAAAATGCTTACGCTTAGAGCTTTAGTAAATGATGAGCAATTGATGAATCAATTGGTTTTAAAAGGTGGTAGTGCCCTTCAACTAGCTTACAATATCAGCAACCGAGCATCAATAGATCTTGACTTTTCTATTGCCGATGATTTTACAGAAAACGAACGATTAGCCATAAAGGAAAAGCTAAAACGTTTATTAGAAACTGAATTTTTAAAGCAACATTTAAGTGTGTTTGATGTTGAGTTTAGAGATAAGCCAAAACTAAATAAGATAAAGTGGTGGAAGGGATATCTACTTCAGTTTAAAGTAATTGATAAAGAAAAATACAATCCAATAGAAATAGACCAAACAAGAAGAATAGCAATTAAAATTAATGGACAGTCTCCAAAATTTAGTGTTGATATCAGCTCCTACGAATATACAGCATCAAAGCAGATAAAAGAAGTTGACGGAACAGTATTTTATGTGTACACCCCACAAATGATTGTTTTTGAAAAGTTAAGAGCCTTGTGTCAATCTATACCTGATTATAGTAATATAATTCCAACAGCCTCGGTAAAAGGCAGGTCTCGTGATCTCTATGATATCTGGAATTTGTGTGATCAGTTTGCTATTGATTTCTCGAGTTCACAAAGTTCAAAGATTTTAGAGGAAATATTTAATGCCAAAAAAGTGCCGCTTCAATTTTTAAACCGACTGATCATTTATAAAGATCAACAAAGGGTAGATTGGGTAAACGTTGAAGACACTTTGACGGCAAAAAGTAAGGGCTTTGATTTTTATTTTGAATTTGTGTTGAACAAAGTTGAAAGATTTAAAATCCCATAGGGTAATAAATACTCCATTTTCTATTTAGTTTTTTGTTAGATAGATTATAAGTTAAATAAAAATTGAGAGATGATTTTTTCTCTAAAAACGCTTCATAATCACATTTTAAATAACCAGCTTTTTCTAAATAAAAACCAATTAATTGATGATAAGGATATATATAATTAAGCTCATTTAAATGAGCTAACATTTTTTTGGTATCTACTCTTTCTTTTGCGTTAATATAACAATCTAATACATTAAAAACACCTCCCGAATAAGCCGGTCGAACAGCAATATCAATTAAGGTTCTTTCTAAATCAGTAACGTTGTATCTTCCATATCTAGTTACTCCAATATTTATTGAAAAATATTTTTTTTGAAGAAATGTATAAGTATAATGATTGAATTTAGATTTATATATGTTTGAAGAAGTTCGCTGAGGTTTTGAAAATGCTGCATCAATATTTTTTTGCAGTAACTCTTTTTTCTCGAAATGAATATTAGGTAGGTAAAATCCTTTATACTTATCTTCGCTAACATATATAGTTTTGGGTAATTGAGTCGAAATTTGATGGAATTGAATTGCTGAATAGTTACATAAATAACCATCTTTTTTAATAGCTAAGCCAACATCAAAATTAGTAGCTTCCTTTTTCCTAAGTATCTGTTTTTCAGATGAAGTATGTTGATGTATTTGCTTTTCAAGCTTGAGAAGTTTAGTTTTTGTTAGATGCTTAATAAAGTCTTTGTAGTTTCTATAAGCTGCAATTTTCCATTTGTCGCGATTTTGATAAAAAATTTCTTGTATATCTTTAATGGTATAAGCTAGATTCTTATCCTCTTGAAAATAAATATTAATTTGATTAGAAGCTCTAATAAACGATTCAATAGGCATAAAACAACTATATGCTGTCATATATGACAGCATATTTTCAAATTTACTGCTTTTAACTTAAAATGTCAAGAAAATTTAACTTTTTTGGCATAAAATAATCTCGTTTATCATTCGTTACATCGTATACGATGTAACTAAATTCTATTTTACTATTTAGATAGGATATTCAATCATGAAAATCAAGTTTATCATCCCTTTAGCTTAATTATAAAAAGTTTGTTTCAGCCTGCCGTTTAGTAGTTAGTCTAGTCCATAACTCATAAATCATCATACCAAAAACGAATACATATTCAAGTGTAATGAACAGCATATTTTCTTGATAGGTGGCATTACTATAGGCAAAATAACTCAAGCCGATTAACCAGCTCCAAAGTATGGGATAGCGAAACCCGTTTAATGCCGCAAAAGCAACTAAAGGCACTACATACCATGGATGCACAATATTTGCCAACAACAAATAAAGGCTTAATGCCCACATCGAAAATTGTAGTAAAGAGGCTAACTCTTTTTTGCGTTCAAGATATGCTAATAGAACAATGCCAGTAAAAGTACTTAGAGCAGTTAGTTTTCCAATGGTGGCAATCATATTCCAACCTTTAATTTGGTAGCCAATCCAACGGAACATATAATAGAAGCTAGCGTTAAATTCAAATGTATCGTAATACAAACTGACACTGCTAAACAGGTTTTGTAAAATTGGTGGATCAATAAATAGAAAGGCTAATATTAAAAGGAAGAAACCCATGCTAAATCCAAAAAACATAGTCTTTTTAAAACCAATACGTTGTATAAAAAAGGGTAAAAATATTAAAGGGATTAATTTAGAAGCTACGCCACCTGTAAATGCTATAGCAGCATACAACCAAGTTTTTTTAATATATAGCCAATAAAAAGCAAGCAATACAAAAAAGATCATAGCTGCTTCAAAATGAAGATTGCCTGTTAGCTCAATTATAACCAAGGGGTTGAGCACATACCACAATACATTATATACAGGTTTTTTAATGAAAGTCAGTATTTTAAGCATCAAGGCAATACTTCCAAATTCAAAACAAAGGATACTTATTTTAAGTATGATGATGAAGCCCAAAATGTTATTAGGTCCGGCAAGGTAAGCTGCCAACATAAACAACCACTGTAGCAATGGAGGGTAAACCGAAAAATATTTAGGCGAATTGAGTTGATTGAACAGTGCTTCACTCAGGTCAAAACGGGGGGCTAAGCCATTTTCTATCAAATCAATTGGCAAGTAAGCATATGGACTGATGTAATGTACATTCAACAATCCATCCCAATAAAAGCGGAAATAATCATCGGTTAAATTGGGTTCAACGGGTATTAATAATAGCCTAAAAAAAATACCAGCTGCAATAAAGAGGTACACATGCTTTAGCTGTAAACTTTTATTTAAATAACTTTGCCTAACCGACTGCATTATGGCAACATAGGCAACAAACAAAGCCGTAAAAGTGGCAAAAAAAATTGTAAAACTTGTACGAGGAATGAAGTATACCAGACAAATATACAGACAGGCACTTGCTCCAATTAGCAAAGTATATTGTGATGTTTTATTAAATGGTATGTTGATTAAAGTTGCAATAAATAATTTGTATTAATTTTTAACACGTAACATCCAATAGTGTTTTATAGATAAAGTAAACACAAATAGATAGCCCAAAAAACTAAGCACATGAATCGGAAATAAACCCCACTCTTGTTTCAAAAAACCAAAAACTATCGCACTTAAAAAATAAAAGACCAACAAGCCTTCGCCAATAATTACCCAATCTAAATGATGTATATATTTCTTTTTTTTCCAGCTTTCTTTTGAGTTGTTTACATTGTATTTCGCGGTTCTCACAAAAGGTGATTTTTTGCCAAGATAGGCACCTATAACTGCCTTGGTATTATGCAAAGCCATGCCTAAAGAAACGGACATGAAAGCAAGAAATCGATAAGCAAAACCCAGTGTATTACTTAACCAGCCAGTGCTTTTACGAATGAATGCCAGATAATACACAAAAGCAATTGCCAAAAAACCGATGAAAAAAACCGAGCTACTGTTAATTAACCATGTTGGATATTGGTGTTTAAATAATAAAAGTGGCACACTTAAAATAGTCGCCATAAAAATAATGACATACATACTGCTACTCAACAAATGATGTAGTGCGTGTAGTTTAATTTTACCGGGCAATTTCGTTTTAAATATAGTAGGTAACAACTTGATGGCAACTTCAGCACCACCTTTGTTCCATCTAAATTGTTGTGATTTATAACTGTTGATTTCGGCGGGTAATTCTGCCGGTGCTTCTACATCATATAGATATTGAAACCGCCAGCCTTTAAGTTGGGCACGGTAACTCAAATCTAAATCTTCGGTAATGGTATCGGCACTCCAACCACCTGCTTCTATAATGGTTTGTTTACGCCAAACGCCTGCGGTGCCGTTAAAATTCATAAAATAGCCTAAAGTATTTCTACCTACATGCTCCACACAAAAATGTACATCTAAAGTAAAAGCTTGTATGCCTGTCAACAACGAATAATCTTCATTCAAATGCTCCCATTTGGTTTGTACTACACCAATCTCCGGGTTTTCAAAAGTAGGAATGGTTTGTTGTAAAAAATCGGGATTGGGCAAAAAGTCTGCATCAAAAATGGCGATAAACTCACCTTTAACGGTTTGCAAACCATATTGTAAAGCACCTGCTTTAAAACCCGTTCTGTCCGATCGTTGTATTTGTTCAATTTGTATGCCTTTGCTTTTCCAATATTGTACTTTTTGTTGAATCAACCTCACCGTTTCATCGGTTGAGTCATCTAATACTTGAATTTCAAATCGCTCTGCAGGATAATCCATAGTTGCGCAAGCATCAATTAATCGTTCAATCACATAAAGTTCATTATAAACCGGTAATTGAATAGTTACAAAAGGATAATCTTGTATGGTTTGATTAGCAGGAAAGACGGGATGAATGGTTGGCTGATTTCGAGTAAAGCCTAAATATCGAAATGCTAACCTTAATTCGATTAAGCAAAAAAACAAAATGATACACATTAAGCTTAAATAAACGATAAGAATTGTATTAGCCAAAAAAAATTTTTATTCGGTGTAAAAATAGCTTAAAATATTTAGATGTGAATACGATATGAATAAAATGATTTGAGGGTATGTAAGCTATGGGCATTTGGTATGAATAGTATGCTATACTTGTTAAACACAAATTAATCATATCATGAATATACACTGCTTTCCATAATAAATTTTCAAATGGCATCATATTTGTTTTATACATCGCGAATCTCTCTATACGGCTATAGAGATTAATCGACTTAAATTAAGATCATCTATTTATTTGGATGATTGTAAGTTCATTGAATAGTTAATCAGCAAAATATTTTAAGCCATTTTTTTGCTATTAACTAAAATAATTTTTAAGACTTTTAAAGCAAACATTCTATTTATTTAATATTTTTTTTAATCAAATAAACTATCGTTTTATCGAATTATAAATTAAGACATATCGAAAATTTATAAAATCATTTTTTTAACCACTTTACCTCAAACTTATGTGTTATAAAATTAATCATTTTGCAAGAAACGTATGTAAAACAAAAGCGTTCTTTTTGCCAACATTACTTAGCATGGTAATGTTCATGTTTTTTAACCTTGTGTTATTTGGGCAAGATTTAATTTCGGATACTCAAAATGCCTTGCCGCCAAATTGTAATACCAATGTTACCGAGTCAAACCTAATTTATCAAACCACAGAAACACTTTTAAAAGCCGAGTATTTCGAAAACGCAGCTCCCTTAGAATTATCACATGAAGGCTATAAGTTATTATATACCTTAGGTGATTATATTGATGATGCCGTTTTTTTAAATGTTGATCAGGCAAAAAGTTTAGCAATGCTAAAAGGGCAGGCAGATTATGTAAAATTTAGCTTACCCGTTGGTATTGACCGGAATATTGAATTTGCTTTAAGTAAAAAAGAGTTGCTTAGTAGCGACTTTAGCCTAACAGATAGTAAAGGAAAAATTCATGATATTGATGCTTCTTCATTTATGTATTACCAAGGCGTAGTAAAAGATAGCCCAGGTTCCTTAGCTGCCTTTACCATTTTAAATAATCAAATAAGAGGTATTGTCTCTGATGAAAATGGCAATTATGTTTTAGGAAAAATGGAAGGCTATGACAATATGAACATCTTTTATAATGATAAAAGATTGAAACAAAGAAACAATTTTGAATGTGGTTTAGATTATAGGTTTGAACGATTTTTGAATAAAACTGAACTACATGGCATAACTACTAAAATTGAAAAACAACGCCAAGCCGGCGGAGAATGCATTCGAATATACATTGAATGTGATTATAGTATGTATCAGCGTTTTAACAATAGCGTGCCCGAAGTTTTTGATTATGTATCGGCTTTGTTTAATGAAGTAGCTTTGTTTTATGCTAACGAAAATGTAAAAATTCAACTATCAGATGTCTTTGTTTGGACAGAGCCCGATCCTTACCTAAATTTTAATTCTTCTTATTATGTATTAGATGAATTTGGTGCGCAAACCCAAAATAATTTTGATGGTGACCTCGCGCATTTGTTAACCACCCGTAATTTAGGTAATGGTGGTTTAGCTTGGACAGATATACTTTGTTATCCTTACGAAACTTACTTACAAGATTGGGACGGAGATGGCATTGATGAATTACATCATAGAGGACCTTTCGGAATTAGTACTGTTATCAGCACAAATGTTACACCCTTTAGTACCTACAGTTGGGATGTTTTTGTATTAGCACACGAATTAGGGCATAACTTAGGTTCACCACATACCCATGCTTGCGCTTGGGGGCCCAACGGTAACCAAACGTTAGATAACTGCTTTACCCCTTCTGGTGGAAATTGCAGCTTCGGACCTGAACCAGTTAATGGAGGTACCATTATGAGTTACTGTAATGTTACCGAGTATGGAATAAACTTTAGTCATGGTTTAGGAGAAGAACCGGGTAACTTGATCAGAAGCCGGGTAAATGCTGCGGATTGTTTAAGTGAATGCCCTTGTAATTTAAATCTTGCCAACAAAAACAGCATTTTTGATGACTACACTTGGTTAAACAGTTATGTACAACAAAATAATTGCAACAACGAAGTAATAGATGTGTACAATGGAGGAGGCTACGAATTTTTATATATAAAAAATGATGCGGGAGGCGAGTTGCGTTATCAAAATGGTACTTTTTATTGTGCAGATGCTGGTAATGGTACTTGCGTAGATACTTACAATTTAATACAAGTTGTTAATAGTTGGGCATGCACGGGTAACAACAATCCAAACAATAGTTGTGCAACGGTGGGATGCACTAATCCGGCGGCATGTAATTATAATCCTAATGCCACCGTAGATAATGGATCATGCAACATGGGTAACACGAATTGTTCAAATCCATGCAATGCGGTTGAAGGTTGTACCGATCCTCAGGCTAGTAATTATGATCCGGCTGCCAATTGCAATCAAGGTTGCGAATATGGTCTGGCAGAATGTGATGAAGAAATTTTCACTACTTTCCCATGGATTTCGGGATTTGTTAATCCAGGAAATTGCAGTAACCAAAAAGTGACGGTTTATAATATGTTGAGCTATTATTTTGTAGAAATTGAATCTGCCGGCGTTTCAACATTATATTATCAAGATGGAACCCGGTATTGTACCTCTTCAGCCAATTATAGCTGTCCGGCTGCTTATAACGCCACCGTAATAGCCCATGTTTGGAATTGCAGTGTTTGCCAGGGGTGTATAAGTGGTTGCGACGATGTAACTGCAGATAATTACGACCCAACGGTAACTTGTGCAGATAACAGCACCTGCATTTATGTAACCGCTCCTAACAATCCATCTAATCAATGTAATGAAACCAATTTGTTTAATGAGTTTTCTTGGCTGTCTCAGCTAGTAGATCATAATAATTGTACTAATGAAACCATTTCGGTTTACGATAATGGAGCCTATAGCTTTTTGTATTTTCAAAAAGATGGAACTGGCGGATTTTACTATCAGGATGGTACATTTTATTGCCAGGATAATGCAGATTATAGCTGTCCGGAAGATTATAACTACAGCAGTCCAACCAGTTGTTGGTCGTGTGGTACGCAAAATAGCTGCAACCAATATACCGGTACGGTGTTTTATGAGGTGTGTGAAGATGGACAATATTATTATTTTATTCGCCTAACCGATGGAACGGTAGTAGACCCATACAATGCCGCTGGAGTTAATTTTGATTATCCGGATGGAGTAACCGTTAATTTTGATTATGAACCGGTCAACTTTTCATCTCCTTGTAGTACGGCAAGCAAGGCAGTTTCGGTATTATGTATTCAAACCATTGATATAAGTGGTTGTACCGATGTAGCTGCCTGTAATTATGATGCTAGCGCCACGGTTGATAACGGCAATTGTGATTATTCTTGTTACTCATGCAGTAACAATTCGGGTACGGTGTTTTATGAGGTGTGTGAAGATGGACAATATTACTTTTTTATACAAACCGATCAAGGTGCTATTTTTGATCCGTATAATGCTACTGGTATTGATTTTACTTATCCAAATGGAGCCAACGTTCAATTTGATTATGTTCAAAGAGGAAACTCCCCTTGTTCAATTGCTGATGAAGCCGTAACCATTACTTGTATTAGCAACAGTAACAGTATTGATGTTTTTGGCAGTTATCCTTTTTTAACGAATATAGTAGATGAAAACAATTGCGGAGGTGTTGAGATTCATGTATTTGACTTTGTCAGTTATTCATTCTTGTCTGTTGATTATGGTACTTATACTGAACTGTATTATCAAGATGGTACTTTTTATTGCAACGACTGTGAAGCGGCTTATCAGTTTAACACACCAACCTATACTTGGAGTTGTTCGCCAGCTAACAAAACTTCGGTAATTCCGCATCATTCAAAATCAGCATCAATTCCAGCTGATGTAGATATGACTATATATCCGAATCCAAACAAAGGTTTGTTTACTGTTGAGCTATCTGGTTTTAGCAATTTACAAGAGGTACAATTGGAGGTTTATAATGTGCAGATGCAATTAATGAAACATCAAATAGTAGAAACAAACCTAAGCCAAGTTGATATCACTTCACTTAACAGCGGCTTATATTGGTTAGCCATAAAATCCAATGAACAACAAATCATACAAAAAATAATTATTGAGTAGAGAATAATTTAAGTCATATACCAAAAAAAATTATTCAAATTTAACCTCTGAAAACTCCGTGCAAATTCATAATTGTACGGAGTTTTTGTTTTTCTATGAATGCCATTTTTATATAAATTTTATAGTTACGGCATTATCTAATTTATAGATCAGCAAATTTCTTTTCTGTTGTTTTCATTTTTGGTGTAAAACACATCAATAAAAAATCAGTAGTGTAATGAATTGAGACATTGACGATTTGGTGATAACGGAGATAATTTGAAAGTGTTAGCTACAGTTGCTTCAACAGCTATTGTATTCAACAAAAAATAGACAGAAGCATAAATCTTTACAACAAATTAATTTTGCTTTTGATGAAAGATTGATTAACTTTTATCTTTAAATAACAATGATGATGGATTATAATATTTTCTTAAAGCACTCGCCTACTGCTTATGCTGATGGTTTAGAGTTAGATCAATTTATTGACTATGGAATTAGAGAACTGTGGCATCCGGTACCGAGAATTGCCGGACCTGCTTTTACTGTACCACTATCTAATGGAGACAATCTAATGTTTCATGCAGCGATTTATGAGGCTCCGGCCGGTTCTATAATTGTAGCGTCCGGTGCTGGAAATAAGCATGCCGTTGCCGGAGGTAATGTTTGCGCGGTTGCTCAAAAAAGAGGAATTAAAGGTATTATTATAGATGGCGTTATAAGAGATATTGAGGAAATAAGAGAAAGCAAATTTCCTGTTTTTGCGCGTGGCTTGTCAGCCAAGCCAGGTATTAAAAAAAAGAAATTACCCTTAAATGTGCCTATTCAATGTGGGGGTGTTTGGGTTCATCCTACTGATATTATTATTGCAGATGAAGAAGGCATTGCTGTTGTACCTTATAAAGAAAAAGAAAGTGTTTTGGAAAAAACTGCTGCCCGTACTATGCGTGAAGAAAGTACAAGCTTAGAAGATTGGGAGCAAAATCATCGAGCAAAAATTAAAAAATTACTGAATACTTAAAACCTGCCTTTTACATCAAAAGCATCGCGTAAGCCATTACCCATTAAGTTAAATGCCAGCACCAACAGCATAATGGCAAAACCGGGTATTAAGGCTAAAAACGATTTGTTAGAGCCTATGTATTGATAATATTCGTTGAGCATAATGCCCCAACTTGGGCGAGGCGGCTGTACACCAATGCCTAAAAAACTTAAGCCTGCTTCAATAATAATGGCAGAGGCGAAATTAGCAGCTGTTATCACAATAATAGGACCAATGCAGTTAGGTAAAATGTGTTTTAAAATGATGCGCGTGTTTTGAAAACCTAAACTTTCGGCAGCTTCTACAAACTCTTGTTCGCGTAAACTTAAAAATTGTCCACGTACGATACGGGCAATTTCTACCCACATCACTAAGCCTACTGCCAAATAAATTTGCCAAAACTGTCGCCCCAATGCTAAAACTAAGGCAAACACTAACAACAATAATGGTATAGACCAAAACACATTTATAAACCACATCACCACATCATCTACAGGAAAAGTAAACTGCCTATTAAACAGGATACCCAGCGTTTTGTTAAACAATACATATAGCAAATAGGTGAGGAGCGGAAACAACACCAAACCCAAAACCCGAATACCTATTTGGCTGAAACCGAACATAGCCACCAAGAAAATAATACCCAACACCACTGCTGGAAAAAACCAGATGCTCACTTTTGGTGGGCTTGCTTTGTAAAAGCCAGCTAAAGAGCCAAAAAACACCCCAATTATTAGTGATATTAAGGCTGCCAACAAACCAACACTTATAGAAACGCGTACCCCCAAAATAAGTCTGCTTAAATTATCTCTGCCAAACTTATCGGTACCAAGCCAATATTTTTTGGTGGTAGTGCTGGTTTTTTCAATTTGTTTATTGAGTTCGTTGCGACTTATTTCTTTAGTTTGACCATTAACTGTTTCAAAGCGAAACCCATCACCTGTTTTTTGTATACTACCTGTTTTAACCGGATACACCATGTCTACCAAATGAAAAGCACTTCGTTTGGTTTTTCCCTTTATACCCGTGTAGGCATCTGCCACAATAGAATCACCAATTAAGTTAAAACTATTAATAGGATGTAATTTGAAGCTGTTTTCTCTCCCACCAATCAATCGTTTAATTAGGTTAGAAGCAGGTACCGGTTCATTTCTTTTTACTTGCAACATTTGCATGGAATAACCAGGTGAAGAAGTCGCAATTTCTAACACTTGTTCATTGGCAAAAGGTGTTGGGTCAGGTGCAATCAAATAACCAAACAAGGCAATTAATACAGCAATAACAATTACCCAAAAGCCTGCAATAGCTGCTTTGTTTTTTTTAAAGCGTTGTAAGGCTTTTTGGTTGGGCGATAAGTACCGGTTTTGTATTTCTCTTGCTGTTGATTCCATTTTTTAAAAAGGCGCATGTTTGTAACAGGCTAAGTAAGTGCGATATTATCAGATAGACAAATTTTAGGTTTACTATTTTTGGGTATATGCCAATTTGAATTTTAGAATTCGAATTTTAGAAATTGGATTTTGATATTTCAATGAGCACCTATACTATTTGTATATTTTTTAAGTTAATAAAGTATACAAAACTAAGTCTATGAAAATTGTATGGATTGGCATCATTTTTTTAGTGTGTACATTTGAAACTACCGCGCAAATTGAGTCGACTTATACCAATAACTTATCTAAAGAACGATTGTTCTTTAGCTTTAGTGTTGGACCACGAATACAACAAACTCCTTTAAAAACTATACATACCTTTTTACTTTCAAAAACAGATATTAACAGTATCATCAGGCAATTTGAAGGAAACCATAGAATTGAAAATCCAGTTATTTTTATTGGCTATCAAGCAAAACTTAGCTACACGCAACAAGTGGGTTTAAACCATAGTGTTTTATTAGACATTTCCTTTGGTAACAACAAGGCTTACTTTGGTGGCTATGCTATGGGTTGGGAAATTCCATTAATCCAAAAGAAAACCAGCTTGCATATGTTGCCCAACTTTGCTTTTTTGTTGGGTTATACCCAGCATTACATTGGCGCACTTAGTGTTTTTGATGTTAATGATTTCGGTGGTAATATTATTCAAATTAGCAACACGCAGTTTTTTAGCGATAGAATTACTATGCATCTCACACAAGATGAAGTAGCCTATATATACGGACCCGAATTGGCTTTCAGCATCTTTTCCGATGTCTCCAATGTGAGTTTCCTGTTTTCAGGAGCCTATTATTTTAACAGTGCTCCAGGTGATGCAGCCGTTATATTTACTGGGAACAACCTAGCCAATGGCTTTGAAAAATCAGCCACTTTAAATGTAGCTAACCCCTTGCTAAACGTTTACTACAATGAAAACATATTAATTGAAAAAAATCCATTTAATTATGGAGGAGTACGCTGTAATTTTTCAATTGTATTCGATTTTTGAGGACAATTGACAAGTATATCTAAGGAATGCGGAGAAAATAAATCTACTTTTAATGTCAAAGTCATTTTTTGATAGACGAGGCTTTTAACCAAAGTGTATCGAAAAATGGCAAAGACAGAAATGTAGATTTAGTAATGTAGCATTACTAAACCACAAAGCAGTTAACGCTTTTGCCTATATTTTTTTTTTAGAAGCGAAACCTTTGAGCATTGTAGAAAGGCTTGTCCCGCTTTCCGCTCAAATGCTGCGACTAGGCTGCATAACCGCTGCAATTCTATCTAAGTGTCTTTCGGCATACTGAATGTTATTTATTTATACATTAAAAATAATTCAACATTCATTATTCGTTAATCGATATTCGTTATTCATTAAATGGTCAACCAAAAAATATCGAATATCGAACACCCAATTTTGAATGACGAATTTTTCCATTCGAAAAACAACACTTAGCTGCTAAACAACCCAATGCACTTTAGTGCTGTTGGCTTGGCAATTGGGGCTAGTTTAAAAACTTCGGTGCTTCGTAGAAAGATAAAAAAACGAAAGCACTCAAAAACAATAAAGTGCCAACCATTTTGATAAACTTGTCGAAAAATTTAAAATATTATTTATTGCACTGCTAAATGATTAATAACCCAACGAAGTTCACTATAGCTAACAGTAAAACCTATATTATTAATTACATCGGTAGAACCCATATCAGGGTTGGCTTTTAAAAACGGAATGATCTTATTGGCGCGTTCTTCTGGTAAAATCTCGAACAATTCAATTTTTTTATCTTTAATTAAGCGACCAAAATGCCCTTCAATGGTACTTACTGCCATACTGCGTTCGGTGGCTATTTCTTTCATACTTTTTCCTTGCTGATGCATATCTAAGGTAATTCGATAAGTTTCACCAACTGCTTTTTTTACTTTGGGTGCTTTATCTTCATCTCTCACATATTTTTTATCGCTATTAAAAATGGCTTGCTTTCTATATTGCAGTGTATATAACCGGTTTATAAAAAGCCAACTTTCATTAAGCAATTCAGTCACCACTCTTTTATATTTGGTTTGCCCTTTTTTAATTCTTATATTTTTATAATGTATCTGTACAGGTTCAATTATATTTTGATGCACTACCTCTGTAAAATACCCAATGGCTTTTTCACTTCTTTCAATTATTTGGTTTACTGCAGTAGCATCGCTATGTTGCAGCATAAAAAGCCGCTTTAGTTGAACGTGAAATTTGACAACCACTTCTTCTATTTGCTTTAATTTAACCGTAAGCTCTTTGGTTAGTAAAATGGCTTCTGCTTTAATGTCATCGGTTGTGTCACTTAAAACATTTTCCCAAAAATTAGTGCCATTAAAAAGTTTGCTTAAGTTGAAGGCTTTTAATAAAACTTTGTCTTCATATTGTTTTTTCGCTTCCTCTAAAATTGCTTCAATGTTTTCTGGTAAAAGGGCATCCCTATAAAATTGAACAATGTTACTATCTACAATAATATTATGCTGACTAATTTTTGAAGACAGATGCAAACCCTCTAATGAACGACAACGGCTTAAAGCAACGTACAACTGTCCGGCAGCAAAAGTGTCTTCTAAATCAACAATCATTTTATCAAAAGTTAAGCCTTGGCTTTTGTGTACCGTAACTGCCCAAGCCAACTTTAAGGGCATTTGGGTAAAACTACCAATGTCATCTTTTTTAATTTCTCTGGTATTTTTATCTAAAGAATATTTGGTGTTTTTCCATTCAACAGGGTCTACCTTTATGGCTGTATCATCTCCCTCACATTTTACAGAAATACTATTTTTTTTAATTTCGGTTATGATGCCTATTTTACCATTAAAGTACATTTTTTCAGGGTCGTTTCTAATAAACATCACCTGTGCTCCTTCTTTAAACTGTATTTCTGATAAGGTAGGATAAGCACTTTCATGAAACTTGCCATTCACTTCTGCTTTAAATGTTTTGGGTTTAGTGGTTAAGGCATTTAAAGCGTTCCGGTTTATTTGGTCAGCTTTGCGATTATGAGTGGTTAAAGTAATTATCCCTTTTGAGTCGTGTGTAGGTTTGCATTGTGCATTTAAGGTATCAATTTCGTCAGGTACTTTGTTGCCGGTTCTAATGTTGTTTAATATTTGTATAAAATGTTTGTCTTCTTGCCGGTAAACTTTGTTTAGTTCAATTTTTAAAGGATTGGCTTTTTGCCAAGCCTGTGCGTTAAAGAAAAACATGTTAGGATAATATTGTTGCATTACCCGCCACTCATGGTTTTTTACAACAGGTGATAACTGAAACAAATCCCCAATAGCTAATACTTGTACATCACCAAATGGGTTAGAGTTACGTCTATACCGTCGTAAAGAAAAATCGATGGCATCTAACAAATCAGCACGAACCATACTAATTTCATCAATAATTAATAAATCTAATTCGTTCAGCATTTGAATTTTCTCTTTACGTACTCTATGATTACTTGCCAAATTATTCCGGTCGGTAAAATAAGTAGGATCTACATCGGCAAAAGCAGCAGGAATAAAAGCCGTTAAGGGTAATTGAAAAGTGGAGTGTATCGTCATACCACCGGCATTAATGGCGGCTACGCCTGTTGGTGCAACTACTATACAATTTTTGTTGGTGGTTTTAATAATTTCGTGCAACAACGTTGTTTTACCTGTGCCCGCCTTGCCGGTTAAAAACATATTTTTATCCGTTTCTAAAATAAAGGCTTTGGCTATGTCTCTTTCACGGTTTTGCATAGTTACGAATATAAGAAATATTTTATA
>CALHDG010000090.1 GCA_938023075.1 uncultured Chitinophagales bacterium
CAAATTGACCAGTTTTCAAAGTTAAAATCTAAGGAAGAAAAGGCAGCTTTTTGGGCAGATTTTTCAAACTATTTTGATAATTTATCAGAAAAAGAGCAGACCAATGTTCAACAAGAATGGAAAACGAATGTAAACCAAATCAATAATCGTTTAAACGAGATTTCCAAACAGTTGAATGAACAAAAGACCATTGAAATTTTTCCAAAAAACAAGGAAGAAACACTTTTGATAGAGAAACTGTTGTTAAAAATGAATGTATCTTATAACCTCAAGTAGTTAAGATTTAAGTAAGCCTAAATGCAAAGACACAAAGATTATCTGTTACAAATAGTAGAAATTCAACACTAATCACATCGGCTTTAAATCAAAACTTAATTTTAAGGCATTTGCAATTTTCACAAAATTTGATATTCTGACATCTTCTCCATTTTCAACTCTCGAAATATAAGGTCTTTTCTTTCCTACTCTATTGGCAACTTCTTCCTGGCTTATGCCAAGTTCTAATCTTCTATGCTTTAAAATTTCACTTAAATAATAAGCATAGGCTTCTTCTCTAAATTTTTCACGTTTTTTTGTTCCCCGTTTCCCATATGATTTTGTTAAAATTTCTTCTGCCGTTTTAAACTGTTTAACCTTCTTCATTTTTATATATTTCTAATATTTTCTTTGCAATTTTTACTTGTTTAACGCAATCTTTATTATCCCTTTTCAAAAAACCATTAAGCAATACAATTTTTGTTGACTGATTAAAATCTTCATTATCTAAAGTAAACAATATTACGCTAATCTGATTTTCAGCTTTAATTTTTAGTTCATAAAATTCTGTATTGACCAGTTTCTCGACAATTGCCTTATGAACAATTTGATGCTCCGTAATAATTTCCAAAACATATTTAAATTTCTTTAGAACACGCTTTGAGCACAACTCTATAAAACTTTCACATTCATTTGAAACAATTATAACTCGCAGCATACGTAACTAATTAGTTACAAACATAGTGTAATTATTTCGTTACCACAAATTGTCTCATAAATTTAATGCTTGATTTTCGGCACGGAAAATGAACAATTTCGTCTTGTGTTTTCCAACAAAAAAAATTGGCATCTTGCATAAAAAATATATCAATTGAATTGTTGAAACGAATTATAAAACTAATAAAATTAAATTACCTTTAACCTTGAAAGAAAAAGCAAATGGCATTTTTAAAACAACAAGTAATTGAAAAATTAGATGACTTAAGTGAAAGCGCTTTACAAGATGTACTAAACTTAATAGAGTTTCAACAAGATACTAAGCCCTACAAACTTAGCGCTGAAGAAAAATCTGCAATACAAGAAGGTATTGATGATATTGAAGCAGGCAACCATCATACCAATGAAGCGGTAGAAAAAGAAATGTTGAAATGCTTAAAAAAGTAGTTTGGTGAAACAAGGCAAAGCGAGGCAGGTCAAATATTTTAGCTTATTGGATTGAAAGAAACCAATCAGAAGTCTACTCCACTAAATTAAATCAACTTTTCAGTAAGGCAGTTTTCAACCTTGCAAAATATCCGTTGCCGAGAAGAATTACAGAATTTGAAAAAGTATACGTTGTATTAGTAAAAGAATACAAAATATTCTTTAAAGAAAATGCCAATACTATTTTTATCCTTATGATTTGGGATGCAAGGCAAGACCCAAGCAGATTAAATTTTTAGTACAAAAATCTCGAATGCTCGAAGCATCTCAACTCTCGGCAAGATTTATAAAAATCTCACCCCATCTATATTTAAAAAACTAAAGCAAGCATTTGCAATGCAACAAACTTAGCCTAAATCTTATAAATTTACTTGTTTGATTTTCGGCACAGACAAAGAGCAATTACGACTTATGTTTTCCACCAAAAAAATGGCATCTTACATAAAAATTATATCAATAGAATTATTGAAACGCATTACAATAGACCCAAAGGTATCGTACGACAAACCCGAATTACGAGGTTTGCGATACCCGGTTGAAAGCATTTTGGAATACTTAGAAGGAGGAGATACAATTGAAGATTTTTTAACACTTTCATTTAAAAATACTACCTTTATAATCAATTAACTTTGAGTTTAAAAATATGAGTGCTTTAGAATTAAAAGGTAGACTAATTGATTTAATATCAAGCATAAATGATAAAGACACCTTAAGCAGAATACAAAAATTAGTTGCTGGAGTTATTAATGAGTCCATAGATGACCAAAACCTTGAAGACAAATTATCTGAAAGCCAGTTAAAAGAATTGGAATTGTCAATTGAAGAATCTGAAAAAAATGAAAACTTGGTAAGTCACGAGGTAGTGTCAGCAAAGTATGCCAAATGGTTGAAAAAGTAATTTGGAACAAAAGAGCAAGCAATAAACTCACTAAAATTATTGATTATCTGTATGAAGTAGCATCTGAAAAGTAGTACACCAATTTATTGAAAATGTGGATGAGAAAATCAAGTTGATTAAAAAATTTCCAGAAATTGGTAGACCTTCATCTAAAAGTAAGTCTGTAAGATTTTACAGAATTGACAAGCACAAATTACTGTATTACCGCAAGAAAGGAAAGGCAATAATTATCATCAATATTTTTGATACGAGACAAAACCCTACTAAAAATCCGTATTGAATCCCAAACTTGATGAAGTTAATTTTATTCTCGCCGAAACTCTTTTTAGAAACTAAAGCAAGCATACTGTATCTCTCATAATGGCAATTGAAATCTTCGTATCTATGTAAAAAAGAAAACGATGATAAATCTTCAAGCAGAAAAACTTCGGCTTACTGAGTGGTTGGTGCAATTGCAAGATATATCGGTTATCCAAACAGATTAAAGCTTTGAAAGAGGAAGAAGCTGAGATAACACCATTAACGGTAGAAGAACTCCACCAACGTGCGTTGGATGCTGAGCGTGATATTGCAGAAGGGAATGTAACTCCAATACGAGATATGATGAAAGAAAATTGGAAGGTGTGAATATTGTTATAACGGCAAATGCAAAGAGGCGTTTAAGGCAAATCTTCAATTATTATTGTGACAAAGACCTACCAGCAGTAGCTTTACGGGTCAGAACTTCTATAGAAAACAGGATTTTATATTTAGAGAAATTACCAAGCTTGGGCACAAGCATAAAATCATACAAGTGAACCTGTTCACTTATTGTAGTAAAGTGGCAATGCTTTTGTTGACACAATGGAACAGCAATTGTTTTACTACCGAAACTTAAGTTAATAAAGCCATGCTGGTTGAAAATTATTTCTTCATTTTTGCGATGGTTGTTAAAGCGGAAGAGCGCACTGCTTTGGTTTAGCTTTTTACTTTTATGGACAAGATTATGCCTGAATTTGGAGAGTGGCAGAGGTTTTAGAATATGGAATGGTTGGAATTAACACCGAAATGATTTCTACAAGTGTTGCTCCTTTGCTGAGCTAAAGAAAGCAGTTTTGGAAGAGCGGGTTCAAAGTATGGGATTGACGATTACGTTTATATTAAATATGTGTGATGGGGTGGAATGGAGTTAAGTGAAACTTTAAAAAATTAAAACTCAAATAACAAGCAAAATAAAATTGAAAAAGGGAAATATTGACTAATCTTCGGGCATTGTTACCTATCTGTACCTTGTTTTATTAATTGTATCTTTGCAGTGTTAAAATAATTACAATAAATTTTAAAATAGTAAAACAATGGTAGAGACAAACACAACCTTAAACGTGCCTACAAGGGAAGAAGTATCGGAAACTAATCAAGCTATTTTCGACAACTTGAAAGGGGCTTTAGGCTTTGTACCAAACATATATGCGGCTATGGCACATTCTGATAATGCTTTAAAAAATTATTTAGATTTTTCAAACGCCAAAACTTCATTTTCTAAAAAAGAGAAAGAGGTAATAGATTTAGCGATTAGCCAAGTGAATGGATGTAGATATTGTCAAGCAGCACATACTGCTATTTCGAAAATGAATGGTTTTACAGATGAACAAATTATTGAGCTCAGAAAAGGTGGTGCCAGTTGGGATGGCAAGTTGAATACATTAGCCAACATTTCGAAAGCAATAGCTGAAAAAAGGGGAAGGATAAGTGAGGAACTCAAGCAGGCATTTTTTAGTGCTGGGTATACTAAAGAAAATTTTGTTGACTTGGTAATTGCTGCGGGAATCATAAATATTACCAATACTTTTCATAATTTGACTGAACTAGAAATTGACTTTCCTATAGCTGCAGAAATTTAGTAATTTTTTAAATCAGATTAAATAGGTGATAAAATGGCAACAGAAATAAACATTAAGAATATCAACATAGGTTACCAATCCATTATTAGCAACGGAAAGCATACCATTGTTGGAGACGAACCGGTAGAGGTAAAGGGAACAGATTTGGGTATGACGCCACCGGAATTGGTTTTGGCAGGTATATCAATGTGCAAAGTGGCAACCATTCGCAATGTTGCCAGAAGAAAGAATATTGAAATACGAGATGTGGATGCGCAATTGAGTCAAGTTGTGAAACGCCAGGAAGATGGTTCGTTTGTTACGGAAGTTCAATCAGCCATTAAAATTGAAGGCGATATTTCGGACGAGCAAAAGAAGATGTTGATTGCCGAAGCAGATAACTGTTATGTAACTCGCTTAGTAAAAGGTGATTGGGTAATGCAAAATTCTACTGAACTTAACTAATAGCGGTTTCATTTTTTGGGATTATGAAACTAAAGACCGTCAATTAAGTTGATGGTCTTTTTTTTGTGTGCAAACTCCTGACTCCTAACTATAAATTTTTGCTATTAGCAGTTTAGTTCGTAAAATAATGTACTGTTTTTCCATTTAGATTTATTAGAGAACTGAGAAAACGATTTGAAATGTCATCTTAAAAAAATACTTTTATTTGTTATTTAAATCAATCCCCGGCTTTTCAACTCTAAGTATTTATTGATGGTGTTTAGTGTTAAATCATCAGGAGCAGTTAAGATGGTTTGTATACCGTTTTTATTTAACTCTTTTACTATTTGTCGTTTTTCGTAAGCAAATTTTTCTGCGATGGTGTTGATGTAAATATCTTCTAAGGTATTGGCTTTTTGTTGACTGATAGTTTCTATACCGGTGTTTTTGAAAAAAACGACCACCAATAAATGAAATCGATTAATGATACGCAAATAGGGTAGTTGTCTCTTTAATCCACTCATACTATTAAAATTGGTATATAAAATGAGCAGGCTTCTACGTTTTATATTTTTTCTAACAAAGGCATATACTTTGCTAAAATCACTTTCTAAAAAATTGGTTTTTTCTTTGTATAAGATTTCTAAAATGCTTTTGAGTTGCTTTATTCTATTGTCTGGTTTTAAAAATGAATCGGGTTGATGGTTGAAACTAAGCAAGCCCGCCTTGTCTTGTTTTTTAATAATAATATTGCTGAGCACCAAGCTGGCATTAATGGCGTAATCTAACAAAGTCATTTCATTAAAGGGGGAACGCATCAGTCTCCCCTTGTCAATTAGGTTATAAATATGTTGTGATTTTTCATCTTCATACTGGTTAACCATTAATTGATTTTTACGGGCAGTTGCCTTCCAATTAATGGTTCTTATATCATTGCCTAAGGTATATTCTTTTATTTGTTCAAACTCGCTGCTTTGTCCAATTTTTCTAATCTTTTTCAAACCCAATTCTGCATTAGGATTCACAAAAGCCATCAACTCGTATTGGTGCATTTGTATAATGGAAGGATACACCGGAATTTCGCGATTGGCTTCAAAACGAAAGCGGCGTTTAGCCAATCTCAAAAAACCACTCACATAAATATTAATCCATTTAAACGTGTATGTTCCGCGTTTCACCGGTCGTAAAGTATAGGCAATATTTTTTTCTTCTAAGGTGTCTATATCGGCTTCAAATTGGGTATCTCTTATTTGAAATTGAATGGGTACTTCATCAATCACTTCTACTTTTACCGGAAAGCGATAAAAATTTTTGACCGAAAGTACTATGTTATTCTCATCTCCAATACTCAATTTATCCGCTACTTGCCGTTTGGCTTCTATCCCTTTTTTTACATTAAACAGCACCATAATATCGGTTATAAAAACCAAAACGAAAGCGACCAATAGTAACTGCGGTATAAAAAATAAAATAGGAAAAATGTAAGCCACTACAAATAGTAAAACAATTACAATTAGGAGGATAAAAAAATAGCGACTTAGAAAAAGATCTTTGAATAGTTGTATCACAAGTAATTATTAATCTATAATTTATTAATTTTAAATTATCGCGGCACTTCAATATGTTCAATTAAGTTATTGATAATATCTGTTTGACTAAAGCCTTCCATTTCTTTTTCGGCAGACAAAATAATCCGGTGATTTAACACGGGTTTAGCTACATATTGAATATCATCGGGGGTAACAAAATCTCTGTTCTGAATAGCAGCATAAGCTTTACTGGCATTTAAAATTGCTAAACTAGCTCGCGGTGAAGCCCCAATAAAAATATCACCTGAGTTGCGTGTAGCGTTTACTATTTCGGCAATGTACTTAATTAAGTTTGGTTCAAGGTGTATTTGATTAACGGCGTTTTGATACTCCTGTAAAGCCGCTTGATTTATAAATGATTGAATGCTGTTCAAATCAATCACATTCCTTAGTTCATGAAAACGTGTAATGATTGCCGTTTCTTCTTCTAAAGTAGGATAATCTAAAATGAGTTTAAACAGAAAACGATCTAACTGTGCTTCGGGTAATCGATAAGTACCTTCGTGGTCAATTGGGTTTTGAGTAGCCAACACCATAAAAGGGGCTTCCATGTTAAACACCTTTCCTTCAATGGTAATTTGCCGTTCTTCCATAACTTCAAATAAAGCAGCTTGCGTTTTTGCCGGTGAACGGTTAATTTCATCTATTAAAATAATATTAGAAAAAATGGGACCGGGCTTAAACTCAAACTCCGATTGATTCATATTAAATACCGAAGTGCCCAAAATATCAGAAGGCATTAAATCGGGTGTAAATTGTATACGCGAAAAACCGGAAGCAATAGTTTTTGCCAACAGTTTAGCCATTAAAGTTTTGGCAACGCCGGGTACGCCTTCTAACAAAACGTGTCCTCCGCTAAGTAAGGCAACTATCAGCAAATCGATCGTGTCTTCTTTTCCAATAATTATTTTGCCCAACTCCGTTTTTATTTGTAGAGCGGCTTGTTGTAGTTGACTTAAGTCAATCCGGTTTTGAAATTCTATGTTTGTATCCATTAATGGCTTATCGTTTCTTTTTTTTAAATGTTTTTTGTTTGATTTTTCGATGTGTTCAAAATGTCTTTACTATGAAATATTAATAGACTATAAATTTATATGATTTTGGATGGTTTTTAAAAGATAGAAAATAGGTTCCGCTTCTTAGTTTTTGTATGTCTATTTCAATGAAATTATCATGGTAAGATGGCTTTAAAGAATTTTGAATAACTACTTTGCCCACACCATCAACTATTTTAAAGTTATATATTTTAAGATGATTTAATTGTATGGTTAAGCTATGTTTTGTCGGATTAGGATAAATTTTTAAACTTTCTTCAATAGGTGAATTATTGTTTATCGTATTTATTATTTTAGTAGTGCAAGTATCGCAAACAAAAAAATCTTCATTTACCAATAAACTACAATTGTTTTCGTCTGTACCATATTCAATAGTTCCTTTCGTGCTTAAATCTCTGCCTTTAAATGCTGGATGTGAGGCAAGCAAACGCGTAGCCCGCCAAGTAGTTTCGGTATTGGTAATAGAGTCCCCTTGTGATAAAATACCATACTTGCTTATGGGAGTTTGGTATTTCCAGGCTATTTTATTATCGTGTGTTATTTCTACAAAATAGAAAGCACTTGTTGGACAAACCAATACATTGGCATTGGGTAACATTTGAACGCCACTTGAAAACTGTGAGTACATTGCTGTTTCATCTTCTGGATAGGTATAAATTTTAGTTAAGGTAGTTGGACCGTATGCCCGCAAACTATCAATTATAAAATGACCTTCTTCATCTCTAGGAGGTGAAAAAATATCAATAGAAGAAAAACTAGGACCTGGTCTGCCTCTGCCATTATTAAAAACCATAATAGACCCACCGTAGGGTAAACTATCGGCTATCCATTGTACGTTGTGTTGACCAAATAATTTTTGATTGCTAATGCCGCCTCTTTCGTAGGTTCTTGGGTTACCCCAACGGTATAAAATATCGCCACCTTTGCCGAAATTTCCTCCTGAATCAGATGCTGCTTCTGCGGTAGTAGTACTGTGGTCAATCACGTAAACCTCATTAAATGTAGGGCTGCTGATTGCAATTAAATCTTCGTCTTTATTATATGAAATTCCGTTGTAATGCTTCCAATCGAAATTTGTGGCATTGTAATAATTTAAATCTATTTTTTCGGGATGTTCTTTTACTACTCCATAGTTATTTAAGGTAGAATCAATATCTTGAACGGTATGATCCCACACTTTCCACTCCCACACAACTTCAAATACATTATTGGGCAATAATTGAATTTCTATCAGTTTTTCTGCCCACAAACTGCTGCCCGACCTATTCTTTCCTCTGGCTAATACTTCTTCTTTGGTGTAATAATCCCAAGCCGTTAACAAAATATTGCCGTTGGGTAAAGGTTCCATATCGTGATGGAAACAATAGTCGTTTTCTTTTACAAAAGTGTTCGACCATAACAAATTACCCGCCCAATCATATTTTTTTACGATACCCATTTTTCCCGGCATGGCAAAAACATCCGTAGAATAATCCTTGGCAGTAAATAACAAATCGCCATTATTGTACAAATGTAAGCTGCCACTTGCAGTATCGGGCGTGCTCCAATAATGCACCATTTCGCCGCAGTTGTCAATTAAATAAACGGTTGAATTGTTTTTTGGTGAAAACAAAGTATATCCATCAACCGATAGTTCGTTGTTAAGCACTACACCAACGGTATTTGTTTGGCTATAGGCAAAGGTTGAATAGCAAAAAATTATGGCAAAAAATGAAAATGGTTTTATCTGGATTATCATTAGTTCGCTAAAATAAGCATTTAATTTTAATCTTGCTTCAATATATTTCACCAAATTGAACATAAACTGTAACACCAACTTAGTTTTAATTTTGGGAGTTACTGAATCAAGTTCAGCACAAGCTTTTGGTTAAAAATATTCGTCAGACCTTTCTGATATGATTACGTTTTTCGGTTCAATCTCACTAAATTAAACTAAAGTTTTTTGTGCCAACTTTTCGCTTGCTATGTATTGGTTTTTTACTTTGAGCCTACCAAATTAATTGCAAAATTTTGTGTCACTTATTATAGTTAAATTGGTACTAGTGTTTTAAGAACTAAATAAACGAGCATGTTTTAATAGTAATTAAAATGTATTTATTTAATGCAGGCGCTGGAAGTGCTACAACTTGGTAGCTAAGCAATTTAATTTAATTGAGCTCCTGCGGAGCGTCATCTTAAATAACTTTGGGCGGTGTCGCTCCTCCGGAGCTTTGCTAATGTGTAGCCTTTTATGCTACCAAGCTGTCATCCCTCTGGGATTATTTTTGTGCAATAGGTTTACGTAGGATAATGACGAGTTAAACTTAATGCTTAACCCATTAGTATATTTTGCTTCTCTCTCGAAGCACAAAAGTTGGCAACCTAAACCCGATAGTAGCGGTTATACCATTTGAAGGGCAGGCAATGCAGCGTTGGCAAAATGGTATTTGAGCGGATAGCGGGACTACACTTCCTTAGTTGTTGCGGCTTTCTTTTCAAAAAAAAAATACTCACACAAAACATCAGCTCAGGCTAGTAATTATTTGTTTGCATAAAACCGATCCAACAATTTATTGAAATTAATTAAATAATTTTTATCAATAGATTGAGCAGTTTCTAAGCGATTGGCGGTATCTACCAATTGATCTATTTCGTCTATTTTGATGGATGATTTTTTTTGCAACAATTGTTTAAAGCGTTGGTCTAACACTTTGGTAGGCAGGTTGTAGCGGTTGCGGACATATTCTTTCCAATAGGTAATTTTCTTTTTGGCTAAATCGGCGTGATTGCCTTCGTTGTAATATAAAGTGCCAATGGTGGTAGCAAAATCGACGTCCAGATTTTTTTCGGGTTCTACTATAGGTATGATGCTTTGTAAGCGTTTGCTTTTAAACAACATAAAAATGAGCAAGGTAAACAGCGCCGTATAAATTGCCCACTTTAAGGCACGTACTGATAATACATAATGCAGGGGTCCTTTTTGATCCATAGGGTCTTGTATGCTTAATTTATAATGTTCATCCCAATAGGTGATGCGGGCGGGTAGTAAGTTAAAGGTATGTTCTGCTATTAGATAGTTATTGGTATTCAGGCTGTCTTCTTTTAGTAAAAAATAATTGCTGTACAATTTAGGGGTAGTGCTGATAAAAAAATTGCCCTTACCAAATGGAAATTTTGCTAATACGGGTGTTTCATTTAAGGTAGCGTAAATTTCGGCTGTTTCATTTTTTATAGAATCTAATACATTGCTAAAGTATCGCATAGGTAGTTGGCTTTCAAATAAATTATGGTAACAATAGGTTTGCAAACGATTTTCACTAAACACAAAATTATTAAAATAAGTAGTTTGGAAACCTAAGGTATCTTCTAATAAAGGGTTGAAAATATTGGAGGATAGAAAAACCTGATTGCCTTCTGCAACATAGGCTAACAATACTTCAGTTTCATATTCATCTATATAAACGCTTGCAGCCGCTTTATTAAAAACAAAGGGGGCTTCTTCTGAAATGTGAATGTAGTTGGTGTTTTCTGCGAGTGGTACGGCATCGTTTTCTTCATCAAAATCAAAATCATCGTACACGCTTTCGGTTTTTACAAACAGCGCATCTTTTGGAAAAATATCTTGTAATAAATTATAGAGTACATAAGCTCCGTAGGGTATTTTGTCATCTTTAGCGTACGTGGTAGACCAATCTAAGGGTTTAGGTTTGGTTAATTCGGCATAGGTGAGTAAGGCTATACCCAATATTAAAATAATATAAGGGGCTTTATTTTTAAGCAAAATTGAGTTGGTTTACTTGTTGATTAAAATTATCAAAGTCGGCTAGGTAATCATGTAGTTTTAGTTCATTTACTTCAAACTCGCCGTACCAAACGTAGTTAAATAATTCGGTTATTTTTCCGAAGGCTTGTTGTGTTGGTTGATCTTTAATTTCGTGGTAATATTCGCGATTGGTTTTAAAGGTTTGCCAATCAATAGCTTCTTGGTCGCTCAAATTTTTAAGGGCTTTTAAATAATATAAGCGTACCACATAGCGGTAATTTTTTTGTTTAAGATGTTGGGCAATCAATTCTTCAAAGTTTAATTCGTTGATGTTTTCTTCTAAGGCTTCGTTAAAAATGTTTTCTTTAATATCGTGTTTGCGGGTAAACAACTGCGTAAACTCTACCCCTAATATATTAGCCATTACCAATAAAACTCCTAAGATGATAATCACCCATTTTAACACATCAAACAAATTACCGGAGTAGGTTTTCGATTTTTCTGAACCGAATAACCAATCCATCAATTGAGCGAATTTAGCTTTTAGCCAATCTACAAAGGCGGGGCTATATGGCTTTTTGTTGATGTAGGCAAAATCATCGCTGTTTTGGTAGTCGGTTATTTTTTCGGTATCAAAGTTTCTAAAGGTTGAGTTGTTGGCTGAGGTAATCGTATCGTTTTGGGCAAATAGGAAACTGCCCAACATGAATTGGATAAGGATAAGAAATGTTCTCGCCATGTTATTCTTAGTTTTCATAAATTTTGTAGCCAAGCGGTCCGTTGCTTAGGTGGCTCTTTCTTTTTGAGGATTCTGCAATTTTTGCATACAAGCTATAAAATGAAATAGAGATTGCCAAATGCATTAGTCCTGATAATAATACCACTAATCCATATGAAAAACATTTAAACACAATAGTGGTGATTGAACTTATAGTGGCATGCTCTGTTATACCTATTTTTTGTAACAAGCCATAAACCGGCATGCTGGCAACATAAGTTATAAAAAACAAGGCGAAACTAAGGGCATGAATGAATACCCACGATTTTAAGGCTTCCCCTTCAAAAAGTTGATAGCACTTGACTAAGCGTTGAGTGAAACTTAAATTGGGCTCTTCTAATTTTAGGGGTACACTATATAACAACAATAAAATACATCTGATAAAAAGCCAGAAACTCAACACAAAAACAGGCACTACTACAAAAACAAAAAGGAGCACATAAAAAGAACCCCAAGCAATAATATTGGAAGATACGATAAATGAAAAACTCAACAATAACATAGTGAAGCCCCAAATAAACATAGTATAACTAATAGTAGTCAATACGTTTAGATAGCCCAAAAAATACATATGTACTGATAGTAAGAAAAAGACAATTCCATTAAACAACAACAACCATAATACAATGCTTTTGCCTTCATTCCAAAGCGCAGTAAGTTTTATTTTTTTTGTAGATGCTCCATTTTTATATGTTATGATATAGGCATAAACTAAAGTGCCCATTACCGATAAAGTAACTAAATAAAGTACTATGAAAAATAAATTGGTAGCACCTTCAATAGGATTGAAAGCCGCCGTATCTAATTTTAGTTCATTTAATATTTCAAAGATATTGAGCTGTTTATTGATCAACAAATCAAACTGAAAAATGGCAGATAGGGCAATAAACGGCAAAACCAAAATGCTGGCAAACTTTGCCAAACTAAACACATGTTGTTTCAGAAACTCATATGTTATCGTCAGCAATTCTTCAAAATCTCTATGGCGAAATATGTCTAATTTTTTGTTGCTCATTTATTTATTAACCATTCAATATTAAATACTTTTGACAGTATCGTAACCCATGCCGCTGCCAATGGAGTCTATTTGATCTTTAAGGCTATTGCCCGTTAGTTTATCGTATAAACTATAAAACAATACGGCAATGGCAATATAAATAAAGCCACTTACTAAAATCGCTAATCCGTACGAAACGCCAGAAGTTAATCCTGTTAAAAACATAGCAATGCTATTACCTTGAAACAATGCCATGCTAAACATGGCTATATACATAGGAATTATAAATACGTATGATACGATGCCTAATAACATATTGAAAACAAAAATAAACCCAAACGACTTCCACCAATTGCCTTTTATCAGTTCAAAACATTTACCAAAAACTTGAAAAAAGCCGAGTTGAGGTTCTTCCATTTTTAAGGGCATTATATAAAAACTTGTAAACAGTACATAAAAAAACAAGATAAGTAAAAGTGGTATAATGACTAGTAATAACCATGGACTTAGTGCTTGACTAATAAAAACAACCAAGGCGGCAATTCCTACATAAGCAACCAAAAAAAAGAATAGAAAAATAAGAGAATAGCCAATAAGCCAACCCATATTACCTTTGCTTTCATTCCAAATTTCTTTTGGGTTTAAATGAGTAATTGACTCCCTTTCTACATACAATTGAACATATCTGAAAGAGATTGCACACATCATTATAAGAGCGATACCATAAAATAGTACGGTAGCTAAAAAAGCCGCTCCAAAGCTTATCCAATCAATATTGGCTAAATCACCGGGGTTAGATTCTAAACTTTCCAAATCAAAAACATCAACAGATTGAAAAATATAGCCTACTGCAAAACCTGCCAACAACATAAATGGAAAAACATACATTAACATCGTTTTTAAGTATTGCTTAAAATTTTGCTTAATGAAATCGATAGTTACGCTAAACAAGCCACCAAAATCACGGTGGCGGCATAAGTCTAATTTTGCATTATTCATGTGTTATAGTTTTGTTGTATAGCGTATTAATTTTTCTTGGATAAATAATGAAATACCAAACGATATAAGCCAATGAGCCCAGTATAATAATTAAGCTGAGATACAGCGGCATATCGGTATGCCGGGTAACATAGCCTTCTAAAAAACCGGCAGTAATAAAAACCGGCACCAAACCGGTTACTATTTTCAACCCACTTTTAAAACCTGCTCTAAAACTTACTATACGGCTGTAGGTTTTTGGAAACAATATGCTGTTGCCTAAAACCAAGCCTGCTCCACCGGCAATAACAATGGCAGAAATTTCTAAGGTTCCATGAATCCAAATAGTTAAAACACTTTCGGTTAATACCCCGTGTTTATAAAAAAAATATTGAAAGCAACCGACCATAATTCCGTTCATCATTAATATAAAAACGGTGCCTATGGAGATAAAAATACCAGCTACAAAGGCATAAAAAGAAACCCGTACATTGTTCAAGGTAATTGCCATAAACATGGTCGATTCTTCCATGCCTTTGTAAACCGCCATCGGGTCGCCTTTTTTAATATTTTCTTTGGTCATTCGTACATAACTTTCGCCTAATATTAAAGAGGCAAAATCACTTTCGTTAGCTTCTGATACTGCACCAATTAAAGCAAAGGTTAAAAAGAAGATTAGTGAATACAATAATTTGGCGCGGTGCTTAAATATTTCTAAGGGTAATTCGTATTGCCAAAACGTTACTAAACGATTGGTTTTTTCTTTTTTGTTTTTATAAATTTTTTGGTGAAGATTTACCACCAACTGATTAATATATTGGGTGGCTTTGCTATTCGGGTAATGGGTTTTAGCAAACGCATAATCATCAGATAAGTTAATATACACATCCGCTAATTCATCCGGACTACGATTAGCCTGATTTTTTTCGGCAATTAATTGTTCTACCGCTTTCCAACGGTCAATATTATTTTTTATGAACAGAGCTTCGCGCAATTTTTTAGTTTTTGTTTGATTTATATTTAAAACACAAAGTTATCATAATAATATTAATTATTAGATGAATGCCGTAACTTTAAGCCGACAAAATACAGTATGCAAAACGTAAACGTAAAAACCAGCCAAAATGTTCAAATAAATTATCAATTGGCATCTATTGGCGACCGGATATTGGCTTATTTGATAGATAGCTTAATTATATTAGCTTACATTCTATTACTCGTTTTTATGTTCAGTTTTTTGTTTGATGGAGGCGATATAGATACACCATTTGATGATACATTTTCTGATGCTTTTGATATGTATTCATTAATTGCTGCCCTAATCATGTTTTTAATTGTATCACCCATTATTTTTTATCACTTACTTTGCGAACAGTTGATGCAAGGGCAAAGTTTTGGTAAACGGGCTATGCAAGTAAAAGTAGTAAAAACGGATGGCAGCCAACCCAAATTTGGTAATTATTTTATTCGTTGGATATTGAGAATAATTGATGCTATACCCTATTGGGGTATTGGTATTTGCAGTATTTTATTTTCTCAAAAATCGCAACGCCTCGGTGACCTTGGTGCCAACACCATTGTTATAAAACTAAAACCCGAAGTTCATGCAGAAGATACTATTTTTGCTCAAGTAGATCCTAATCATCAAGTAGCCTATCAAAATGTTTTGCGCTTAACCGATCGCGATGTGGAAATCATCAAATCGATTATGAACCGTTCTTACGAAAACCCGGATATGTTGGTGCAACTAAGTACGAAAATCCGTTCGGTTATTGAAGCCCCTGAAGATGGTGTGTTGCCTATTCCCTTTTTACAACAGGTTTTGAAAGATTATAATTATGTGTGTATTTATGGTTAACTCAATTCTTGATTTTAGTATTTTTCGACAAGTTTATCTAAACAACAAAGTAGTTTACACTTAATTCAAATTTTAAATAAGAAGAGGCTATTGAACCCCCCAGAAATTCGCAATACCAACTGGCGTCATCGCAGAAAATGTGGAGAGTAACGGAACATTTATCAGCGATCTCACCTAAGGTTTCCCCCTAAATTCAAGGTTTAAGAGGGTGTTTTTAGGAGAGATGCCGGATAATCTACTCCGCGAGCTCCGCAGATTTCCGGCATGACGTTTGTTTTACTTACTTTAATCGAGCTACCTTTTTAACTTGTCTATTTTTCTTAGGTTTATTATGGTTATTAACTGATTCAAATTTACAGAATATAAAAAAGGGTAATGAATAAAACTGAAGTTAAAAGTTTAGCCCCGATGGGAGCGGTATCCTTTCTCAATCTTGCAAGGTTGAGAAAGATTTAGCGGACAGCGGGTAGCCCCTTTCCAAATCTGATTGATGTCTCGCTTCTAAAAAAAGAGCCTTTTATTTTTTAAGTTCTAAAAGAAATTTTTGCTTATGCTTAACCGCAGCCTTCACAAAATCAACAAACAGCGGATGCGGATTGTCCACGGTACTTTTCAATTCTGGATGAAACTGAACCCCAATAAACCAAGGATGATCTTTTAAACGAATAATTTCAACCAAATCTAATTGTTGATGTACCCCGGCAATTTCTAATCCGGCATGCTCTAATCGACTTCGGTATGCATTATTCAATTCATAGCGATGCCGGTGCCTTTCGGATATTTCAGCAGTTTGATAAATATCAATCAACTGCTTTGATAGTAAATGACATGGATAAGCCCCCAATCGCATCGTTCCACCTTTATCGGTTATGTTTTTCTGTTCAGCCATAATATCTATTACCGGATGGCGGGTTTCTTTAAACATCTCGGTAGAGTGCGCTTCTGTTAAGTTTAACATGTTGCGGGCAAACTCAATTACCGCACATTGCATGCCTAAACAGATGCCAAAAAATGGAATATGCTGCGCTCTTAAATACTGGATAGCCGTAATTTTACCTTCAATACCTCTATCACCAAAACCCGGTGCCACCAAAACACCATTTAAGTTTTTAAAATGTTCTCCAACATTACCGGCTTCTATTTTTTCTGAATGAATACTGATGACATTAACCTTAAACTGACTTACCGAACCGGCGTGTACAAAAGATTCATAAATGGATTTGTAGGCATCTTGCAGTTCTAAATACTTTCCGACTAAGCCAATATTAATCTCATCTTTCGGGTTTTTTAAATGATGCACAAAAGTAGCCCAACTGGTCAAATCGGGTTCAACCTCTGTAAATAGATTGAGTTTTTTCATCACAATCTCATCCAAACCTTCTTCGTACATAATTAAAGGTACATCATATATAGTTTCTGCATCTATGGCTTCAATAACAGCATCGGGCTCAACATTACAAAACCGACCTATTTTAGCACGTACTTCATCGGGTAGTTCGTACTCTGTTCTACAAACCAATACATCGGGCTGCACTCCATTTTTTGATAATTCTTTTACCGAGTGTTGAGTTGGTTTGGTTTTCAATTCTTTAGCGGCACTTAAATAAGGCACTAAAGTTAAATGCACCACTAAGGTATTTTGATAACCCATTTCATTACGCAATTGTCGCAAAGCCTCTATGTAAGGCAGAGATTCTATATCACCAACTGTACCACCTAATTCGGTAATAACTATGTCAAACTGACCATCATTTAACAATAACTTTGCCCTTCGTTTTATTTCATCGGTAATGTGCGGTACTACCTGTACGGTTTTACCCAAATAATCGCCACGTCTTTCTTTTTGAATAACGGTTTGATAAATTCTACCGGTAGTTACATTATTTGCCTGTGAGGTTGGTACATTTAAAAAGCGTTCATAATGTCCTAAATCTAAATCGGTTTCTGCACCATCATCAGTAACATAACATTCGCCATGTTCATAAGGGTTCATCGTACCCGGATCTACATTAATGTAAGGATCAAATTTTTGGATGGTTACCTTAAAGCCTCTGGCTTGCAACAATTTCGCAATTGATGCTGAAATAATACCTTTACCAAGCGACGAGGTAACTCCTCCTGTTACAAAAATTAATTTAGCCACTTTAATCGAACTGTTTGCATTAGGAATAATGCTTCAAATATAGCATATAATGTTAAGTTTTGATGGAGGAATAACGAACAAAATTTTAATAGGGTTTGGTTGAAAATTATTCGTGAATATTTCAGTTATTAAATCTAATTTTAGTAATACTTTTGCCTTTTTGATATATGCCGGTTATTCAAACATTTTATCCTTCTAAAAACTCCATAATAAGTATTTGGGAAATAGAAGAAACACTTGTTCAATTAGAAAACAGGATTCAATTATCAGCAATAGATCAACAAAAGTATGATCGTTTTCTGGTTGAGAAAAGAAAAAAAGAATGGTTGATAACACGTATATTGGTCAATCAGCTATTAGGGAAACCCATTCAAATTCAATATGATGAAAACCGGAATCCTTATTTGGTTGATACCAACATGAATATTTCCATATCGCATTGTCGGCATTTTGTTTGTGTTTTTTTAGATCAGAAAAAGTACATCGGCATCGACATTGAAATTCCGCACGAACGCATCTTAAAAATTGCCTCGAAATTTCTTTCGGATAAAGAATTATTTGACCTACCTACCGAAAACCCTATACCTAAATTAACCATAAATTGGAGCATTAAAGAAGCAATGTATAAATATTACAACCAAAAAAAAGTGGATTTTAAAACAGAACTGCAGATTGATGCTTTTGAATTGAAAACAACCGGCATAGTATGGGCGCTTATTGTAAAAGACAATTTTAAAAAGTTAATAGCGGTTAACTATCTCAACCAACCTAATTATTGTTTAGCCTTTGTTAGTGGAGATTAAGGAATGCGCAGAAAATAAATTTATTTTTTTCTCATTCATAAACAAAATAGTAGTTAACACTTTTGCCTTAATTTTTTTTGAAGCGAAACCAAATATCATTATAATAACACCCGTCCCGCTTTCCGCTCAAATGCAATTGCTATGCTTCAAAATCTGCGCTGCAAAATTGCATAACCGCTGCAATCGGGGCTAGTTTAAAAACTTCGGTGCTTCGTACAAAAATAAAAAAACCGGCACTCGAAACCAGAAAAGCATCAAGCACTTTGATAAACTTGTTGATAATAGTTTAAAAACTAAAGTTCTATTTGGTTTGTTCTAACAATCAAATAAACAGCAAAGCCCACAGCAACCCCCGCAACAAGACCAAGCAGTAAACACACCCAGCCATATTTTATTTTGGGCATTTCATAAATCACCCAAATCAATAAAACTACCCAACAACAAATAGCATCCATTGAATAGGCAGTTGCAAAAGGATTCACAAATCCGCCAGCAATGGCTCCTAAAATATCTTTACTATCAAATAATGCTGGAATTACGATAAAACAGAATAGCACTGCAAAAAATGCCGCTACAATGGCAAGACTAATTTTGAATACGTTTTTCTTCATCTTTTTAATAAAATTGCTGTTGTTATTATTATTTCAATGTAAAATTTTATTGCGCTATTATATCATTTGCAATCATTTGTGCAACCGATATAAACAAAACAATCATCTTTATAATTTATGAAATATAAAAAGAAACTGTACTTTTATTGTGAATTTGATAACAATTTAAACTAAATCTTTTATGAAAATAGCTCGACTATGTTTAATGCTAGGTATTTTATTGAGTGCTAACTATATGTTTGGTCAATGTGTTGATGGTACTGCCGGCGGCAACCCCAACCTAATTGACAATATGGATGGCACTTACCAAATTGCCTGCGATGGTGGTAATGTCAACATTTCCAGCACTACTTTTGATGCTGGTGCATTGCCCTCTTCTGCAATTCAATGGACATCGGGGCAAACCGGTAACTTTAGCTTTATGCCTGATTGTAACAACTTAGGCTGTTTTGAATTTACCCCATGTGTGCCATCAGGAACAACTATTCCACAACAATGTGTACCGTTTAATTCATTAGGCGTTCCGCTTACTGGCAATGTGCCTGCTGGAGGAAGTGATAACATCACTTTTAACATTGCAGGCATCTGTTATGTGCCAGGTGCAACTTACAGCGGAGATTTGGGCATCAATTTAACCGGCTCAGGAGATGTAAGTCTTTCAGTAGTTCAGCCAGATGGAGTAGTTCAAGGTCCGCTCACTTTTGGGATAGATTTGATTAATTCTCTTTCACCTTTGCCTTTAAGTTTATTGGGCTTAAGTGTTGATCCGAATGGAACCTGGTCAATCACTTTGGAAGATGCCGGTGCAGGAAGTTTTGCCTACACCATAGACCCGAATAGTGAAATTTGTATTGATGCCGTTACCACACAAGGTGTAATTTGTGGCGACCCCATTGAAATTTGTGTAGTGGAAGGCTGTCCAACTTTTGTGAGTGCACAGGCAACAGAAACAGATATTTGCTCAGGTGGTAGCTTCAGTTTAAGTGCAAGCTTAAATCCAGATGGTGCACCAAATGTTACCTATAATTGGAGTGGCAATGGTATTAGCAATACCTCAAGTGCTTCACCCACCGTTACGGTTAGCAATAATACATGTTCTCCAGTAACAGAAACCTACAGTGTAACGCTAACTTGTACGCATGATGGTTCAACTATTGTAAGCAATCAACAAGTTAATGTTACCGTTTATCCTTCAATAAATGCCAGTCAAATTGTTATTGATAATACAACAAACACTACCGACCCCAACTGTAGTATAGCTATCTCTTATCCACCCTGTCCGGCGTTTACCATTTCGGGTAATACGGTTTTCACACCAGGGGATAATGGAACAATAGCATCATACAATATTTCAAGTGGCAATGCCCCTTGCGATGTTTCAGTAAGCAGCCCGGTAAACTGTATTGGTAATTGTGTGCCGGCAAGTGCAACTGTAGTAACTTCAACCTGTGATGCAAATGGTAATTTTACCATCAGTACTACCATAAATAGTTTAGGCGGTTCCAACAGTATAGATGTTATTTTAAGTGATGGCTCAAGCCAGCCAGGTGTTACAGCAACTGGTGGAACCTACACTTTTGGTCCCTATGCCAGTGGAACGAGTGTCAATATCAAATTAATTGATCCTAACGATCCGACCTGTAGTATTAATTTAGGAGAATATACTGAAAACTGTTTTACCTGCCCTAACTTAGTTAGTGTAAGCCCAATAGCGGCTAATGCTTGCGGCGGTGATATAGTCAATTTATTTGCGGCGGTCGATCAAATACAAGCGGTAGAAGGGATGGATTACAGCATTCAATGGTTTGAAAATGGTGTTGCAATTGCCGGTGGAAACACAGCTAATTACATGCATACCGTGTTAGCAGCAGATAGATGTAATGTGAATACGTATACCTATTCTGCAGAATTGACTTGTTTAAATAATGGTATAGCCTCAACCAATACCTCATTAAATGTTGGAAGCATCAATGTGTATCATATACCAGAAGAAGGATTTGATTTTCTGTTTGAAAACTGTTCAGTTACGCCAATTGATAATTGTGGCAATTTAATCATCAATACAGGTGTAGCTACCGACCCTGCGCCAGGTACTTTTACACTAGTAAATTATACAGTTGGCGTAGCGGGTGCACCTGCTGCTTGTCAGGTAAGTGGCGTAACAACCATTAATTGCCCCAATTGTGTTGACAGACCAGGTAATGGATCAGCAACAGCCACAACAGTTTGTTGGGGCGAATCTTTTGACATCTCCAACACCTCTGCTTTAGTATCTTCTTTAGGTTACGAAGTGGGTTATGTGGTTACGCCTAATCCACCATCTGCCTATCCAAGTACAAGTGCCTTATTAGCAGCAAGTTTAAATGGAGTGAATGGAGCCTATGCTGCTCCAGGCAGTATAACGCCAGATACTTATACCAACAATGGTAGTTTGATAAATCCAACTGACCCTTGTGGAGAAGTATTGTATTTTACCCCGTTTTTATCATTCGCCTGCCAAAGTTACACCGCAACTAACGAAAATGGTACAGTAGAAACGCCACCCGGTTCAGGTTTTATTGCCGGTGTTTATCAAACACCGGGAATTGGTGGAATCACTTTATCCGTGCCGCAAGTACCCTATTGTAGTGGATTAGTTTCTTATAATATCCAACTATGCGTAAATGATGAAACGGATGATGGCGCAGGTGCTTTTGGACTTTGCTTCGCCGGAGAAGATCCATTACAAATGAGTTCTTTATTTGGTTTGATAGGTGGTTTGCCCGGTGGTGGATTTTCTAATTTTCCAAACATCAATAATGTACACGATTCACAGTCGAACGTATGCTATAATCAAAACGGTTGGACTGCCAACCCCTCTGGTGAACAAATCAATTTAGTTACGGTTAATTTACAAGATTTTTGTGCCGGCGGTAACGATAGTGACTTTTTGAGTTATAGCTTCAATATAAATGTGAATTGCAACAGTTCTTTCCCTACTATATGTGCCGATTGCGATGTGTTAGGAGCACCGGTTGCCGTTCGCTTTTTACCTCCATTAAATACACCGGCAGCTGGCTTTGTGGAATTGTGCGAAGGTGATGTGTTAGATTTAACTAATGAAGTTCCCTTCAATATTAATCCGGCAGCTAATTATACGGTGACTTGGTTAGACGGCAGTGGAGCGGTTATTGCTAATCCGACAACCGTTGTACCACCCGTTGGTTTTACCCCTTATTGTTACGAAGTTAGTTATTGTGATGATGGAGCATGTATTGCAACTGCTTGTTTAGATGTACAGGTAGATTCTAAACCAGTGGTTAATGTACCAACACTTGGTCCTATTTGCCCGGGTGATGCTTTTGATTTAACTGCTGTTGAAAGCAGCATTGCCGCCAATGGAACTTTCAATTGGTCAATAGGTGGTATGTTGAATAGTGGAGGAGCCGCCATTGCTAATCCAACTAATGTAATACCAATTGGTTCTGAATTGTATTGTGCTGAGTTTTCGAGTAATGCTACCGGTTGTACCAATACAGTTTGTGCTTCTTTTATGTTTGAAGCCTTACCAGTTTTGTTTACACCTACCGCAACTATTTGCGAAGGTGATGATTTAAACCTTAGTACTCTGCAAGCACAAATCACTTCAGCAACGGGTACTTTTGCATGGTATAATGGCGACCCTGCAATTGGAGGTACGCCTGTTGGAAACATTGTGAATCCGGTTAGTGGCGATATGTATTGTGCTGTATTTACGGCAGGCGGCACAGGCTGTGAAGCTGGTGTTTGTATAACGCCAACAATTAACCCTTCCCCAATTACAACGGATTATGCACCACCGGCTGTATGTGATAGTGATGCACCTTATAATTTAACCCAATATCAAGGCTTGTTGGGTTCTGGTAATTTCACCTGGTATAGCGGCAATCCGGCTACAGGTGGAACTGCCATTAATGCCAACGCTGTTAATCAAGCCATTGGCACTACTACCTATTGGTATGAGTTAACCAATCCAACTACGGGTTGTTCTACAATCTCAACTATGGAGTTAGAAGCAGAACAATGCTGTGCAACGGTTGATTTACGTATTTTCTTTGATGGATTTCCAGGGCAAACCAGTTGGAATATTACGGATGCTAACGGCAATGAAGTAGCATCTTCAGGCGGTACTTATAGTGGACAGCAAGGCAATACTACTTTAAATATTAATCCGGTAGTTTGTTTGGCAGATGGATGTTATGATCTGAATTTTTATGATTCACTAAACAATGGCATGTGTCCGTTCCAAAGTAGTGCGGTTGGGGTTAGTACTTTTATTACACCGGGTACTTTAATCAGTCCGGGAAGTATTGTAGGCACGTTGAGTTTAGTAGCTACACCAGGCTTATGTGGAAATTATACTTTGTTTGATGCCGTTGGAACACCTTTAGCTTCTGGTGGGGGCTCTTTCGGTGCATCTAACTCGAGTAATTTTTGTTTAAACGGCGGTTTAGCCGTACCGCGTTTACAATCCGTGCCTTCTCCAATCGACAAAAATATAGATGACCCTACCGCAGCATTTGACGTGATTCCTTCTATTGCGGATGATCGCATTATTGTTTTCTATAATTCGGATGCTGCTGTAGACATTAGAGTAATGGATTTAAATGGCAAATTGTTGAAACAAATTTCGCGAACAGAAGAAGCCCTCTTTCAACAAGTTTCTATTGATGTAAGCGAGTTTAGCAAAGGCTTATATTTGGTACAATTACTACAAGAAGGAACCATAGCAACTAAGAAGTTTGTGAAACGATAATCGGTTTTTCATATGATATAATTTTTAAAAGCCTGGTTTTTTAGCCGGGCTTTTTTTATGAGTTTGACAACAAGAATTCCTTGTAATATATAGCAATTGTAATTTATCTAATAGAAAATTTCAAAAGGCGAAAAAATAGCATTATTCTTACCTTATGAATACCAAGCATACTGTAATATTCGCAAATTGTATGAGTATGGCTGAATTACCAGACTCGAGTATTCATTTCATTGTTACTTCTCCGCCTTATTTTAATGCACCATTCGATTACGAAGGACTTTTTAAAAACTATAATCAGTATCTAGGTGTTCTAAAACTAATGGCAAATGAAGCATATCGTGTTTTACAAGATGGTAGAATTTTTGCATTAAACATAGATGATATGCTTGTGAAAGGCGAAAAATATCCAATTACAGCAGATGCCATCAAAATATTTCAGCATGTGGGTTTTAGATATAGAGATAAGATAGTATGGAAAAAACCAAATGGCTATTTGAGAATAAGTAAACGTAGTGGAGTTCTATTGCAAAATCCATATCCAATGTATTTTTATCCTGACAACTTATTGGAAAGTATTGTTATTTTTCAAAAAGGAAAATTTAACTATCGTTCAATTAGTAATGAAATCAGACAACAATCAATTGTTGATAAAAAGGAATTTCAAGAAAATGGATGGTATAAAACATTATGGGAAATGACTAATGTTTTGCCAGGTTCTAATCTTGAAAAAGGTGTAGCTGCATTTCCAGACGAACTTGCTTACCGATTGATCAAACTGTTTTCATATTCGGGCGAAACTATATTAGATCCTTTTCTTGGGAGTGGAACTTCAATGAAGGTAGCCAAGAAGTTAAATAGAAATTCTATAGGAATAGAAATAATAAGAGATTTGGAAAGTGTGATTAGAAAAAAATGTGGATTTGAAAATAAGACTGACAATGATGATCTTAAAGTTATTGAAAGAAAAACTGGACAATACAGATTTGTAACGTTGAATTATATTGAAAAAAATAAACATGAAAATTAAAGCCCAAATAACTGGAATAGAGTATGAGTTCAAGTTAGTGCGTAATTTAAAGGAATTTGAATTTAAGCATTTTAATGTGAATGAATTGCCATCCTCTTGTTTGGTGAATGATGGGAAATTCTCATTCAGACTTTCGAAATGGGTTTCACCAAAACGGACAAGGTCATATCCCTATGAAAGAGTGTATAATACACTAGGGAATTTAAAGAAAATTACCGTAATACCTATCATTAAAGATGAAGGCAAGAAAGGAGATCGCGACTTCATTCAATGGGATACCGTTTCATTAATGAGCCTATTAGATGTTTTTGTGGTATTTGCTTATTATCACAACGCTGAAAAACATCCTAGCAGAGCAAACAAAATTACCCGACAACAATTAGACAATGATTTAGTTATTAGAAAAATAAAAGAAATAAAATCATACCATAGCTCTGCTTTGCATTGGAATTTAAAAGAAATTAAAAACTCATTTCCAAAATTAATACAAAAAGCGAAATTATCTTTTCGAAAGTTAAATGTTTCATTAGGAGTTGAATTTCATTCAGAGCGCGGCATCGATAAATTTTCAACACAGTTTAGTAAAGGGGTTGAACAATTTATGAATACATCTCGAAAGAAAGCTAAAGAAGCTCAGGCACGCGAAATGAAAACTATTCAACCAAAAGAAGCCTTATCAACTTTAACAAAAGCTACCATTACCATTGAAAATTATTTAGGTGGAGAATACTATTTCACAACAGATGAAATTAAAATAAAAAAGGATAAATTATTTTTGATAGAAGCAAAGCATTCAAGAACAGCATTGCTACCAAGCATAGGTGATATAAAAGATGGTTTGTTAAAAATGATTTTGTATTCCAATCTTAAAGAGGTGTATATTGATCATTTAAAATTTGAACCTATCCCTGTTGTCAAATTAACCTCTACTAAAATAGTAGGAAACATAAAATCTTCTCAAACACGTAAAGAAATTAATGAATTTATAGATAAACAAGACTTCTCTAAAAGACAACTTGAAACAATCAACAATTTGATACTTGAATCTAAAGCAAACCAATTTCTCGTATACATTGAAAATGCTGTATAATGATTAAAAGTCCTTTACGATATCCTGGTGGCAAAAGTAGAGCCATAAAATATATTGCTCCAATCATTCCTGATTTCTCGGAGTACAGAGAACCTTTTGTGGGAGGTGGATCAGTTTTCGTTTACTTAAAACAAAAACATCCTAACAGAACATATTGGATTAACGATTTGCATAAAAATCTATATCACTTTTGGAGCCAAACACAACACAATTTAGACCCTTTAATTAAGCAAATATACTTGTGGAAAAACGAATTTGAGAACGGTAAAAACTTACATAAATTTTTAAAAACAAATATCGAAAAATTTAATGACTTAAAGAAAGCCGCAGCCTTTTTCATATTCAATCGGATTACTTTTTCAGGAACAAGCGAAAGTGGGGGATTTTCAAATGCCGCTTATGAAAGACGTTTTACCCTTTCTAGTATTGAGCGTGTGAAACGATTGTCAACTATTTTGACTGATATCTGTATTACAAATCATGATTATCAATTAATTGTAGAAAAAGAAGGTGAACAAGTCTTTCTTTTTTTAGACCCACCTTATCATTCGGCAACAAAATCTGCCTTATATGGAAAAAATGGAAACTTACATAAGTCATTTAATCACGAAAGATTTGCAAATGTTTTGAAAAAAACAGAACATAAATGGCTAATTACTTATGATGATAGTCCTTACATTCGCGAACTTTTTTCCTTTGCCCACATTACAGAGTGGAATTTAACTTATGGCATGAGAAATGTAAATAAAAATGGCAATCAAATAGGAAAAGAATTATTTATTAGTAACTATAATTTACCAATTAAACACAAAACCATACAAAAAAGTTTGTTCGATAAAATTGATTAGTCTAATTTAGTGATGGCAAATTTAATTGAAAAACAGTAAAATATCCATTTAATATGTGCTTCATTTTAAACACATTAAACTGCTCAGATGATTGATAATTTAGAACAGCTCTAAATTTTTTATAGTTCAATTCTTCATCTTCTTTGGCTTCTAAAGGAATAATTAAATTAATAGTGTCATCTTTTATTTGTGGATATTTGTTTGCATCCAATATATTACCTTCGGCTATTACTTCTGAAACAATTTGAAACTGAAGTTTTACAGATGCATTATTTACTAATTGAATGCATTTATCATCTCTATTGTAGAAAGTATCGTAAAGCAACTTTTTAACATTGTTGTCAAGGTCAATTACGTCTTTATTAATAGTCTCATTTAAAACTTGTTCAATAAAATTATCAAATAAATTTTGTGATTCTATTGTTTCAAAAAAGCTACCGTGAATTAGTACTATTTTTAAGCTTTCTTTATTTCTACCTCTTATCAAATAAAAAACATCACGCTCTAACAACTCATTAATATTGTCACCTGCACTTTCCATCTGTTTTTTTATCAGGCTGTTTTCACTTTTGATAATTTGATCTATTCTCTTTTTGCCAGATGGAATGGTAGAATTGAAAGATGCTACTGTATAAGTCTTGCTATCCTTAAGCTCAATTAACTCACCACCAGTGAACAACCTGTTATTGGTATTGAGTTTAATAGCCAAATCTGGAAATTGCCTTTTATTTTGACAAGATAACAAGTCCTTATCAAAAGGAAAATCTTCAAGTTTATGAATAATGGAAAAATAGGTAGCCTTTGCAACCAAGTCTTTGAAGAAGTGATATACTGAGTACATTAGATGTATAAATCTTTGACTGATGAAGTAAAATTTTTGCTAATAGTCTTATATAAATGTTTTTAGTAAAATTCGGAAATTTTTGCTATTCTGCAAATATTTTCCAAGTAATATTTTTTTACTATCTAATAATTTTACTTCATTGCAATTACTCATCATCTCGAAGTTTCGATACGCCTGCATTTGTGCCTCATCTTGACACAAATCTAATTTAAAATCTATCCATCATTTTAATGTTGAAAAACTACATAGTACAAATATACAATCTATCACGCGTATCTTGTTAGATTACTGAATATTTGATGTGATGTTTTACTTTTAATAATCATCGTATTGCCATAGCTATTTTAAAGATTCACAATGCGCTTCCCAATCAATCCCCCTCGCAATCCGCTCCACATAGGTTGCCGCATTTCGCATCGAATCTATATCATGTTCTGCAAGGGCAGAAACAGTATAAAGCGGAATCTGATGAAGAGCATCATCTCGAAGGCTGCTATCCCCAGCAATTAAAATTAAGGGTTTTTGATGTTTTAAACAAAGCTCCGCAATTTTACCGGGCACTTTACCTTGTAGTGAAGAAGCATCAATTTTGCCTTCGCCACTGACCACAAGATCACTGGCTTCAAGTTGACTTTCTAAGTTAGATAGCTTTGCCAGATAGTCAAAGCCGTTAAGGAGTTGAGCATCAAATAAGGCAAACAAACCACCGGCAATACCACCGGCTGCGCCGCCTCCCGGTATAGCATGAATATCAATAGTTGTTTGCTGTTGAATTAATTGAGCGATATGTTGTAAACCCATATCTAACAATTCTACGCTTGTTTGGTTCGCTCCTTTTTGCGGACCATACACATAAGCTGCCCCTTGTGGTCCGTACAATGGATTGGTTACGTCGCATAAAATGGCTAACTCAAAATTAATAAAAGCCTTTGTTTTTTCGTAGTGTGCAATAGCTAACAAAGTTTCACCGGTTGGTTGAATAGCTTGGTTTTGCTGGTTTAAAAAACGGTATCCCAATTCGGATGCAATGCTTAAACCAGCTTCGGTAGTTGCGCTACCTCCGAGACACAATACAATTTTTTGTGCGCCTCGTTCTAACGCATCTTTAATTAAAATACCCGTACCTCGATTATGCGTATACAAAGGATTGCGTTCTGCAGTTTTTAAATGAGCTAAGCCCGACGCGATAGCCAACTCCACATAAGCCACCTTTTGATGCAGTAAATAATAAGCCTTCATTGGCTTACCTAAAGCATTCATACTATTTACATATACTTTTTCTGCTTCAATGTATTGTTGTAAGATAGACAGCGTGCCATCCCCTCCATCGGCAATAGGTATTTTAATGATGTTAGCAGTAGGATGAGCATGTTGAATTCCCCGTTCAATACTATCGCAAACGGCTTGTGCATTTAAAGAGCCTTTAAATTTATCTGGAGCAATTAAAATGGTCATTTTATAAGGTAATTTGCTCCAACTGCTTCAACCATTGATGCAACTGTACTGGTGCCAAACCCTCTTCAATTTTTTGGCGAAGGTCTGGCTCTTTTAAAATTTGTTGAAATAAAGCATCGTGCCGTTGACCTTCATGTAAAGCTGCTGCATAAGGTTTTTGACTAAACGTCACCATACTATATAAAGGGCTATAATTTTCAGGAAAATGTTGTACCAACTGTTTTTCTATTTGCTTACGCAACAAGAAATTGTCATCCGCTACCAAATCGCGCATTTCAATAAAGTTACGCATCGCTAAATCAGCAATAGCATCGGCATTAGCTTTTCGTGCTTTGCTAAAGGCTTGGGGAATTTGTTGCCAATCATCGTTATATTGATCGATCAATTCATTTAAAATGGTACAATCTTCAAAACCTGAATTCATTCCCTGCCCGTAAAAAGGAACAATGGCATGAGAAGCATCGCCCAGCAATATGGTTTGGTTTTTATGCCAAGGCGCACACTTAATGGTGATTAATGAAGATGTTGGATTTTTTCTAAAATCGTTAATTAAGTCGGGCATTAAGGCTAGGGTATCTTTAAAATATTGTTCAAAGAAAGTTTGTATTTGTTCATCGCTTTGTAGTTGTGCAAAAGAAACGGCACCTTCAAAAGCCAGAAACAAAGTACAGGTAAAACTACCATCTAAGTTGGGTAAGGCAATCAGCATAAAATTTTTTCGGGGCCAAATATGCAAAGCATTGTTTGCTAATTGATGGCTTCCATCGGCATTGGCTGGAATTTCTAACTCTTTATAACCATGTGGTAAATATTGTTGCGAAAAATTAAAGCGACTGGTTTTTTGCATATTCCATCTAACGGCACTAAAGGCACCATCTGCCCCAAAAATTAAATCACTTTGTACACTTTCAACTTCGTTTGTATTGGTGTGTTTAATTTGAAGTGTGCTGGTTTCAAAATCAACCTTTTTACAGTGTACATCAAAATGATAATTTACTTTTGGATCGGGCTCTGTAGCATTGATCAATTCCAAATTCAACAAGCCGCGCGAAATAGAATAGATCGCCTGTCCTTTATTTCCATAGGGTTGAAAGTTGGTATAACCGGCTTCATCGTGAATCATTCTACCCTCCATTGGCAAGGCAATTTCTGCCATTCGATCATCTAACCCAACACCTTTTAAAGCGCGCCAACCCCGGTCACTCAATGCCAAATTTATCGACCGTCCACCAATAAAGCCTTGCTGTCGCATATCTGGTCGTCTTTCAAAAACATCAACCGTATACCCTCTTTTCGACAAATACACCGACAATAACGAGCCAACTAATCCGGCACCTACTATGCTTACTTTTTTCACAGGTTAAATGTACTGTTTTTTTGGGAGACGCCAGAGGTTAGATACGAGATGACAGACTTTGTGATTTACATTTTTGGAATTTGAAATTTGCGTATTGGATTTTGAAATTTTAACCACTACCTTTGTAGTACGATGAATGAAAAACAAAGAACCGCTATCAACAGGTTTTTGTTATTGATGTTGGGGATCATTTTTATACAGGTTGCCATTGGTGGTATTACACGCTTAACCGATTCCGGTTTATCTATGACCGATTGGAAGCCCATTTTGGGTAGCATCCCACCGTTAAACGCGGCTGATTGGCAAGCCGCTTTCGAACAATATCAACAAATACCACAATACGATATTGTGAACAAAGGGATGAGTATAAGCGAATTTAAAGCTATCTTTTTTTGGGAATATTTACACCGAATGTGGGGAAGAGTCGGCTTTCTTGTCATTTTGATGGGCTTGGCTTATTTTGTGTTTAAACGCTATTTAAATATTAAATGGTTAAGCCGTTTTTTCATTTTAATTGTATTGTATGCAGCACAAGGGCTATTAGGTTGGATTATGGTAAAAAGCGGACTCAGCGAAAACATTAGAGTAAGCCACTACCGGCTAACGGCACATTTGCTATTAGCTATTTTAATATTTTCTTATGTCGCTTGGCTGTTCAGCGAATTGGTCGCCATTCCGCAATATCATATAACCAGCCGTTTAAAACCTTATTATACATGGGGTTTGGTTTTAATTGTGCTCTTAGTTATTCAAATTATGTATGGCGGTTTTATGGCGGGCTTACGGGCAGCTATTCATTATGCCAGTTGGCCCCTTATGAACGGCAAATGGATACCCGACAACCTCTTTTTTATGAAACCCTTTATTAAAAATTTCGGAGAAAATATAGCTACCATACAATTTATACATCGTGGTTTAGCCTATCTGTTATTTTTTGCTCTACTACAATATTGGTTCAAACTAAAAGACAAAATGAAACACAATTCCATACACGCTTTACCCATTTTATTAAGCCTTCAAATTATATTAGGCATCGCCACATTATTGGCAGCCAAAGGTGGAGAAATCTCTATAGTATGGGGCGTATTGCATCAAATCAATGGCTTGTTATTATTCACTAATTTTTTGTTCATTTGGTTTTTAATGCGGAAAAATATTTCGGTATAATATTAGAAGCGAATCGATCAACAACTAAAAAACACCCGTCCCGCTTTCCACTCAAATGCTATTTGCTTGACTGCATAATCCGTGCTGCAAAATAGCATAACCGTTTCAATCGGGGCTAGTTTGCCAACTGTAAACTTCGTAGCAAGCCAACTATAGTTTTAAAGTTAGGTTTTTCAACAAACAATGCCTAACTTTAAATTCAAATCCCAATAATCATATAAAAATTAAAACGATGCAAGGCGTACAAACACATTACCGAACATGCAATATATGCGAAGCCATGTGTGGCATTGAAATTAAATATCAAGGTAAAGAAATTTTATCCATTAAAGGCGATGAAAAAGACCCTTTAAGCAAAGGACATATTTGCCCGAAAGCAGTTGCTTTGCAAGACTTTTATCAAGACCCAGATCGCTTACGCCAACCCATACGTAAAACCGAAACAGGCGATTGGGAAACCATTACTTGGAAGGAAGCGATCAATTTTGTCGCAAGCCGTTTTAAAGAAATTCAAGCAACCTATGGCAAAAATGCCTTAGCTACTTTTTTGGGCAACCCCAATGCCCATAATATGGGCAACACTTTTTTTATACCATTTTTACTAAAAGCAATTGGAAGCAAAAACCGTTACAGTGCTTCTTCGGTTGATCAGTTGCCACACCACGTAGCCTCCAATTATATGTATGGGCATGGTTTGTTAAGCCCTATACCCGATATTGACCGTACTGATTTTATGATGATGATCGGCTGCAATCCAATGGTGTCTAATGGCAGTATGATGACCGTACCTAATTTTCCTAAACGTTTAAAAAACTTGCAAGAACGAGGTGGTCAATTTATTGTGATTGATCCGCGAAGGACCGAAACAGCAGAACGGGCAGATCAACATTATTTTATCAAACCAGAGACTGATGCACTTTTTCTTGCTGCTGTTATACACACTATTTTTGAGCAAGAGGCAGTACAACTAAGGCATTTGTCTAATCAAATAAAAGGATTGGAGCAATTGAAAGCGGCGGTCAGTAATTTTTCTCCTGAAAAGGTTGCACCAGTAACGGGTATTGCTGCAAAAGATATTGAACATATCGCGCAACAAATTGTTAGTGCCGAAAGTGCCACTTGCCATAGTAGAATGGGCGCCTCTACACAATTGTTTGGTGGCTTGTGCCAATGGTTAACGCATGCCCTAAATATCATTACTGGTAATTTTGACCGAAAAGGTGGCATGATGTTTACGCAGCCGGCTGCCGATCATATTATGGCAACTTCTAAAAAGGGGAAACCCAAAAGTTACGGCAGGTATCAATCAAGAGTAAGTGGAAAACCCTACTATAATGGAGAGTTTCCGGTTGGCATCTTAGCGGAAGAAATTGAAACCGAAGGAGAAGATCAAATAAAAGCCTTGTTCGTAATTGCCGGCAATCCGGTGCTGTCTACCCCAAACGGTTTGCGTTTAGAGCAAGCTATTCAACAACTCGAATTTTTGGTGTCTATCGATATCTATTTAAATGAAACCAATCGCCACGCCGATATTATTTTACCAGTGGCTACCGGTTTAGAATCTTCTAATTATGATGTCGTCTTTCAATCGATGGCAGTACGTAATACGGCAAAGTATTCGCCGGCACTTTTTCCAAAAGCAGCCGATCAACGATATGATTGGGAGGTGATTAAAGCCATCACACAACAATTATTAAATATACCAGATAATGGATTTACACCTGAGTTGATATTAGATCAAATGCTGCAAAGTGGCTATTATAGCAAAGAAGGCTTAAGTTTAGAAAAGCTGAAAGCCAACCCACATGGCGTTGACTTGGGTGCTTTACGACCTTGCATTGTAGAGCGTTTACAAACGGATGACGAATTGATTGACCTAGCCCCCGATTTATTTATCAATGATTTGAAACGCTTAGAAAAAACCTATTTTGAGGAGGCTACACAAAATGCAAACTATCCTTTTGCGCTAATTGGCCGGCGTAACTTAAGGCATCACAATACATGGACACATAATGCAGAACGATTAAAACGCGGTAGAAATCAATGTACCTTGTTATTGCACCCGAAAGATGCCAACGAATTGGGTATTGAGGATGGTACTATGGCACAGGTAAGTTCAAAAACAGGCAGCGTAAAGGTTGCAATAGAACTTTCTGAAGACATGATGTGTGGCGTGGTTAGTTTACCGCAGGGTTGGGGCAGCCGCAAAAAAACAGGCATGAAAGTAGCGGCTTCTTATGGTGGCGTGTCTATAAATGATCTTACCGATGAAACCAGATTAGACGAACTAACCGGAAATGCTGCCTTAAATGGAACGCCGGTGAAAGTAGAAAGCCTAACATCTTAAAAAGGTGTCAATGCCTGAAAGAGGTTGACCAAAAAAAGTCAATCTAAATGTCAAAAAACAAGAATAAAGGAATCAAATTTTAAGCCATCGTCAAAGTACAATCGTAAATTCAGTGTGGCATTTAAGAAAGCTAAAGTTAAAGAAATTGTAGAAAAACGAATTAGTATCAGACAATTTTGCAAACTTTACCAAGCTAGGTATTAGAAATTTTTACCTATACTAAACCAACAATAAATTTAGAAAATTATGGACAATTGTCATTTTTAATGAATATTAATTTATTAACTTTAATCAAACTATTTTAGGTATTGACAACTTCAACTTAATTAACTTATTTTCTTCGCAACCCTTACAATAATTCATCTATTAAAATGAAAAAGTAAATGCATTCACTAAATTTGTAGCGTTAATCATAACTATCAGATAAACAAAATACCTAAACAAGTATAATTATGAAGTTAAAACAATTTGCCTTTAACGCTTACGCAGAAAACACCTACGTTTTAAGTGATGAAACCCATCAATGTATTATTATTGATCCGGGTTGTTACGATCAGGCTGAAAAAGACACCTTAGTTGATTACATTAATAAAGAAGCCTTGAAACCGGTACAGTTAGTAAATACGCATTGCCACATTGATCATGTTTTGGGCAACAAGTTTGTTGCCGATCAGTATCAATTGAAATTGGTCGCACATCAGTTAGAAGTTCCAGTATTGGCATCGGTTGCTAATTACGGTCCGTCTATGGGTTTTACGGTTGAGCCTTCTCCACCTATTGAAGTTTTTATTGATGAGCATCAAAAAATACAATTTGGTAATACTACTTTAGATATTTTATTTACGCCGGGGCATTCGCCGGGCAGTGTTTGCTTTTACCACCAAGCTACTAATACCTTAATTGGTGGGGATGTGTTGTTTCAAATGAGTATTGGAAGAACAGATTTACCCGGTGGTGATTATGATACATTAATCAACAGTATACAACAACAGTTATGGAAGTTGCCCGGTGAAACCATTGTCTATCCCGGTCACGGACCCTCTACTAATATTGCTTTTGAAAAAGCCAATAATCCTTTTTTACAATAATACTCAGCTCATCCTCGTTTGCAACGAGGATGCCCGAGAAGTGCGTTTGTAACGCACAAAAAATAGCCGGCTAACGAAGCAGCGAACTGACCAATCTAGCCCCGATTGCAGCGGTTATGCTGCCTGAAGTGTAAGATTTTGAAGCGTTGGCGCAGCATTTGAGCGGAAAGCGGGACCTAAGTTATTTAAACACCACAAAGTTTCGCTTCAATAAAAAATGAAAAAGAAAGTGCCAACTATTTTATAGTTTAGATAAACATGTCAAATTTTAATTGGAAAAATTTTGCTAGCAAAATTTTGGTCGCAAAAATTGCGACCTCTACCCTTCGAACTGAATTTTAAACATAATGGTGCGCGAAAACAGTTTATCTAACACATTGCTATAGCGCAATCGGTCGGTAGGCACATGAATATTGGGAATACCCTGCGAAATAGTGATTTCCGGTGCAAAAATAAAGAGGGGGAAAAAGATTTGACAGCCTATGCCATAATCAGCAGATAAATCAAAACGACCTAACTTAACAATATCAAAAGCCTTTCTTTTCTTTGAGTTAGAGGCTAAATCGTAATCTAAACGGCCACCACCCAACACATAAAACCGGAAATTGTTATAGCGATCACTTTTAAATTTAAGCCAAAGTGGCGCTTGTAGCAATACCGATTCAATCCGTTTTTCAACAAATACATTACCAACTTGCTTGTATTCTATAGGGCGATTACTAAATGCCACCCCTGGCGAAAAACGTAAATCAAAATGATTATTTAATCTTAAATTAGTTACAATAGCTAAATTAAAGCCTCTGCCCTTTGGGGCGAGTACTTGTAAAATACTATCATCATTTACAAAATACTCCGATTGATGAATTCTAAAATTAGAATTGTTGTAGCCCATCATAATACCAAAGTAAATCTTCTTATCATCGTGATTAGCACGGAACATTTGTGCCGAACTATTGGTATGTACAAAACAACCGACCAATAATAGAAAAGCTATTTTAAACCGGTATATATAGAGCTGATGCCAAATGTTTGTGGAATCCATTGCGCTTGTTTTAATCCTGTTGTTGTTAATATTTGAACAAATGCGTTACCTTGTGGAAACGCTTTTACTGATTGTGGTAAATATGTATATGCGCTACTGTCTTTTGAAATTAATCGCCCAATACCAGGCAGTATATAACGGAAGTAAAGGTTAAATAATTGTTTAACAGGAAATTTTTCCGGCTTAGAAAACTCTAAAATCACCATTTTGCCACCAGGTTTTAGCACCCGGTACATTTCTGCCAAGCCTCGCTCTAAATTTTCAAAGTTTCGAACGCCATAAGCAGCGGTAACCGCGTCAAATGTATCATTGTTAAACCTTAAATTTGCTGAGTCGCCATTTTCCAAAAAAATAACATCTTGCTCATGCTTGCCCTTTATTTTATCTCTACCTATGGCAAGCATTTTATCGGCAATGTCTACGCCAATAATTTTTTCGGGGTTTAAACGGGCAGCTTCTAAGGCTAAATCTGCTGTGCCGGTTGCCACATCTAAAATTGTTTTCGGCTCAATTTCTTTTAATTGGTCAATGGCTTGTTTCCGCCAAATTAAATCGATACCTAACGACAGTGCCCGGTTTAAAAAATCGTATTTTGGAGCAATATTGTCAAACATTTGCTCAACTTGTTCTCTTTTGCTGCCTTCGTTTTCTGTATATGGCTTTACTTTTTGTTCACTCAATATGTTCTATTTTTTGTTGAAGCGAAACGACTTACTTCGATTTAAGGCGGGTCCCGCTTTCCGCTCAAATGCTATTGCTCAGCTGCATATGCTGAGCTGCAAAATAGCATAACCGCTGCAATCGGGGCTATTTCAATAACTGCAAAGCTCGTAAATTACCCACTAAATAGCTACTAAAAGAATAATAAATATTGGTGCTGTTTTTTTACAAAGCATTCAGAAGTAAAAGATGATACCTTTTTTAGAAAGAGGTCATCTTTAATAAAAAAAGCCCGGCAATACTGCCAGGCTTTTATATTATATTCTGTTTATGAAAAATCGATTATTTTTAGAACGTAGTGCTTAAACCGAAACCAAAGTTCCAAAGGTGTTGCCAATGTTTATCATTATCAGTTATAGCATCGTCAAACAAAAAATCAGTTTCTGGTTTAAAGTTTCTTAAATTCCAATTAGCACTTACTGCTAAATTTTTGAATAAGTTAACACTAAAAGCGTTATCCCAGTTTAATTCCATTGGACCAGTGGCACCAGCAGGGTCAGGTATTAATTCACCTGATGTAACATCTGGAATTAAGGCAGTAATTTGGGTATAAGGAGCAAAACCTCTTAATTGGGTAGTCCAACCAATGCTATTACCTAAAATTTTAATAGTTCTAGCATAGTCTGCAACAAACTTTAAACCAAAGTCAGATACTAAGTGTTTACCTTTTACTAAACCTAAGCTCTTTCTTAACTCATCAGTAAAAGCAGCATTATTGCCTTCACCGTAGTCAGATTTTACGTAAGTACCTTTCCAAGTTAATGGGTGAAAAACCACTTTTAATGGAATTAATTTTCCATCCATAGTTTGTACTGGAGTCCAGGTTACCCCAACACCGCCACTAATAGTAGCCGGATCTGCGAAAGCACCTATGGCAGTTTGAATATCTAACAAGCCGGTAGCAGCTAACTCAGAGTTAATTCTGTATCCTGGTAAAGATGAAAGATATAGTTTATCTAAAGTTTTGCTGGTTAAATCACTCAACTTTAAATCACCTAAATCTGTCCAGTTGCTTAAGTAACCTAATTGTAAGTTACCACCGTTGTACCAGTAAAACTTATCTTCTGTTAAATTGGCAAAAGCATTTACAGTAATGTTGGTTGTTAAACCATTGGCAATAGTATCACCGGCACCTCGCCAGTTTGAAGCTCCTGCACCGCTAAAAGCTACACCACCGTTTCCGCCAAATTTCCAGCCACTGTAATCCATAGTAGCTAGCGCAGCATCTAATTTGTCAATGTCTTCTTGAAGCGTTTTAATTTCTCCAATTTTTGCCTCTTTGTCTGCTTTAATTTGTTCTGGCGTTAAATTGCTTACTTGAGCGTTTACACCCAATATTCCAGTTACACAAATCGCCAAAATCAATAATAAATTCTTTTTCATTTCAATAATTTTGTTTATTTTATATAAGTTTTTTGTTTCTTAAACTATAATAGTTGATAATTTGCTTTGAGTACACATTATATATATTTACCCTAGCTTAAAATTAAACTGATAATTAGATGCTACTTTTTTAAAAGGTCACGTATTTCTGCTAATAAAACTTCGTTAGCCGGCGTTTCGGCAGCAGCCGCTTTTTTAATTTTATTAACCCCTTTAACTACCATAAATAAAGCAAAGGCAATTATTAAAAAGGCTAATAGCGAATTGATGAAATTACCCCATGCCAAGGCAACTCCTCCGGCTTCTCTAAAAGCTTCTAATGCCATACCTCCTTTTGCCGTTGCAGTTTCTTTTAAAGGCATATATAATTGACTAAAATCAGGCAAACTAAATACGCTTGAAACAATGGGCATTAATAAATCATCGACCAACGATTTAATTACGGTGCCAAAAGCAGCTCCAATAACTATACCTACTGCCATATCAACCATGTTACCACCAGCAGCAAAATCTTTAAATTCTGAAATCATTCCCATAATACTTAATTATTTTTTTTATACTTATGAATTAAAAACTTCAATTGAGACGTTGGTAGTTTATTATGTCACAACAGAAATATTGGTCTATTTACATGGCTCATACACTTTTAATGCAATAGCTTTTTTCTGTTATACAAGTAGTTTTACGTTAGTTTTTTATTAAATGTTATAATTGGTTTGAGACTAAATAGAAAGCTAAAGGTTTAACTGGTAAAATATTTTTTTTGATTAAAGTTTTCCAGCAAGTATTACCGGCAGTTTATGCTTTTCTACATTACCATCTAAATCAAAAAATTCGGCATAAACAATGTAAATGCCTAAGGCTAATCTTTCGCCGGTTTCACCTAAGCCATCCCACTTTATAATGCCGTTTTCTGCAAGTAATTCATTTTTGGCAGGATGTGCTATAAAACGTCCTCTTTGATCAAAAATTTGAATATTGCCTATCCAACCAGAAGATTCGGTTGAATAAGTGATGATCAGAAAATCTTCAAAACCATCATTATCCGGTGAAACTGTTGGTTGCTCAATTTCTATGAGCATATTGTTTGAACTACCAGAAAAAGACTGACTGTTCGCATAACCCGGTGTAGCATAATTAACGGAAGCCGCAGCTGATTGCCAGTTACTTGCTTGATTAGTTGCTTGGTTGAGGTCAATACGTTCTAAGCTAACTCCGTCAATATCATCTAACAAACTAAAATGCCAATCCTCGTTATAAGCCAAAGAATCTACCACTTCTCCTTTTTCATTGTACAAAATAACACAGTCTTCATCATTATTAAAGGCGGGCAAATTATCTACTTCTATTATTTTAGCTTCAGCTAATGGTTGATAATAGTCAATTAAAGCTTGCTTATTTTCGGTTAAAGCCACATATTCGTTCGGGTTTAATATATTTTCTACAACATTTAAATTTTTAGGATCATCGGAATCAGCTTTATCGGCAATTTTTAGGGTATTTAAATCAAATGAAGTAATACTGTTATTGTACAATTCAACAAAGTCTTCAAGACCGGTTGGCGGATTAAATAAAATTTCATTGATTAAAATATTGCCAGGTTGTATTGGAGCTGATTGAGTAAATACAAAAGCCTCATTTAAAATTTCGTTGCCCGCGCAGTCAAATAATTGGCTTGCTGTTAAATATAGTAGTATTCCTTCAGGCAAGTTTTCTGTAAACTCCATTATAATACAAAGCTTTGGCAGCGTTTCACATGCTATAATATTACTTATTGTATAAGAAACGTCATCATCGTTCACCAAATATTTATCATCTACTAAAATATCTTCTTCTGGCAAATCTTCAGAGAAATTGATTTGAATTTGGTTTGCTCCTGTAATATTTACCGATAGAATAAATGGTGAGGTTTCATCTTGATTATCGCCATCAATAGAATTGATTTTGCCGGGTGTACCACCGGAAGGATCATTAGAGCTTGACCAGTTGTTTGCTGCTTCGCAGGTGTTATCCGGGTCAATCATTTCTAAGCTCCAGCCACCACCGTCTTTATCGGCTTCATACCAATTATCTGAGTAATTTACTTGATGGATCAGTTGTCCTTCCGAATCAATCAGCTTTAGGTCATCTCCTCCATTGTTTAAACTTGGAAATGAACCTAATCCAATCACATCTCCAAAAGCGGTAAATAAATCTATGTTAGCTGTTTTTGTTAAAATAACATAACTATTAGGAGCTAAGTCGAAAGCCTCTTCAATAGTTCTTGTATTTAAGGCATCAGCAAATGCCCAATTCAATAAATTAATCGTTTCTGATGATCTGTTGAAAAGCTCAACATATTCTTCTTCTGGCAAACCAATTACCGGATTAGGGTCTGCAAATATTTCTGTAATTACTACATCAAACTCCTGAACATTTTTAGGATTACCGAAGGCTTGGTAGTTACATAATACGATAAATATAAAAAATACGGCTTTTACAAATGCATGCATTTATCTGCTTTTTCTTTTAATGGTGCAAATTAAAGATATTTTTTAAGAAATAATTTAGATGAATAAAATTTATAATGTACATTCGTTTATACAAAATCGATTTATGAGAAAGATTATGTTTTTATGCAGTTTTTGGGGAGTTTTTTGCTGGAGTTGTAGTACAGTTGTTGAAAATCAAGAATTCGACCAAACTAAGCAGACATCTCCAGAAATTACAAATAATAATATAGCTGATTCGCAACAAGAAAATGTACTGAGCATTGAGGAATTACGCTTAGCGGTTAAAAAATCTAGAGAAGAGATTAATCTATTAGATCAGCAAATTGATCAATTATTAAAAGAAATGTAACAAATACCAAACTGACTGCAAAATATAACACAAATTTCGTTTTATTTTGGCGATACTGAACTTAAAATTCAGCACATGTATTTTTGTTAAATATACTCGTGATAGCTGATGGCTATGCCTGCGTTTGAATCTCATTAAAATATATTCAAAATTTTAGTGTCACTTTTTTATACTCAAATTGGTATTAAAGCTGTCATTTTATGGCTTCTTCACAAATTTTTAGATTTTTTACAGTTACTTTTTAAACAAACCACACTCTAATCTTGTGCAAACCTATTGCATAACCCAATCTAAAATTGGTTCCATTTTTGATGTTATAAAAGCTATGAATTTTAAATTTTTAACCTTACTCTTTTCGCTATATTTATTTTGTAGTTGTAAACCCTATTGGGAAAACGAATCTCTGAATGAATTAGATCACAACAAAATAACAGAAGCAGCCAAGGAAACCATTTCGGCAACAACCGGTAAAATGCAGGTAGAAAATAATTTAATGTCTTCCGCTCAAAAATTAGAACTGCAAACTAAAGAACTTAGCGATGAAATAAATGATATTATAAACCATTTTAACGAACTGTAAAATGAAAACCTTAATTCTTGTAGCTTTTCTAATCACTCATCTTTTCTGCTTTCAAGCAAATAGCCAAACATATGTTGGTTCAACAAAAGATTTTTTTGAGGTTGAAGCCATCGTAAAAAAAAGCCAGCAAAAATATGAAGAAGCAAAAAAGAAAGTATACCGTGCTGAAGAAAAGTTGGTTCATATGGAAAAAATTGGCATTTTAAGTTATAATGATTTAACTAAAAAAGAACAATTGCTAAAAAAGGCAAAAGACAAATTAGAGCAGATGCGACTTTTATTAAAAAACAATACCACATTAGTTAGTCAAATCAAATCCAATCCTTCTTTCCAAAAATCTATTCGTTCAACGGCGGCAAATTCAAATGCAAAAAGTCAACGGAAAACTATACAAGATATTCAGCAAGAAAAAATAAGTAGATTGCGTGAACAACAAAAACAAGCTTTAATTAGTAAAGTCAACGAGAATAGAAACAATACCAAACGGCAGAAAATTAACACCAACAAAACATCAACTTCTACAGATACTGTACCGGCGAAGCTAAAGAGTAAAACTTCAAAAAATAAAAACCAACAATCTGCCAATTAGTATAAAGATTGCCTAATTTTGTACTAAAATTTAATAAGGTAATTTTATGAAAGTAGCTGTAGTGGGTGTTACTGGTATGGTTGGTCGGGTAATGCTTAAAGTTTTAGAAGAGCATCAATTCCCAATAAGCGAATTAATAGCGGTGGCTTCTCAAAGATCAATTGGAAAAGAAATTGTTTTTAAAGAATCTACTTACAAGGTTATGGGCATGCAACAAGCCATTGATGCAAAACCCGATTTAGCTTTATTTTCGGCGGGAGGAAGTACTTCTTTAGAATGGGCTCCAAAATTTGCAGAGGTGAATTGTACAGTAGTTGATAACTCTAGTGCATGGCGAATGGACCCCAACAAAAAGTTAATTGTACCCGAAATAAACGCTCAGGAATTAACTGCTGCAGATAAAATAATTGCTAACCCCAATTGTTCTACCATTCAAATGGTGATGGCTTTGGCACCGCTTCAAAAAGAATATGGTATACAGCGCATTGTTGTTTCTACTTACCAAAGTGTAAGTGGAACGGGCAAAGATGCTGTTGAGCAAATGTTAAATGAACGCAAAGGAACAGATAGTCCAAAAGTATATCCTCATACGATAGATATGAATTGTTTACCCCATTGCGATGTATTTTTTGATAATGGCTATACCAAAGAGGAATTAAAGTTACTAAACGAAACACGCAAAATATTAAATGACGATACCATTGCTGTTACGGCAACTGCTGTTAGAGTACCGGTTAAAGGTGGACATTCGGAGAGCATTAATCTTACCTTAAAAAATGAATTTACCATTGAAAAGGTAAAACAATTAATTGGTGAGATGCCTGGCGTTGTTTTATTAGATAAGCCAGCAGAAAACCAATACCCCATGCCTTTAACCGCAGAAGGTAAAGATGAGGTTTTTGTCGGTCGGGTAAGGAGAGATGAATCCTTTCCTAATTCGTTAAACTTGTGGGTGGTGGCAGATAATTTGAGAAAAGGTGCGGCTACCAATGCCGTTCAAATTGCTCAATATTTGGTCAGCAATCATCTTTTAAAAACCAGTAATACAGCTGTAGTTTAATTAGAGGCTTTCTCATATTATTCATATAAAAAATGGAGGCTCAAAAAACTCAATATACCCGCGCCCAATTGGCTTTAAGAAACGGACAAGACAGAGAAGAAATATGGGTGGCTTACAAGGGTATAATTTATGAGCTAACTTCAAGCAGGCTTTGGCACAATGGCAAGCATTATCAACATTGGGCAGGGCAAGATTTAACAGATGAATTAGCTGATGCTCCTCATACCGAATTAGTATTTAAGCGTTTCAAAGCTATCGGCACTTTGGTAGTTTCCCATCAATAGAAAAGGCTGGAAATGTAAACATCCCAGCCCTTCATTATCTATCATAAATAGTTATTGCAAATTTTCTATGTCTCTCACCAATACATTTTTTCGATCAATATGTATTTGATTAGATTTTTTCAATTCGTTTAACACAATAGTCACTGTTTGTCTGGAAGTACCAATTAAACTGGCAATTTCGTTGTGCGTTAAAAAATTCTTAATTAACACTTCGTAACCAATTGGTTGCCCTTGTTTTTTGGCTATATCTTTTATAAAATCAATAATACGCGATCTGGCACTTTTAAAAATAAAGTTCTCAATTCGTTTTTGGGCAGCTTTTAATTTTGAACCAATTCTAGAAGACAAACGAATTGATAAAGAAGGATTGTTACACAAGAATTTTTTAAAATCATTAGTACCAATAGCTAATACTTTTATTCCTTTGTCCATAGCTTGCGCATAATCTTCGTAGTTTTTTTGCTCAAGCAAACCATCTTCGCCAAACATATCTCCCGGATAGTGTATGGTTTTGATCAACTCTTTCCCAATTTCATTATAGCTACATATTTTTATTCTGCCTTCTAACAAAAAATATATGGTTTCAGCTTCGCTTTGAGGATTATACACGTAGCTGTATTTTTTGTAGCTTTTTTGTTGGGCAATACCTATTAAGGTTTCGGTATTGCTATCTTTTACATCTCTAAAAAGATTAATTCGTTCAATAGTGCAGTTGTTGTTAAATCTATCCATAGTTATTAAAATTTAAGTAAGTTATTTTATAATCAATTTAGTTAAACGACTTGCTTGCTTATTACTTTTTATTAAGATTAAATACAAGCCTTTAGGTAGGTTTTTGGTGTTTACTTTTTGGTAATCTGTATTATTATTTATCTCTCTTTGTATAACTACATTTCCATTGGTATCGTACATTATCATTTTCGAATTTTCATTTAACTCGTTTGCACTAACATAAAAATAGTCGATTGATGGATTCGGAAATACATTGACAGCAAACTCTTCCATTTTAAAAGTCGGATTATCAAATATTAAGCCAGAAATTGTTTCTAAACCCTTTTTTCGTATCTCCATACTATCATCATTGGAAATTCTGTACTCATTAGTTTCAGCTTGCTCTCCATTAACAGGTATTAGCTCGCAAACGTAGGTCATTTTACATAGATCAGGAAAGTCATCTGACAAAATCAATTCGTTGCCTATCAAAATACTATCACTTGAAAATGTTGTGTAGGTAAGCAATAAACTATCCTCGTGTTCAACACTAGCATTATCAATAATATTTAAAGTGTCAGGCTCTATAATCAAAGTATCAAGCAATTGTCCAATAGTGTCTATCCCAATAAATACTGTATCTAGTAGGGTTAAAAAGGTATCAATTGGATTTATAATTGAATCAATTAAAATTGTTGTACTATCTAAAATAGCTATATCATCTGATATAGAAAGCGTATCTATCTCTACTACTATTGAATCTCCTTCGTATTCTTTGATTTCAATATTGATATCATTTAATATTACAGGTTCTTCATTAAAACTAAAAGCTACTCTACCACTTAGTTCTAATTCGTCTGGAATAGAAATTATTGAGGTAGATGTACCTGAAATAGCAATTTGAAAAGTTTCGTTAGAATGAACTGAGAATGCTGCTGGTGTCCAAAAGATGTCAAGTCCAAGCGATTGCAAATCTTTATTATCGATTAAATATGCAATTCCCTCTGCCTCTACATTATTGGATTGAATGAGTAAATCAATTTGAATTTCATACACAGAGTTAATAACGAAATCTGTTCGAATAATCTCTAAACCACAACCATTATTTTGCCCGTTTGTTTTTGATATTAATAGACCAAAACAAAGCAAAAACAATAACAATGTTCTTCCGCATTTAATCATAGTAAAATTATTTCTTGAAAGCAAGATCATTAAAAAAAAAATCGTTTTTAAATCAATTTTTATTTTACTTTACATCTCCAAACATCTATTTTGAACACTAAATATCTCATAATTAATTGATTTTAAGCAAATTATAATAGATTATTCTATACAGTTCCAATGAAAGTTTCAGATGACTTATTTAGCCTAATTCAATCTTTAGAAAAGCAGGAAAAGCGATATTTTAAACTTTATTTAAGTAAAGGTGGAGCAGGACTTAATCAAAATATGATTGATCTGTTTAATGAAATTGATAAACAAAAAGTATACGATGAAGAACGGATAAAGAAAAAATTTAAGACCCAAAGTTTCATTAAACAATTACATGTAGCAAAAAACAGGTTGTATCAAGCTGTGTTAAAAAGTTTAGATGCTTATTATGCGGAAGCTTCAACTGAAGGCAAATTACAACGCTTGATACATCAAGCTGAAATATTGTATGAAAAAGGTTTGCGTACACAATGTAAAAAGCGCTTAGACAAAGCCAAAAAAATAGCTATTCAAGAAGAAGCTTTTTTGTATGTTTTGAAAATACTACAATTAGAAGTACTATTTTTTGAAGAGTTAACTCAAGTTGAAAAATTAAAAAGCCAGAGTTTAGAAGGTTATCAAATTGGTTTAAAAATTATTGAACGTTACCGCAATTTTATGGAATTTAATATGATGCGAACCAAACTCAACGAATTTTTAATTAAGAAACACGCTGGCGGAACACCAAAAGTTGATGGCTTGTTCGATGAAACCGAATTAACCTTATTAAAAAATGAAGAGGCAGCACTTTCATTTACTGCATTGCAAAGGCAATTGGTTATTAACAGTATTTATTACCGCTTAAAAGGAGAGAAGAGCAAAAGTCTTTTTTACAGAAAACGTTTAGTAGATGTATTTGAAAACAATAAACCTAAAATTGCCGGTAGTGCCAGAGCGTATCTTACCGGATTAAACAACTTGATCTCTCTTCAGCTCGATTTAAAACAATTTAAAGATGCATTAAACACTATTAATAAAATAGAAGATTTAAAAAACGAGACTTATTTTAAATTAACTGAACAAAGAGATTTTTATATCACCTTACGAACTTACAATTATAAGTATTCTATTTACATGCAAACAAATAATATTTCTAAAGCGATAGAAACCTTAGCCGAGTTAGAAATATTTGTAACTGAATACGCAGAACAAATACCCACTAACTTTCAACTAATATTTTACTTTTATATTGCTACTATACACTTTTTTCAATTAGATTATCAAAGTGCTACTACTTGGTTTTATACATTGTTAAACCATCCTGCTATTGATACCAATGAAGAAATTCATACTTATACCCGCTTGCTTAATTTATTATGTTATTCACAAATGGATAACCAAAGTTTGTTTGAATCTTTTTACAAATCCACCGAGCGTTATCTAAAAGCGAAAAAAAACAATTATAAATATGTGAAATCAATAATGCAAAACCTGAAAAAAATACATAAACTGTTCGAAAAAAGAGAACTGGAAAAACAATGGAGTTCTTTTAAAATAGAAATAGAACAATTAAATGATATAGAAGTGGAACGAGAAGGCATTCATAATTTAAGATTGTTAGATTGGATTGCAAGTGTCATAAATAAAGAACCGCTACATGTGGTACTTAATAACAAGAAGCTGTATGAACTTTAATTTATGTTACTAGAAACCCAATAAATCATCAATAGTATTAGTATTGCAAGATCGACGAAAGCAATACATTTTATCTTTATTATTTTGTTTTAAAACGTATAAAAACTTTGCAACGTAAGGGTAAAGATGAAAGCCAATTATTTACTGAAGTTCCGGTAGTAAAATAATTGCTGTTCCATTGTGTCAACAAAAGCACGGGCACTTTACTACAACAAGTAAACAGGTTCACTTGCATGATTTTATGCTTTATATTTTGAATTAAGTTGGCTTAACCTTATTGAGTACTTCAATTTCCATAAATAATTTATAATTAAGTTATTATGAAATAAATACTACTACCGAAACTTAAGTTATTTAAAGCTTCACATACCGAAAAAATGATTGAATTAATGGAAGTAATGACCTTTGGAAACACGGTTTTTGATGATCCAAAACAATAATTTCGGTTGTGGTTAAAAATACCCAATTATGCTTTGGGCAAGGCTAAACCCATTGATTTAATCAAAAGCTCTGATGGTAAAGAATTAGTGATGGAAACACTCAACCGGATTGAACATGGCATTTTAATTTTATTGTTTACCCTCAGCTTAGTAACTTTAAATTGATGCAGATAATCGACACCGTTCCTTTCCTAATTGACTTACGGGTTTATAAATGACAGAGCTTGCCAAATTTTGTCTTCACAATTTTTTATCTTAAGTTTAAAATCAAAAAGAAAATTCAGGTACATGTGTTAAACTTAATATTAAGTTTATATATTGCTTATCCAGCATTCAATTATACAATGAAAAAACATCAAATTACATATCAAAAAATTAATGACTTATTTAAGTTAAAGTTAAAATTTGCTGGTTCTTCTACTATTGCAACTGCAGTTGATTACTGCCTGTATCAACTTTTAGTTTACTACAATTTTATGCCGGCAAAGGCTAATTTAATTTCTGCAGGAACTGGTTTATTGATCAATTTTGTTCTTCAAAAAAAATACATATTTAATTTGAATAGAAAGTTGAAAACGGCATTTTTAATTTCTTTTGTCAGCTCTCTTTTTGGTTTAACAATTAGTACATTGTTTATACATTACTTAAGTAAATTCCAATTTTTTTCTACCAATCAATTAATTACCAAAGCCTTGGTAACCGCAATAATTTTCTTTTATAATTTTTATATAAAGCGTTTTGCATTTGAAAAGAAAATTTTATGAAACTAAATTACAAAACTATTAATATAAGGTTGGTCATCTTCTCTTTACTGTTTTGCATGCTTTTCTATTTTCCGGTGTTTCACCACCTCGAAAGATTACCCATTTTAATGTGGGATGAATCGTTGTTTTCATTGCGGGCATTATATATACATCTTACCGGCAATTACCTCTACAATTTTAATTTGTTTGAAGGAATGCCCGACCATGCGAATACCAAATTACCATTTACAACATGGTTTCAAGTGATTAGTTTTAAAATTTTTGGTGTTAGTGAGTTAGCCTTACGACTTCCAATTGGATTAATATTTTCATTAACTGTTATTTATATTGTTGGTCACTTTAAAGCGCAATTTAGCAATATATGGGCTGGTTTTGTTTTCGGTTTTGTAAGCATCACTTCTACCGGATTTGTTTCAACGCATATGTTACGAACCGGAGATCAGGATGCGCCATTTGCTTGTTATATGCTTATTGCAGCAATCGCCTTTTTGCAATATTTAGAAAGCCGAAAATGGAAACCATTATTAGTTTTTACCTTTTTTTCTTTAGCGGCACTACTAACAAAAAATTTGTTAGCCGGGCTTTTGGCTCCAGGCTTATTGTTATTTGCCTTACTTACTCGTCAATTAACTGGTATTTTAAAAGAATATAAATTTTGGTTCGCTTGTTTTGTAATTGCCGGCGTGTACAGCGGCTTGGTTATTTATTATGAAATGCAATATCCTGGATTTTTAAAACGTATGTGGAATTACGAATTGGTTGGCAGATTTACCAATGCGATAGAAAACCATGATAAGCCCCCATTTTTTTATTTAACCGATCTTGCCTTTAACAAATTTATACCCTATTTTTTTTTCTTACCCATAGTTTTTAGTTTGGCCTTTGCCAAAAATATTACTAAACAATTAAGGCATTCAATTTTAGGCATTAGTGCTGTCTTATTTTGTTATTTATTCATCATCTCGTTTTCAAAAACGCAAACACCTTGGTATATAGCGCCAGTATACTTGCTGGGTGCTTATATAATTGCCCTTGGTGCAGTTGTGCTTTTCGAGTATTTATATGAGCAACCTAAACGGTTTCGCACTATTTTTTTTTTATGCCTGTTGCCAGTTAGCTGTTTGTTGTATGCACAGGTGCTAATAAAAAACCTTAATCCCAAGCCATTCTTAAAAGACGAAAAATATGGGCAGTTTATGGAAATTATAGCCAAAAAAAAACCAGCACTAAAGCACTACACTGTTGCTGATAATAATTTTGGAGCCTCTGCCAGATTTTATGTTGAGATGTACAACCTGAAAGAAACCGGCTACCACATCAGCTTTCAACGTAGCCTACAATTTAATAATAATCAATTGGTAATGGCTTGCCTAAATAATGTAATCAATCCTATCAATAAAAGGTATTATACAGAAATAATTAAGCAATGGGAAGATTGTATATTATTAAAAGTGTTATCTGAAAAAAATATACAAATCAAAACAAAGGAGGAATAATTAATCAATTTTGCCAAATTGGAAGGCTTCTCGAAAAAAATGTTGAACAAATTGCTACTGTTTTTGTGGTTTGAATAAACTTACCTAATTTCGACAAGTTTTTCAAAGTAGTTGATACTTTCTTATTTTAGATGGTCTCTGTTTTTTCTTTCTACGAAGAACCGAAGTTTTTAAACTAGCCCCGATTGCAGCGGTTATGCTGCCTGAAGCGTTGGATTTTGCAGCGTTGGCGCAGCATTTGAGCGGAAAGCGGGACAAGTGTTATTATAAAACATTATAGTTTCGCTTCAAAAAATATCAAAAAAGCATCAACTGCTTTTTGGTTTAGATAAACTTGTCCTAATTTTAAACCAAAATAAATTAGATTTGATGAAAAAGGTAGGATTTGTTTGTTGCCTGTTTAACTTAGGAACGATGAAAAATAAATGTTCAAATTTTAGCAAAGAGAATTTTTGATATACAAGTTAAGAAACGCAGGCTTAGTGGTGCTAAGCCGAGTATTTTTAATGAAGTAGATCGGAAAATCTCAAAGATAAAAATGAACAGTTATTTTTGAATTATTCCTTATCCAGCTGATACTATTAGCAGTTTGGCAAATTAAATCTGGTAT
>CALHDG010000091.1 GCA_938023075.1 uncultured Chitinophagales bacterium
GAAACAATTTTTACGTAAAAACAGACACTGCTACTCCCCCTCTCAACAGACAAATGCTTTTAGGATGTATGTAAAAAAAGGGTGGTATGGATTACCGGTGGTTTTGCTGCTGCTGTTTGTGACGGTAATGAGTTGCAACCGTAATGCCTTAACTACCCAAAATACAGAACCCGAGCCACATAGTGCACAAGAATTGTTAGACAGAAAAAATGAAGCTTTTAGAGACAGTGTAAAGAAGGCAAATGCAAAAAAATACTGGTATTTGAACCCTGAGAATACTTGGCTGCAGGATAGAATTAGAAGTGCTGGAGGTGGTATGATTCGATTTAACGACAGTATTAAGATGAAACCGGAAGAGTTACTTGTGACTTACAAAGAACATTTGGGTTATTCGACGGATGATGCATTTGTAGAAGTAAGAAGGTTTCCAATGAAAAATCCGGATGGAATGGAAATTCGTTACGACAGATTCTACAAGGATGCTTTAGTTAGAGCGGAAAATTTGAGCATCAATATTGGAACGGATGGATATGTTTGGGGTATTAACGCAAGATTTTATACTGATGTAGAAAAAATGTATCAACCACCATTGATAAGTAAAGCAGAGGCGAAAGCGATTATGTTAAAAGCTTTTAAAGAAAAATTGTCGCTTTTTGAAACTGTAAATTTAGATAGTATCTTCTTAATCCCAAAAGGTATTCGGTTTAGAGATTTTAATCTTCAACTTAGTCCATTGCGAAATAATCAATTTGATCAGTACTATTATGAATATACTTATTTTGCCGTTTTATCTTCACCAATTTTAGAAACACTTTTATATAAAACTTATTTAGACCCAATCAGTGGTGAAATAATAAAAATGGAGCCGATAATAAAACGCTCTATCCTTGATTAACTCCATATCAACCTATCTTGCAGAAGACTCTGACGCCAATGCGAGTAGCGTAAAACCTTAAGCAGCGTAATTTCCTGAGATGACAAGAATTCTCAAAGGTTCTATCCATCCCCTTTTTAATGTACGAATGCTTAAAAAATACCGTTCTGTACTCAATGAAAAAATTGTTAAAATTACTGTTATTGGTCGCAACCGTGGTTTTTGCCTTAATTTTAATGTTTGCCAATACTGCCCCCTATACCAACCCTGCTGATTTTTGGGTGCCGGCTTTTTTAGGATTAGGCTATATTTTTTTAGTTTTCATTAATTTGCTAGTCGTTCTTTTTTGGGGCTATCATAAAAAAGGATACTGCCTGATACCTTTGGTGGTTATCCTATTAAGTTATCCGAATATTAAAAAATTAGTGGCTTTTAAAGACCCAAGCAAACCTTCGGAAAAAGTGCAGTTAACCAAGCTGATGAGCTACAACGTTAAAAATTTTGATTATTACAATTGGAAGGAAGACTTAAAAGCCCGCAACAAAATGATGGAACACATCAAAACGGAAGCACCCGATATTATTGCTTTTCAAGAGTTTTTTACCGGCGGTAAAAAGGGTTGGGATAATGTAACGTATCTAACAAAAGAGTTGAACTATACCCATCATTTTTTTCAACCTAAAATAACCATTAAAGAAAGAGAAGAATATTACGGTATTGCGATTTTTTCTAAATTTCCGATATTGAATCAACTGCACGTGCCATTTTATAACTCGAGAACGAACGCATTTATTTATACCGATCTTTTAATTGAAAGCGACACCATTCGTTTGTACAATATGCATTTGCAATCAATTCATTTAGATCATAGTGATCAAATTTTAGAAAGTGGGGATGACCAAATTATTGATGTGGATGGTACCAAATCAACCATTAACAAATTAAAAAGGGCTTATGCTAAACGGAGCGAGCAAGTGTACATCGCTCAAAAAAATATAAAAAACAGCCCCTATCCGGTATTGCTTTGTGGCGATTTTAACGATACGCCAATTTCATATGCCTACCAAAGCATAGCCAATTTATTAGAAGACAGTTACTTAAATGCTGGTCTCGGTTTGGGAGGTACTTATGTGGGTCCTTTGCCTTCATTTAGAATTGATTATATTTTTAACGATGATGCTTTTAAAGTGGTTGATTTTCAAACAGTAAACCTTAAACTTTCTGACCATAAACCGATTATGGCTACTTTCTATTTAAAATAGTGGTATTCTTGCAAAGTTCATTATGACAACATCGCCAGAAATATATTTCCATGTAGGTTTGGGTAAAACCGGCACTACTTTTTTACAATATCAAGTATTTACGCAGTTAAAAGGCATCAAATACATACAAAGAACGCAATACAAAAATGCTAAAAAAATTATCGCACAAGGTGGCGCAAACAAATATCTGGTATCCAGAGAATTTGATCAACAATTGGAAAGCGAAGTGAGAAAATTTGCGGCAACCTACCCTAACACAACCGCCATCATTGTGTTTAGAAGACACGATACTTGGTTGGCTTCGCAGTATAGAAGGGCAATAAAAAATGGTTTTACCTACACGTTTAATGAATTTATTGATTTAAAAAACGATACTGGCTTTTTTAAGATAAAAGACCTTACTTATTACGATATGATTCTTTTATTAGAAAAATATTTTACCAAAAAGCCAATTGTATTATTTTATGAAGATATGAAAAGTGATCCGAAGACTTTTATTAACCATTTATGTAAGAAAATAGGAGCTAGGGTAAATGTTGAACAACTGAATTTAAATCCGAAACATCAATCGTACACCAAACAACAATTAAAAGCCATGTATTGGTTATCGAAAAGAATTAATCTAAAAAAAGAAAGAATTTTTAAAAGCGAGGTAGTACACTTTTTGCACCGCTTGTATTTATCAATATGGAGATATGGAACCTTATATGTAGCAAAAATGCTACCGAAAAGATGGTTTTCACAAGAAATCCTCCCAACTCGTGAAAACCTGTTAATGGTAAAAAATTATTTTGAAGTGGACTGGGAACTTTGTAAAAATTACATTGTGTAGACTGGTAAACATTTTGATATTTTATTAATGCTTTTATTAAATAATTACTATCTAGGCTTCATACTTGGCATTCATCAAGCAAAAAAACATAAATAATTTTTCGTCTAAATGTCCGAGCAAATAAATTTGGAAGACGTATTCTATTACTTCATTCCCATTTTCAACTACAAAGTTTGTGCTCTCGTTATTTAGGGCTGTACTCATAAACATTAAATGCGTTAGTGCCTTATTTTTTACGTAAGTCAACAACAATATGTTGCTTAAAATGTATTATTTTGTTCAATAATATGGAAAATATAATCTCCAAGAAGAAAAATCAATATCCGGTAACTCATGATTTACGCAATTATTTAAAAAATTATAAGCGTGAAGTGGGTATGCCCGTATCGTATCAAGATTTAGAAGCATTTAATAGCTCCATACCGGTTTATGATAAAAATGGGGAAGATACGTTGTGGGAATCGGTCTTTTATCCGCAAAGTAGTATGGAGGAAATACATACCGGTTTAAAGAAAATTTATGCCATCATTAAATCCGATGGTTCGATGAAATTATCTGAACACCTGTCAGTAGATAGAATTGATTATTGCACTTTTGGGAACAGCAAACCCTTTAGAATACGGATAATTAATAACTACAATGATAATTATGATTATTACTATGTGAAATTGGCAGATGCTAGCCGTATTTATGGCTTAGAATTAGAGCACATTCTCGCTCCCAACAGAATTACCTATTTAGTATACCAAAATACCATTATTGAAGAACACATTGCCGGTATACCGGGCGATATGTTTTTAGAGTTGTATATGAACCATAAAGGAATGAACAAAACCCGGTTGGCAAAAGAGTTTATAAAGTTTAATGAACGTTGTTTTGTGAAACTGCTGGGCGATATGCGTGCCTACAATTTTGTGATTGACATTACTCAAGATTTTGATGACGTACAATACCGGGTACGTGCCATCGATTTTGATCAACAATGTTATGAAGGGAAAATGAGCTTATATCGTTCGCAATTTTTTAAAGAAAATTTGCCTTTTGTTGAAATGTGTACAGAGTTAATTAACTATCCAACGGCGGTGCAATACCAACAAGAAGAACGCGCTTTAATGAACAAACGCTTGCGCAATGATGCTACGCGGGTAGATACGCTGCTCAAATGTATGGAAAGTGATGTGATCTCTAAACCTGAAAAAGTGGATACTTTGCGCAACGGACTTGCCGGGTATTATAAAGAGCCGCGCTTTCTACAATGTCAAAAAATGGGTGAAATTGTTCGTTTAAGTTTATCAATCATTTTAAAGAAAGACTATATTAAGATTTAAGCTGTACTTTTGGAGTGTTTATAGTATTTGAGTGTTTATCTTTTGATCATTTAAAAACAATTATTTATCAATTTGCAAAAAACCAGAATAGACAAATGGCTTTGGGCGGTGCGCATTTACAAAACCCGTAGTCAGGCAACCAATGCTTGCAAAGCCGGCAAAGTAAAAATTAATGATGCTAGTGTTAAGGCTTCTTATATGATAGAGCCTGATCAAATTGTGCAGGTAAAAAAAGGGCACCTCCGGTATACCTTTAAGGTTTTAGGCATTATCGAAAAACGAATGTCGGCAAAATTAGTAGCTGATAAATATGAAGACCTTACGCCTGAAGAAGACAAAAACATCAATCGCTTACCTTCTGCTTTTCATATACCGGTAGCTCAACGAAAAAGAGGTGCTGGCAGACCCACCAAAAAAGAACGCCGCGAAATGGATCAACTAAAAGATGATATTGATGGTTTGGAGTTTGATGAAGATTGATGTAATACCAATTTGATTGTAAAAAGTGATACTAAAATTTGACAAGCTAACCCATAAACTAGTTTACACTTTCTTTTTAATTTTTTTTTTGAAGCGAAACTTTGTGGAGTTTAAATAACTTAGGTCCCGCTTTCCGCTCAAATGCCATTTGCCTGCGCTTCAAAGCCGCTCAAAATGGCATAACCGCTACAATCGGGGCTAGGTTGGTCAGTCCGCTCCTTCGTTAGCTGGCTATTTTTTGTGCGTTACAAACGCACTTCTCAAACATCCTCGTTGCAAACGAAGATGAGTTAGATGCACTCGAAAACAGGAAAGTATCAACCACTTTAATAAACTTGTCAAACAGTTGTTATCTTTGGTGCTGTAAGTTTCGTAACATGCCAACACACAGTAAAACAGCAATAGAAGAATTAATCAATCAGCATTTTAATACATCATATAAAAATGTATATAAAGCGGGCAAAATACCGCCTATGCTTATCTTAGAATTGTCTGATCATTTTAAAAGCCTTAACCTGAAAAACGAAGAGATCTTATTGCTCATCTACACAAAACAAAACCAACAGTTTACTGGTTTGTGTTTAACCGATAAACATCTCTATATTAAAAAAGATAAGGAGCCGCAAAAATTGACAGTTGAAGAATTAAAGCATCCAACAAAAAATATAAGCCTTCAATTAAACGATGAAGCCTTGTATAACATCACCATGCAGTTTTTAGAAGAGTTATCTAAAGAAGAAATTAAACTCAATAAAAAAGAGCTAAGTGCCAAAGCACTTGCTAACAAAGTAGTGCATAAAATTGATAATAAGGAAAAGAAGGACATCTTAGAAAATATACCCATCATAATAAATGAAGAATTTCATCAATTGGTTCAATCGCTTGGCGATCAAATTGAAATGATTTATACCGAACTGAATGAAGCTCCAACTTTTTTAAAAGTACTCCATCAAATGATTGGGAAAGGCAACACTTTAAGCAAACAGTTTAAAGCCGAACACGTTGTTACACAAGATCTTATTAAAATTTATAACTTGTTTGATGAGGGTGAAGTGAAAATAGACAACCTGAAAGCTAAATTTGTACTGGCTTATTTGTTTGAACGTTTGCAGGGTAATAATATGAGTACCGCTTTATCGTTGCCACGCATCAATCAATTGGTGCAAGCCGAAAAATTTGAAGCGGGTATTAACAAAATAAAACAAGCTAACTTTTTAGAAACCCCTGAAGCCTATAAAAAACAATTGCTCTTGCCTTCTATGATGCTACGAATGCAACACCCTTTAATGGAAAGCGTTGCCGCCGAATATAACCGCTATGCCAACTTGCTCGCCAAAGCAGATGATACCGTAACCGAAGCAGAACAAAAAATATTGAAAACGGTAATTGATTTAACCGGCAGACCTAAACAAGAACTCGCCAACGTAAAACAAATTGAGGCTCCTGAAAATGAAACTTTAGACGATGTTTTAAAAGAGCTGAATGATCTAATAGCTTTGAAAAACATCAAAAAAGAAATTGCCGATTTGATCAACTTTTTAAAGGTGCAAAAAATTAGAGCTGAGCAAAATTTGAAACCGGTTGATCGTGCTTTGCACGCTGTATTTATGGGTCCACCGGGTACCGGTAAAACTACCGTAGCTCGTTTGTTGGCGAGAATATATAAACATCTTGGCTATCTTGAAAAAGGACATTTGGTAGAAACGGACCGTGCTGGTTTAGTTGCCGGTTATGTTGGGCAAACAGCTATTAAGGTTGATGAAGTGGTGAATACCGCACTAGATGGTTTGTTATTTATTGATGAAGCCTATGCTTTAGCACAAGACAGTGGTCAGCGCGATTTTGGTAACGAAGCCATAGAAGCCCTGCTCAAAAGAATGGAAGACAACCGCAAACAATTGGTCGTGATTGTTGCCGGCTATCCTGATGAAATGGAAACTTTTATTACCTCAAACCCGGGTTTGCAAAGTCGCTTTAACCGCTTTTTTACCTTTAATCATTTTACTGGAAAAGAGTTGTTAGACATCTTTAAAATTTTTGCCAGCAAAGCCGATTTTATACTTTCTGCGGATGCAGAAGAAAAGCTCTCATTTATATTTGATGAATTGTACGAGCATCGACATCCCGGTTTTGGCAATGCCCGGGTTGCCCGTAATATTTTTGAAGAATGTGTTACCCGCCAAGCAAATCGCATTGTTTCTATTACCCCTATTACCAAAGAAGTGCTGATTCAAATTGAAGAACCCGATGTGCCGCCGGTTAAAGAAACGGTAAAAAATGTGTTGGTGTTTGATAAAGAGGAAGGCTAAGCTTATGGCTATGCAAGAAGAACCAAAGCTATTTTTCGAATGGAAAAATTCGTCATTCAAAATTCGGTGTTCGATATTAGATATCGAATAATGAATATTGATTGTTTATTAACTTAAGTTTCGGTAGTAGTATTTATTTCATAATAGCTTGAATATAAATTATTTATAGAAATTGAAGTACTCAATGTTAATTAAATTCAAAATATAAAACATAAAATCATCCAAGTGAACCTGTTCACTTGTTGTAGTAAAGTGGCAATGCTTTTGTTGACACAATGGAACAGGTTCCATTGGAACAGCAATTATTTTACTACCGAATCTTAAGTTATTAAGGTATAAAAAATAATCACCCAATGAGCTGTAGATATTAATCATAACCTCCAATTCTTGCATCAAAATCAACATTTTGATTGGTATCAAAACCGATATCAAAACCGATACTTGCTCCTGCCTGATACATAACATTAGCTTTAATTGTAGAAGTTGAGGAGATGTTATCTTTGGCTTTATAAATGATGTTGGTGTTATCTATGCCGCTTAAGTTAAGTGATGTAGCACAATCTTGACAATCATAACTTACCGCAATTGGTTGACTACAAGGTATGGGTGCAGGGCAATCTTTAGCTCGCAATGAAACATTATCTATTAGCAAGCTGGCACCCACAGTGCCGGTTTCTATTGCTTCAAAACGTATGGTTGCCTCTCCTGTTCCAATGTTTGCTGTGGCAATATTGGCAGGACCAAAAGTCGCAATACCTCCATTGGTAGCATTGTTACAGTTTAAAGAAGCCACTGCTGTATTATTAATATAAACTGTTAAGCTAATATTGTCGGGATTGACACAGTTGATTGATTTATAATCAAATTGAAGACTAAGTGTATTACAAGTTGGAATGATAATATTTTGTTCAATAACATATAGATAGTTTGTGTTAAAACCGCCAAACCATGCATCATTAGATCCATTCATATTGGCGGTGCTGTTTCCTGAAATAGCCACAATACCATAAGGCGTGGTAGCAGGTGTACCCGGAGGAAATTCTTCAGTTTCGTACCATTTAAAATTTCCCAATTCGAAATCTCCATTTTCTAAAATTTCATCACCTAAAGTAGGCAAGTTACAACAAGGTGGCCCATTAGGGTTGGGGGTAAAGTTTATGGTATAATTAGCTAGTCCACTTTCATCAATAGCTACCGGAAAAGTTGGATTTGTGTTGGAAGGCACCATAGAAATATAGTTTTCGCAACCATTTATGGGGTTTAAGATTGGCTCATTACAAGCGTTTTGGTTGCTTATGGTGACTAAAGTACTTAAATCGTTAGGTGGTAGCGGATATACTTGTATTGTATAGGTTCCTCCATCTAAAGTAGTTGCTAGTGCATTATTATAGCAGTCTATATTTAAGTAATAGGTTTGGCTAATCACATTGCATCTTACCGTACTTATGGCAGATGGTGCATTAATTGGTATGCCTCCCTGACTAAGATAATTGTTAACAGACCATACAAACACTTCTCCAGTACTATTGGCATTTATGCTTAAGCCATAAGCCGGTGGATTTGGAAAAATTAGGTCGCCGGTTGAACCACAGTATTGTTCAATTACGTTTATCGAATTATTGACTAGGGTAGGGCAAACAATATTACAATTGTTGGTATTACAAATGGTATTTAAACTGCCTATTGTTTGATTGCCGCAATTGTATTGAACTGCACCAAACAATTTATTAGCCCAAAAATTCATAACCATAGCTTGATCTTTACTAAACAAACCCAAGCACACATCATTAGAATAATCCATAAAATTTGCTGTACCTGTTGCTTGCCCATCGCAGCTAATAATACAACCAGCAGGACATCCCATTGTGTCTTTAAATTGGGGTGGTGTATCATCAACATTATATGGGCCTGGGCTATCTGGTTCATCATTGCAAGATCCTTGAAAAGTGTGAAAAAGCCCTAAATAATGTCCAATTTCGTGCACTAAAGTTTTTCCTAAATTGAAGGTTTGGTTGGCTCCTAAATTACATGTGGTACCATCAATGCCACCAAAAGCCTCTGCACAAACTGTTACTCCATCAGCTATTGCGCGCCCTGGTATTCCGTCAGCTACTCCTAAACAATTACCGTTCGTTATAAAAATATTTAGTATACCATTCCAATCTGGTGCTCCAACACCTTCGGATACAAAGGTGCCTCCATCAAAAGTTCCTAAAGTAATGGGTAAATCGCAATATGGATCTAAACCTTGCGCATTGCCAAGTGGAGGTGTAGCATAACAAAAACTAATATTCGTTCCGGTTGATACAACACTGCTTCCATTATTATCTTGATATGCTGCAGGACATACATTTATTAAATTGCTGGAAGAATTATCGGCGAAGGCTTCATTGAGCAGCCGTAACTGGTCATCAACTTCATCAATTAAACAAGCCTCTTGCGCGCAATTAGTTACGTTAGCTGAAAAATGAAAAGCTACTGGAATTATTACGGGTTGGAGCGGGGGCAATTGGGTAGTTTTATAGTTTTTTGAATTATAGACCTTGTTATAATATGCTTTATAATCCGGATTATTAGCTAATTGTTTTTCAAGCGCCTCCATAGTAAGGCACCTTAAAAATGCTTGTTCTGTTTTTGTTTGCCCGGTTACAATTAAAATGAAAGACACCTTTAAAAGCGTAAGTAATATTTTTTTCATCGCACACTTCTTTAGTAATACTACGCTTATATGGCAAATATGATGCCTAATCGTTTAAATATATTATTTTTATTTATAATGTATTAAGATTTAATTGGGTGGGCAAGTATATTGAGTCAGCCTGAACAATAGTTTGTATTCAACACCTATTATACATTTACTATCATGTTATCAACGCAACTTATACCAATTTGTCTGTAAAAAAATGAGACAAAAATTTAGGAATTAATATGCTGAGATTAATGCAAAAAACGCAAACATAGCCAGAGTTTACAGCGGGTATTTTTAACAAAGTAATGCGGAGAAAATAAATCTACTTTTTATGTCAAAGTCATTTTTTGATAGACGAGGCGAAAAACGTAGTTATAATGGGGAACCAAGACGAGGCTTTTCAACGTAGTATATCGAAAAATGGCAAAGACAGAAATGTAGATTGATTTTTGTAGCATTACAAAGAGGTCGCCAAACTAGTATAATTGATAAGCTCGTATTGCAGCTTTTCATAAACTGCTTGGTTCATCTAAATAATGCTGCAACAATTTCAGCAATACACCCATTTCTTTTCCATTCACCAAGGCGTGATGCGCTTGAACGGATAAAGGCATTTTAATAACATTACCACTTTTTAAATATTTGCCAAAGGTGAAACGGGGCACGCTGTCGCATGGGTGATAATGCATCGCATGTTGAATAGCCGTAAAACTAAACCATGGTATGGAAGACAGAAACAAATAATCATCTCTGCCGGGCTCATCTTCAAAAGAAGGATTTTCCTGCATTAGTGCTTCCACTTTTTGGGCAGCAGCTAAAAATTGAGACAAGGTGTTTTGGTAAGAAACCGTGCAAAAACTAAACACCGAAGAGGCTTTGGTATGCAAGGCATAAGAAGGATGTACTGTAGTGTGTTCAACTACTCGGTTTTCTCTAATGCGCCATTTAAATTCTTTGGTAGAATTAGCGGCTTTAGCTATAGCAAAAACCACGCTTGGCGTAAATTTTAAATTTTCTTTGCTGATAAATGGCAAAAAATTCGTCAATTCTAGTTCTACAGTAATGTTAAAATGCGGGTGATTCATCGAATTAAAAAATTCAAAATGTTTTTGGCGATGCGAATCATTAAAGGTAATTATCTTCATATGGCTTCAATTGGCATAATACAATAAATAAGCAATGTTGAGGTCTTCAATTTGAGGGTGATAAACTTGTTTTACCATGTTGGTTTCAAATCTTAAACCTTGTTGCGTTTCTACAAAGTTGTTACAATATTTATTAAATCGTAATTGTCGCAATTGTTGACCACTTATTGTTTTTGAGTTGCCTTTGGCATCTATCAGGCTAATGTTTTGAATCATCAATTTTTCTTGGTTTTGATTTTGACTTAAATCAACTCGCACATTGCTGGTTCTTGCTGGCAAATTGTATTGAAAAGTTCGCAATACACCATCACCTACTAATCTCTTTTTTATCTTTTTATGTTTTGAAAAATTTTCATTTTTAGTACGATGAAATAGATGCATAAAATCTCCCTTTGTAGCAGATAAAGAAATGGATAATTGAACCGGACCAATTTCAACCTGTTTTAGTTGATGCCAAACAAATCCAACACTCACTGCTGTAAGCAACATAAAAATGACGATATAGCTTATTGAAGTTTTCACTAAATCTGCTGCTTTTTATACAAACGATCTCTAAATTGTAAAACCGGGTATTCTATAAGCCGGTAAAAAAGTAAGGAGGCTGCAATAGTGAGCATCCAAAATAAAAAATAATTAACAAAAGCACCCGTAGTGGTTTGTGCCGGCAAATAATCTATAATTACTTGACGAAGGGTTAAGTTAATGAGGTACATGGCATACGAAATAACGCTGATGACGACCATGAATTTTGACAACCAACCTTTGGCTATTTGTAAGGTATTGAGTTTGGGCAACAACAAAGCTGTTCCAATTGAGATTAGTAAAAATGCAAAGATGCCTCTTAAAATTTCATAGTCTGCCCAAGGGAAAAGTTTGTAGATAAAGAGCAACATCAATCCCATAAAAAAACAAAGTTCTTTATGATGGTTCCATTTTTTAGGATGGAAATAAAACACATAGGCTGCTAAAACGCCAATCATCAAACTATCAAACCTACAGAGTACAATTTTTTGAATGTAATCTTTAAAAACATAATTAATGGGTATGCCCAAAGCCTGTGTTTTTAAAGTAAAAAAGGTTTTAAATAAGATAGATAACAAAAAGAAGCAGCCGACCGAAAATAAAAAAGCCGGTTTTGATCGCTGCCGTAAAAGGATAGCTAACAAAAACAATAGCAGTGGAAAACTAACATAAAACCATTCTTCAACCGAAAGGCTGTAGGCTTCTCCAAAAAATAGCGGATGTGGATACCATAAATTTTGCACAAAACCATAAAATTGAAGATAGTAGATTTGGACATTTTGACTAAGCCAACACTTTAAGGCGATTAAAATAGTCAGCACTAAAAAATATGGCGGAATGGTACGCAACCAACGCCTTGCCCAAAAGTTTTTTAAATCGCGCCATTGTAAAGCAGCTTCTTTAAAATATATTTTTAGTAAAATACGACCAATTAAAAAACCACTCAACACAAAAAAAATGGTCACTCCATCCATCTCAAAAATTTTAAGTACTTCTTTGTTCACATAAGGTAAAATAAGATCGTTGGCATGACGATACATCACAAAAAAAATGGCAAAAAACCGCAAGAGGTCTAAGCCAAAAATTCGCCGATCAAATTCTATTTTTAATAGATGATTCAAGTATACATTGAATAATTATAAATTAAGTTTTTAGTACTTTAATATTTGCTGATCATTCATTAAGATGAAACCGTATAGACTTAAGCTTTTGAGCTTGCATTTCATACCTTATCTCTTATAATAATGATTTCATCTGTTGATAATACCCAATCAACTCCTTTGCTATTTAATCCATTTATTAGTTTTTTATCTCCTGTCCAAACTGAGCATCTCAAATCTAAAGCGAGTGCAATAAAAGGAGCGTCAAATTCATCAACATCTTTGGTAAGTTCTATAGCTTTAATAAGAGTTGAAGTTTTAATTGATTCTAAATCAATTAGCTCAACTCCTTTAAATAGAATGCGTTTTTGATACATCAATTCTTTTTTAGTATATCCAGAGATTTTCAGAATTTTAGTTTCGTTATTATCCAGCTCTTCAAGAATAGTTGTTGGAGAGAAAAACTCAAATTTGTCTAATGAGTTTATTAAAAGGTCGCTAATTGTTCCAATCGGACTCAAAAGCCCACTAAAAATTATGTTGGTGTCTACAACAAGTTTCACTGTATTAGTCTACTTTTATTTTTTGTCCACCAAGATACTTTTGAGGTTTTTGCAAGTGCATCTATTTGATTTTGCGTAGCTTTACTTTTAGAAGCGATTTCGCGAAAATTCAAATAATCTAATATTCTTTGCAATCCAACTATATCAACATCAGCGGGCAGTCTTATTAATATTTCATCATTTGTTCTTTCTATTTGCATAATTGTAAAGATAATGCGTTTTTTAATTTAGTGCGATTCGATTTGTCAATTACAAACTAACTTGATACAAAGAAAATTAAAACACCCATAAAAAAACACTCACAAGTTATTAATTTCTTGCAGATAGGCTGTACATTTGAGCAAAAAGAAAATTATGTTTGATATGTTTGGCAAAATTACCGAGATGAAAGAAAAAATGGAAACGGTAAAAAAAGGCTTAGACCAAATTGATGTAAGCGGAGAAGCTGGAGAAGGCAAAATTAAAATAACCATGACCGCCAATAAAAAAACAAAATCTGTTGATATTGACCCATCTTTAATAGCCGCTGATAAGGCTGAAGAATTAGAAGATTTATTGATTGTTGCCATTAACCGTGCCGTTGAAGCTGCCGAAACGCGCGCGCAAGATGAAATTCAATCGGCAACCAAAGGGATGTTACCCAACATACCGGGTTTAGGCTTAGGTTAAGTTTTTTCGATTTAATCGATTAACGAAATTTATAATCGTAGAGGTCGCAATTTTTGCGACCTCTTTGGATAAACACTTTGCGACCTTTTTGTATAAACATTTTGCGACCTCTTTTAATACTCTTTACCCAACCAACAATTCTTCAATAATTTTAGGAAAATGTTCATACTCCAACTGATGAATTTTTTGGCTTAAACTGTCCACAGTCTCATTTTTGTCAACTAATGTTTTTGCCTGAAAAATGATGGCTCCTTCATCATACTGCTCATTTACATAATGAATGGTGATGCCACTTTCTTGTTCTTGGTTTTTCAATACTGTTTGATGTACTGTATTTCCATACATGCCTTTACCTCCGTATTTGGGCAATAGGGCAGGGTGCAAGTTAATAATTTTGTTAGGATAGGCTTCAATTAAAGTTTTCGGAATTAGCCATAAAAAACCAGCTAATACCAACAGGTCGATCTGTTGGTTTTGTAAATAGTCAATTAGTTTTTTTGGTTTTTTAAAATCGGTTTGGTCAATTAAAAGCAGGTTTACATCAAAAGGTTTAATGTTTTCAATTACTGGGGCTTTGGGTTTATTGCAGACTAAAATTTTTACGGTAACTGCAGGCTTGTTTAAAAAATACCGGCAAATATTAACCGCATTGCTACCGGTTCCCGATGCAAAAATGGCAATATTTTTGGTGGATTGATGCTGCATAATATGACTCAATTATTCAAATAGAAATTTTGATATGTATAAAGTGAGTAAGATACGTTTTTTAAGATAGGCTATTAAAACAAACCGGTTAAAATGCCAATTTAAAAGCAGCGCAAACTATTTTACACCTTCTAATAATACTGCTTTATAATCTAACAATCGTTTTTTATATAAAAAATAGCCTTTTGACAACACGTAAGCAAAATTATTCAAAGCAGCGATTAAAACATCTAAAGCCTCCTGGTTATAAACCTGATCTCCAAAATATATCCATGTTTTAGATAGGTATTGTTCAAAACTCTCTTTAACGCCATTTTGTATCATCTCCTTAAAATCTTTATTATAACATAACTTTTGGATACAATTTTTAATTTTATATTCTAAGGGTTCCAACTCTTCAAAATACTGCTTAATTTGTTCGGGTGGTAGTTGTACAGTTATAAATTCTAAAGCACTCATAGCTTTTTCATAAAACGCTAAGTCCGTGTCAATTTGAGCATCATAATCACTTAAGGTTTTATACATTTTTTCCAATTGTGGTGCTTTGTTCTGTTGCGCTTCAATGCTTAAAAAGTATTGATAAATCTGCTGGTCGTTTTGTTGAATTTGTTGCGAGGTTAATGCTAACTCGGCAGCTACTTTTTCGGCTAATGCCTTACTTTCTTTTCTGTTATATTTTTTTCCATCATAGTCAAAGGTAGGGATGCCGGCTTTCTTATCGCTAATCTGTTCAATAACTTGTAAGTCGTTTTGCAGCGCAATAAGGGTGTACACGCTGTCAACCATCGCATCAGAAAATAAATCTTTTGGTTGTCGTGCCTGCTTTGGGTCTAATTGTTCACTCAATGGAAGGTCGCTTTCCGGCAGTTTTAGTTCAGGGTTTTTATCATCATAATATCCATTAAAAATTTTAGGAAAAGTGCCTTTAGTAAAGCTATGCGCATAAGCTTCTTTAAAATTAGGTAAGCTGTTTACTTTAAAATTGTCTTTATTTTTTCTGGCTTCAAAAATAGTATGGGTAAACTGTTTTTGCCAAAGCTCTATTTGAGTAAACAGTTGATTTGCCGGTAAATTTTCTACTGCCGAATCCGCACGTAAATTCGTTTTTTCTAACCGGTTGATTCGTTCTTCTGTACTTGGGTGCGATGCCCACTGATCTTTAATCACCAATTTTGATTTATTGAACCGGTTTAACTCACTAACCGGTACTTGAGGTAAATTATTTTCAATAGGTAGTTGCGAATCTGTTGCAATAAAACGAAGTACAAAAGATTGCTCAGGATATATATTTTCGCTCACCAAATGCTCTTTTGCATCGTTGCTGTAATGGTTCATAACAGAGGTGAAAGAATAATCAGCTAAATTGGTTCTTAACAGGGCGGTTTTTAAAGGTTGGTAACCTGTTATCATTGCGGCAATTTCATCTGCCTGAAATTCCATCTCTCTAGATAAGGCGAGATATCGTTTATTAACAAAAGCGTACATTTTTATCAATACCCATTTAATTGCCTTAACTATATTAAGCGCGATCACTACAAAAAAATAAATAAGCCACGAACTATTTCCCCAACGGTTCACTATTTCCTGGTAGCCTTCATCATCATTTACTAAGTTAAAAATAATTTGGTTAACGTTGTAGGTGTAGCTACCTACCTTCATGGTTTTTTGCGAAAAATGACCAAATTCATGGGCTAAAATGGCTTTCAATTCTTGTTGAGTAACCGTGTTCACCAATCCTAAACCAATTTGCAAGTTTTTTTGTATGGGCAAAAACATACTCCAAAAACTAGAATCGTAAAATACACTGGCATTGACATCTGCCGAAAGGTAGATTTTTTTTGGAGCTATGGTGCCCACTTGTTCTACCAATTGATTAATTAAAGTAAATAGTTTGGGTTCATCTTCTTTCGAAATTTCTACTAAATTGCTACGGTCTACTTTATGAGATTTGACTAAAAATTTCAATAAAAAAATTAAAATTAAAACACCGGTGCTAATTACGCCAATGCCTAAGCCTAAAGTAATTAAGCTGGGTTTTAATACCATAATTTGGATGCCTGCAAATATGCAAACGATAGTAAGCAATAAAGCCAAAACCAGTAAAATGAAATAAGTTACAATAAATACAACTATTGAAAAGATGGCTTTTCTGGTTTGTTTTTTAAATGTTTCGCTTATAGTGATTTCTTTTGCAATCATGTTATTTTAGTTAAGTATTAAAAATTAATCAAATATAGTAATTGGTGTTTTAATTTACAAGTTCAATGCAACTTTATTTCACTTTTTTGCTTTAAAACAGCTACTTAAAATTCGAAACCAATTTTTACGCATACTTCCATAAAAAAACGTATTTTTGCAGCCCGAATTAACAAAAGCACTAACTATGTATAGGCGGGTATGATGAAATTGGTAGACATGCTAGACTTAGGATCTAGTGCTTCACGGCGTGGGGGTTCGAGTCCCTCTACCCGCACCAATTTAAAAACAACAGGGTAGCCAGTACGCTACCCTTTATTTTTCGTATATCAGAATTTTTTTATCAAAACAAATAACCAGTTGAACATTACACGAAACGATATTGATGAACTAAATGCCATACTGCAATTAGATTTAACCACCGAAGATTATTTGCCTGTGGTAAAAGAATCGTTAAAAAAGATAAGAAAGCAAGTGCAAATGAAAGGCTTTAGACCCGGCATGGTGCCCATTGGCTTAGTGAAACGCAAGTTTGGCGAATCGGTTATGGTAGAGGAAATTGAAAAAATTGTTGGCAAAGGACTGCAAGATTATTTGCAAGAAAATGAAGTAAAAATTTTATTCAGCCCACTCATGGTTCCTCAAAATAATTTAGCATTTTCTGCAGTAGAACCTTCTGATTTTACATTTAACTACGAAATAGGTTTAGCCCCTTCTTTTGAGTTAAATTATAAAGAAGATACCTTGATCAAATATGCTATTGAAATAAGTGATGATTTTATTCAAGATGAATTGAACCGGCTTAGAAAACGGTTTGGCAAAGAAAATGAAGCTATGCCACCTTTAGAAAATGAAGATATTCTTAGTATTCGATTAGAAGAGTTAGGTGAAGATGGTTTGCTTAAAGAAGAGGGCGTCACTAACGAATCGCTAATTGCTGTTAATTTAATAAAAGATGAAGCTATTCAGAACCAAGTATTGCAGTTGGAATTGGACGGTCAACTCGATATCAATCTTAAAAAAGCCTTTAACAGAAATGAGGAGGAGCTATTAAAATTTTTGCTTAATAAAGCTGGAAAAGAAGCTGAAAATTTAGGGATGGATTATCGCATAACATTGCTTAGTGTAAAACGGGTTGAATTAGCTGATATGACGCCTGAATTTTATGAACAAGTATATGGAGATGATAGTTTAGATACCGAAGAAAAATTTATGAAACGCTTTCGGCAAGATTTGGAAGAACTATCGGAAGCTCGATCAGACCAACAATTTGTGCTGGATATTTATGATCACTTACTAGAAACGATACACATGGATTTGCCAGAAGATTTTATCAAAAAATATATTTTACAAAGTAAAGAAAACACCACAGAAGAAAGCATTGAAGAAGAATTTGACGACATTATAAAATCGGTAAAATGGGAGTTGATTCGAAATAAAATTGCCAACGAAAACGAAATAAAAGTAGAGCGCACGGATTTGGAAGATTTTGCCTTGGAAGATGTGCAGAAATTATACCGGCAATATGCTTTTAACATTACTATAGAACAAGCAAAACCACAAGTACAAGAGATGTTGAAAAATCAAAAATATGTTGAAGAAAGCTACGGGAAAATACTTGACCGCAAACTGTTTGATATGTTACTTACACAGATAAAAAGCCAACCGCAAGCCATATCTTTTGAAGAATTCACTAAACTGAATTAATTTCACTTAAATTTGGTTATTAAATAGTAAAAAAAATTTTCATCTAAATAAAAAATAAATAAGAACATGAATTTTGGAAAAGAATTTCAAAAATATGCCCATTTAGACAGAAACATCGATAAAAATCACTTAGGTCAGTATATTCAATCTACACATGCCGGTCAAAATTTTCAATCGGCAATGACCCCTTATATTATTGAAGAACGCCCCATGAACGTGGCTCAAATGGACGTTTTTTCCCGTTTAATGATGGATCGAATTATCTTTTTGGGTACCGGCATTAACGATCAGGTAGCCAACATCATAGTAGCTCAACTATTATTTTTACAATCCGTAGATAATAAGAGAGACATTAATATTTATATTAACAGCCCCGGCGGGCAAGTATATGCCGGCTTAGGTATTTATGATGCGATGCAGTACATTGAACCGGATGTTTCTACCATATGCACCGGAATAGCCGCTTCTATGGCAGCTGTTTTATTGTGTGCCGGCACTAAAGGCAAACGAACCGGTTTAAAACATAGCCGGGTAATGATACACCAACCGATGGGTGGCGCGCAAGGGCAGGCGAGTGATATTGCCATTACTTACCGCGAAATTGAAAAGCTCAAAGAAGAACTATACAAAATCATTAGTCACCATAGTGGGCAAACTTATAAAAAGGTAGAAAAAGATGGAGACCGTGATTATTGGATGCGAACTGATGAAGCCTTAGAATATGGTATGATTGATGAAGTATTAACTAAAAAAACCAGTAAAAAGGAAAGTTAAACCAACAATATGCCTAAAAAGAAAGATGATTTTAGTTGTTCTTTTTGTGGTCGCCGTAAAGATGAAGCACTCATTTTAATAGCGGGCATAGAAGGACACATTTGTGAAAATTGCGTGGGGCAGGCGCAATCTATTATTGATGAAGAACTTTATCAGCAAGAAAAGAAATTTAAATTTGCCCTACCCGCTATTTTAAAGCCTAAAAATATTAAAGAATTTTTAGATGAGTATGTTATAGGGCAAGATGAAGCAAAAAGAATTATGGCAGTTGCCGTGTATAACCATTATAAGCGTTTGAACCAAAAGGTTAATAAAGATGAAGTTGAAATAGAAAAATCGAACATTGTTATGGTGGGCAGTACCGGCACCGGTAAAACCTTGTTAGCCAAAACCATAGCCAAGTTTTTGCAAGTACCTTTTACTATAGTTGATGCTACTGTTTTTACAGAAGCCGGTTATGTAGGTGAGGATGTTGAAAGTATTTTAACACGCTTATTGCAGGTTTGTAACTACGATATCAATGCTGCTCAAAAAGGTATTATTTATGTAGATGAAATTGATAAGATTGCCCGTAAGGGAGATAACCCATCTATTACCCGGGATGTGAGCGGTGAAGGCGTTCAACAATCGTTATTAAAATTATTGGAAGGTACACAAGTATTTGTGCCGCCACAAGGTGGTAGAAAACATCCTGAACAAAAGTTAGTAAAAATTGATACCTCTAATATATTATTTATTTGTGGTGGAGCTTTTGATGGTATTGACCGTTTAATTGCCAAGCGTACTCAAAAACAAGTAATTGGTTTCAAAATAAATGACGATAAGGCACCAATTGAAAAAGACAAATTGGTGAAATATGTTAATTCACACGATTTACGTTCTTTTGGATTAATTCCTGAATTAATTGGTCGATTGCCGGTAGTTACTCACCTCGAACCCTTAGATAGAAGTGCCTTAAAAGCCATACTAACGAAACCTAAAAATGCATTGGTGAAGCAATATCAAAAATTGTTTGAATTTGAAGGTATTGAGCTCAACATTACGGAGGATGTGATTGAATTTATTGTAGACAAAGCCATGGAATTTAATTTGGGTGCAAGAGGTTTGCGCTCAATTTGTGAAGCTATAATGACGGATGCCATGTACGAAATGCCTTCTGAAACCGGTGTAAATGTGTTTAATGTTGATTTGGCTTATGTGGAAAGCAAAATGGGGGAAGACCGCGTTAAACAGCTTAGGGTAGCTTCGTAGATTCTCAGGTTCATACTTTATTAATTTGTTTTTATACTAATATCTAAAGATTAGAGCATCATATAACAATTTGATAATAAATTGTGACACAAAAATCTTAATGGAAGTCAGTTTGTGTTATTATATAAGGTAAGCCGGACTAATTCCCCTTCAAATGTTGAAGGGGTGGGCTTTTTCAAAAGAAAAAGGTCGGGGGAGTTTAAAACTCGTTAAAGATTGCTCAATACCGCTAATTAAAATCGTAATAGAACAATTTTGAATTTATTTTGGCAAGATTTAAACGCAGAAATCCCGAAACTTCTGAAAAGAGAGTATTTTTAATCTCGAAACATCGGAACCAACAATAATACTCAATTTGTGTTAAATTGATGTTTAAAGGTTAGCTTGAGTAACACAAAATCGTTGTTTTTTTTACATATTTGCGCCTCAAAAATGTATACATAACATTGAAAACTCCAATTGTTGTATCAATTATTTTGCTAAGTGCAGTTTGCTTTTTATTGGCTTGTAATCAAAACCTTAAACCAGCAACCGGTATTACCGGCGAAGAAGCCATTGAACAAGCTGAACGATTCATTATTCAACAAGGTTACACTAATTTGCCGGCGCAATTAAGTCAACTTAAATTTGAAAAAGACGAATATGCCAGCGATACTTCTAAAATTTTATCGTACCGAAAAAACATGTTAGAAATGAAGGCTTTTGCAGCTAAACAACATGGCGGTAGTTGGTCGGTTGGGTTTATGTACGTTAATAAAGAAAATAATATTGGCAGAGCAGTGACGATGGATACACTTGGTGTCAATACTATTATGCAAGCTAAAGAAGTTAGATTAGATTGGTTTTATGAGGAAGACTAAATGCACGCATCATTTCATATTCATAATTCATAAGTAAAAATGAGATATAGTAACACAATTATTTTTTTACTGTTGTTGGTATTTTTTGCCTGCAAAGCACCTAAAAATTTAACCCAAACAGAAACCAATAATTGCTTAGAAGATTCCATTCGACTCGCATTTTACAACGTTGAAAATTTATTTGATTTAAAAGATAATCCGGATAAAGAAGGGGATGAAGATTTTACACCAGAAGGGGAACGGGAATGGACAAAAGAACGCTTCGATAAAAAAATTAGTGATCTTTCAAAAGTAATTACGAGCCTTGGAAAGGGTAGTGCACCCGCCTTGCTTGGTTTAAGTGAAGTAGAAAATAGCTCGGTGTTAGATGCTTTGTTAGAGGCACCGGCTTTTGCTAAGGGAGCTTTCAAATATTTGCATAAAGATTCACCGGATCGCCGTGGCATAGATGTTTGTTTGTTGTACAATAGCGAAGTTGTTAATATTATAGATTGGGAAGCCTTAAAAATTAATTTCCCTAAAGAGCCGGGTTATACGTCAAGAGATATCGTTTATGCTAAAGTAGCCTTCAATAATAATGAAGTTGCTCATATTTTGGTTAACCATTGGCCCTCTCGTTATGAGGGTATGGCAATAAGTGAGCCACGCCGGGTTCAAGCCGCTACCGTAGCTAAAAATAAAATCAACAAAATTTTAGCTAAAGATGAAACTGCCAAAATTGTTTTGATGGGTGATTTTAATGATGAACCATCTAACAAAAGCTTAAAACATATTATTCAAGCCGCGCAATCAAAAAACGAATTACAAACTTGTGATTTTTATAATACCTGTAACCATATGGTTAATGATAAAACAAAAGGTACTTATAATTACAAAGGAAAATGGAGCTTTCTGGATCAAATAATTGTAAGCAAAAGTTTCTTAAATACTACCAAAGGGTTTTCTTCTAATGGAGAAGCAGAAGTATTAGCCGAAAAATGGATGCTTTATTACGGTAAGAAAAATGAGCCAAAACCTAACCGGACATATGGGTATAAATATTATGGTGGATTTAGCGACCATTTACCAATTTATCTTGATTTAGTGTGTAATTAAGGGAGATTAAGTTAACCAGCACCGCCAATCATAATAGAAAGTGTTTTAATCTGACTTTCCCAAAGCCTGCTTTGATTGTCAATTTCAGCTTCTTCAGCATAGTCGGTTATTACTAATACCGTGTCGTTGGTAATATCAACTTTTTCAATTTTGAATTCAAAAAATTCGTCCTCTTCACCTTCATCCCAACGATATCTAATTAATTCATTTTCAATGGTTTCTATGCAAGTTGCTTTTTCTTCATAGCCCTCCCAAAAAAAGCTGTATGCCTTGTCTGTTTGATCAACATGGTCGGCAAACCATTGGGCTAAACCAGATGGAGTAGACAAAAATTTATACAAAATAATTGGAGAAGAGTTGATTACAAATTCAAGTCTAAATTCTTTTTTTTTCGACATTTATTATTCTTGATGATCGCAATAAAAAAATAAAATCTTGAATAACAAAGATATTTCTATTAATTTCTTAGTGTAAAGAGCTTGCGCTCCTACATAATATCACCTATATTTGCTTCAATCCGAATAAGTTCCCCGCCCCATCACGTATAACCTATATATATTGATTAATAATGTAAAGCAAAACTTAAATAATGAGGCAACTTAAAATTACAAAGTCAATCACCAACCGCGAAAGCCAGTCCCTTGAAAAGTACTTGCAAGAAATTGGGAAAGTGGACTTACTAATACCCGAACAAGAAGTTGATTTAGCACAAAGAATTAAGCAAGGCGATCAAGAAGCATTAGAAGAATTAACCAAGGCGAACCTGAGATTTGTGGTTTCAGTTGCCAAACAGTATCAAAATCAAGGTTTATCTTTGAGCGATTTAATTAATGAAGGTAATTTGGGTTTGATAAAAGCAGCGCAACGTTTTGATGAAACCAGAGGATTTAAATTTATCTCATACGCCGTTTGGTGGATTAGACAATCTATTTTACAGGCTTTGGCAGAACAATCTAGAATTGTTCGTTTACCCTTAAACAAAGTTGGTTCATTAAACAAAATCAACAAAGCTTTTTCTTCCTTAGAACAAGAATTTGAAAGAGAGCCATCTCCATCTGAATTAGCAGAGGTTTTAGAAATTGCCAGCGAAGAAGTGGAAACTACCCTCGGGGTTGCCGCTCGCCACGTTTCGGTTGATGCACCTTTTGTTGAAGGGGAAGATAACTCTTTATTAGACGTGTTAGAAAATGGCAATACGCCTTCAACTGATTTACGTTTAGAATATCACGAATCATTAAGAAATGAAATAGAACGTTCTTTAAGTACTTTAACCGAACGCCAAATGGATGTAATAAAACTCTATTTTGGAATTGGAGTAGAACACAGTATGTCTTTAGAAGATATTGGAGAAAAATTTGGTTTAACGCGTGAAAGAGTTCGCCAAATTAAAGATAAAGCGATTAACAAATTGCGCGGTACTTCCCGAAGTAAATTGTTAAAAGCTTATTTAGGATAGCGACATTTATTGTCATTTTTTTTATTTATCATTTTATTAAAAAAATAGATCTCATCTTATGGTAGTTTCAGTAAGATGAGATTTTCTATTTTTTAGAACGCTGCCTCCAACAACTTTAGCAATTCGTCTTCTCGTTCAACCGTCATAGAGGTTTTTGCAACATAAGTATCTCTTTCTCTAATATCTCCCCATTTTAAATTATTATGATAGTCTATCAAACGACTGATCGTTTCATCAACAGTACTAAAAGTAAAGTTAAAATCTTTTTGCAACCGGCTGTTGTCTACCGTAAAATAGTTGCCATTAACCCATAATGGAAATTGAGCCCATTCATTTATTATTAGCGTTTCAATAAAAGCGGGGCTTGCGTTTACCAATTGAAGCACTTTGTTTAAATGTGTAGCAGCCGTTTGCACCAGCTCTCTTAACGAGGCTTCATAGCTAGTTGCATTGTACGTTTGATAATTGTTTTTAAGGTCAATAGCTTGTATCACCATTCTTGAAAAATCGAATACATCTGTATAGGATAAGAGATTCTTACCCTCATTTGGAATGATAAAGGTTTCTTGATTTTTTACTTTATACAACCAATGATATAAACGATCAGAACGATCGTAAGGTCCAATAATATAACCAGGTCTTAAAATAATAGCGTCTAACCAATCTTGATTTAAAATCACATCTTCACAAGCCGTTTTACGTTTAACATAAGTTCCCTGGTTTTTATCAGTTTTGTCTGCCTCGCTGTAGGTACATTTCGAAAAATCTTCCTTCATAAATCCAGGTAACTTGTCATATTCTATTTCAACTTCATAATCGTATACTTGGTAAACACCAGTTGTTGAAACATAAATGTAGCGACCAACTTTTCCTTTCAATAGTTTTAGAAAATCTTCTATGGGATTAGGGTAATAACCAGAAATGTCTATAATGCAATCCCAATCTTGTTGTGCAGCTTTATGAAGATCACCTGTATCCCGGTCACCTAAAATACGTTTTACTTCTGGAAATAAATGGGGATTGGTTTGCCCCCGGTTAAATAAGGTGATATCATATTCTGCCAAAGGCAACATTTGTTCAATTAAGTTCCGACCAACAAAGCGAGTGCCTCCAATAACTAATACTTTCTTCATTTAAGTTTGATTTAAAATTTCATAAAATCTCAAATCAATTTGCTTAGTTTAGGTTATTTATCAACTGTTTTCAAATTTACAATTAATTCATGTTACTTGACATAGTTATTTTGTTTCAACAATATCGTATTGATACAACTAATTTTAAGCTCCGCAAATACGTCACTTCAATGCATAGTTGACATTTTATCCATCCTATATGTTTAAACTGTGATGAAAGTTTGACTTGATGTCGAATTTCATATTACAAAATTATAAATAATTTTTGTAGTATTACTTTGCTGCAGACAAAATAATGGTATTGCCTCAAGCAGCTTGTCTAATGGCTTGAAAAATATGAAGCATAAAATTTAGAAGTTTAGAATTAACAATAATGTATTACCATAAATTGTCTCGTTTCTACCATCTTTGTATTATTACAACTAATTGTCCAATATGATTCGCTATAGCATCACATCAATATACAAATATCTAAAACTACACTATGAAGAAGATTTTCATATTGGTCTGTATGTTTACACCTTGTCTTTTGTATTGGTTTGCCTGTTTCTAAACTATGAGTTTCGAATTTATAAGAGCATCCAAGCTAATCATATAGCAGCAGTTAGTGATCTTTCCCGCATTTTAAAATTTATGGTTTTCTATTCGGTGAGTTGGTTTGGTATCGCCTTACCGGCTCTTGCCTTAAAAAGAAAATGGGAAGTCTTAAGATCATCTGAATTTTGGGTTAAGGCAATAGTAATTATTGTTTTACTCTCACTTGGTTCTGGATGGCTTGGATATCGCGCTTGGTTTCAAGAGATGACCCGGGCAGAGAGTTACTGGAGTATGCGCTGTCTGTCGCAGTTTAAAAGATTCTTAATCAGTATTATTCCTATCCTCGCAATTTATTTTATGTATGATAAAACAACAGTAGGCAGTTTATACGGTATTCGTAAAAAAGGTTTTGATTGGCGAATTTATTTACCTCTCTTATTGTTGATGGTGCCGCTGATTGCTTGGGCATCTTTTCAACCCAGTTTTATCAAAGCCTATCCAAGGTTTAGACCATGGATAATGCCTGAGGTATTCGGTTTGAGCAAAGCCATGATGACTACTATTTTTGAGTTTTGCTATGGGCTTGATTTTATTGTAGTAGAATGGGTTTTTAGAGGATTGATCGTACTTACGTTCGTAAAATTTCTTGGACCAACTTCCGTGCTTCCGATGGTGGTCACTTACGCGTTTATCCATTTCGGAAAGCCTTCCGCAGAAGCAATAGGTTCAATTTTTGGAGGCTATATTTTGGGCCTTATCGCCTATTATTCCAAAAACATTTGGGGCGGTGTAGTTGTTCACTTAGGGGTTGGTTGGTTGATGGAGATTGCGGCGTTTTTGCAGCGTTGGTTGAACTATGGCTAATGGATGCTTAATTATGGGTTTTTTAACTTGAATATCTTACCTTCGCAATCAAATACAATCATCACAAAAATTAAGCAAAAAAGATGTTTAATAACTTACAAGATCGTTTAGACAAGGCTTTTCAAAATATAAAAGGGCAGGGGCGCATTACCGATATTAATATTGCCTCTACTATAAAAGAAATTAGACGTGCCTTAGTAGATGCGGATGTCAACTACAAAATAGCCAAAGAGTTTACCGATAAGGTAAAAGATAAAGCGATGGGAGAAGGTGTACTCACCTCCGTTTCTCCTGGTCAACAAATGATTAAAATTGTGCAAGACGAGCTGACTGCTTTAATGGGCGGACAAACCGAAGGGCTTAATTTAAGCGGTAGTCCAACGGTTATTTTAATTGCGGGTTTGCAAGGTTCAGGTAAAACCACTTTTTCTGGTAAGCTCTCCAAATTTTTAAAAGAGAAAAAACAGAAACACGTTTTGTTAGCAGCTTGTGATGTCTATCGACCTGCCGCTATCGATCAGTTAACCGTGTTATCTGAGCAAGTAAAAGTATCCATCTACAAAGAAGTCGATAATAAAAACCCGGTTGAAATTGCGACCAATGCAGTGGAACACGCAAAGATCAATAATAAAAATGTAGTGATTGTTGATACGGCTGGTCGCTTGGCTGTAGATGAAGATATGATGAAGGAGATTAAGGCAATTAAAGATGCCGTTAATCCGCAAGAAATCTTATTTGTGGTGGATTCGATGACTGGTCAAGATGCGGTTAATACAGCTAAGGCATTTAACGATCTGTTAAATTTTGATGGCGTTGTACTGACTAAATTAGATGGAGATACCAGAGGCGGTGCGGCACTGTCAATAAAATATACGGTTGATAAACCCATTAAATTTGCCAGCGTTGGTGAAAAAATGGAAGCCTTAGACGTGTTTCATCCTGAGCGAATGGCGCAGCGTATTTTGGGTATGGGTGATATTGTGTCGCTGGTAGAAAAAGCACAAGAGCAATACGATGCCAAAGAAGCTGCCCGTTTACAAAAGAAGATCAGTAAAAACAAATTTGACTTTAATGACTTTCTTGGTCAGATAAAGCAAATTAAAAAAATGGGGAACGTTAAAGATTTGTTGGGTATGATACCCGGTTTGGGCAAAGCTTTACGTGATGTTGATATTGACGATGATGCCTTCAAAAAAATTGAAGCGATCATTTTTTCAATGACTCCCTTTGAGCGCGAAAACCCGCAATTGATTAATGGTACACGGCGCAAACGTATCGCCAACGGCAGCGGCAATACCATCCAAGAGATTAATGCCTTTATGAAACAATTTGACCAAATGCGCAAAATGATGCGTACCATGACCAAGTTGAATAAAGCAGGCAGACCAGTACAACAGGCAATGCCAAAATTTGGGAAGTGATTATTAAAATTATTTTTTGCAGCGAACCAAATAGCATCACAGAAAGGCGCAGCCCGCTTTCCGCTCAAATGCTATTTGCTTTGCGGCATATGCTGCGCTGCGAAATAGCATAACCGCTGCAATCGGGGCTAGTTTGCAAAGTTCGGTTCTTTGTAAAATTTGTTTATTTTTCATTATACTTTATTATTTTTGTAATAACCAAGAATATAAAAATGCTGCACTTACTTATTATGGTCATCTTAAATGGCATCTTATCACCTCAACAGCAACAAACAGAAACACCCTTTTTAACCTATCAATGGAAAGAAATTTATTGTGAAAAATCGTTTACGGCGACTAACCGGTATATTCAATTTGAAGGACTTGGCTATTATGAAACCAAAGAGGAACGCCTACGGATAATAGCTTTCGATACCTTGCCTGTTACCGTAAAGATTTGCGAATCAATAAAAGACACGATAAAAGTAGTAGAGCAACTAACTTATTGTGCTTTACCAAATCCAGAATTTCATCAAAATTGGGATACCTTAGCAAAAGGGCAAAAACCTACGCCCATTACTAAAAACCAAGCTTTAACTTTTAAAAATTATACCAAATATAAGCTCCTTCATCAACAAAGTCCAGAATTTTCAGTACAATCTATTTATGGAGAACAATTCACGCAAGATAGCTTGATCAACAAAATTACCTTACTTAATTTTTGGTTTTACGGTTGCATGCCTTGTGTGGCAGAAATACCCGCACTAAATAAAGTGGCTGAATACTATAAAGATCATCCAAAAGTTCAATTGTTGTCTTTTTTTAGAGATAGTATTTATATAGATCAAGAATTGAATGTACCCAAATTTCAATCAACAGCAATAGCTATAAAAGATGAAAAAGTAATTGCCGATGGACCTTATGCTATTGAATTAAACTTTATACAAATGGCCAATTCAAAAGATGAATGCGACGCTTTTAACGTATTAGCCTATCCAACCAATATTATTATTGATCATACTGGTCAAATACACGAAATTTTTGTAGGAGCGAGTATAAAAGATAACGAACATCTTAAAAATAACTTAATCTTTAAGATTGACCGGTTGTTAGAACAACTCAAATAAGCTTACGCTTACGCAGCTCAAAGTTTTTGCCAAGATAAACGCGTTTCACTTCTTCGTCGGCAGCCAATTCTTCGGCAGTGCCGGATTTTAGCAAGTTGCCTTCAAACATTAAGTAGGCTCTTTCGGTGATGTTTAAAGTTTCTTGTACATTATGATCGGTAATTAAAATACCAATGTTTTTAAATTTCAGCTTAGAAACGATCGACTGAATATCTTCTACCGCAATAGGGTCGATACCAGCAAAAGGTTCATCTAATAAAATAAATTTTGGATTAACCGCGAGTGCCCGGGCAATTTCCGTTCTTCTTCGTTCACCACCAGAAAGTACATTACCCATACTTTTTCTGATGTGACTTAACCCAAACTCCTCCAACAATTCTTCTAACTTGGCTTGTTGTGCTGTTTTGTTTAAAGCGGTCATTTCTAAAACGGCTCTAATATTATCTTCAACACTGAGCTGCCTAAATACCGATGCCTCTTGCGGCAAATAGCCTAAACCCAACTGTGCCCTTTTGTACATTGGCTCTTTGGTAATGTCTTTATCTGCTAAAAAAATGTTACCATCATTGGGTTTTACTAAGCCTACTACCATATAAAAGGTAGTTGTTTTCCCAGCACCATTCGGACCTAATAAACCAACAATTTCACCCTGATTAACCTCTATAGAAATTTGGTTAACTACCGTTCTTTTACCATACCGTTTAACTAATTTATCCGACCGTAAGCGCATTTACTTCACTAGGTTTTAAATCTTTTACATTTAATTGTAAAGAAGTTTGATTTCTAAAGTTGTTTTCTTCAATGGTAAAACAAATGTCAAAGGGCTGTCCACTTTCAATTATTTCAAAAAAATGCGACATACCATAGCCAATACCTTTCACTGAAAAAGAATCTTTTTGTTTGATGTTAAAACGAATATGGGTTTCGCCAACTATACCAGAGTGCCCGGTATCATAAACGCCGGTTGCTCTAAATATTGGTTTCATGTTGGCGGGACCAAAAGGAGCAAATTGTTTTAAAATATTATAGAATTGATCGGTAATATCTTTTAACCGAATATCGGCATCAATAATTATTTCAGGCACTAATTGCTCATCGGTAATGGTATCGTTAACATAGGTTTCAAACTGTTTAATGAATTGATCGACATTTTTAGGTTGAATAGTTAAACCGGCAGCATATTTATGACCGCCAAATTGATCAATTAATTCGCTACAAGCATTAATGGCTTCGTAAATGTTGTAATTTTTTACCGAACGTGCCGAGCCCGTCACCATATCATTTGAACGGGTTAAAATAACGGTAGGCCTATAAAAGCGCTGCATTAATCTGGAAGCTACAATGCCAATTACACCCTTGTGCCAATCCGGTTTATACAAAACTGTACTTTTTTTGCTGAGTTGTACTTCATCGTTAATAATCATATTAACAGCTTCTTGGGTAATGGTAGAATCCACTTCTTTACGTTCGGTATTGCGTTGCTGCAATATTTCTGCACCATTATCAGCGTGCCCATTTAAACCGGTAGCCGTTAATAACTTTACAGCATCGGAGGCATCATCCATTCTACCGGCAGCGTTAATTCGCGGACCCAATACAAAAACAATATCACTAATAGATAGTTTAGTTTTAATACCACTTAGCTGTATCATAGAACGTAAACCAGGCTGTGGTTTTTCATTGAGTTTGTCCAACCCGTGAAAGGCTAGCACCCTGTTTTCTCCAGCTATTGGAACAATGTCGGATGCAATGCTTACCACAGAAAGATCTAACAAATCATATACTAATTGAATATCTTTTCTATTAAAAATACAATAGGCTTGTGCTAACTTAAATCCGATACCACAACCACTTAATTCTTTATAGGGGTAATTACAATCTGATCGTTTCGGATCTAAAACGGCTACTGCCGGAGGAAGTTCTACACCCGGCAAATGATGATCTCCAATAATAAAATCAATACCGATTGATTTGGCATAGGCTACTTTTTCAATTGCCTTAATGCCACAATCTAAACAAATAATAAGCGTGAAATTATTTTCTTTTGCCCATTTAATAGCTTCATAAGATACGCCATAACCTTCTTTATACCGGTTGGGAATATAGTAATCAATATTTTTGCAGAAATTTTTGAAAAAACTATAAACTGTAGCTACTGCTGTAGTGCCATCTACATCATAGTCTCCATAAATCAATATTTTTTCACCATAGTAAATTGCATCGTTAATTCTACCAATGGCAATGTCCATATCCTTCATTAAAAAAGGATTATGTAGTTCTCTTAAAGAAGGGCGGAAAAATCGTTTTGCCTGATCGAAGGTGTTGATACCTCTATCAACCAAAAAGCGGCATAGTACCGGATGAATCTTTAAATTTTTTTGAAGCAGCATTACCCTTTCTTCATCAACGTGCGTTGAAACCCACTTAGTTTGTTCAATAACCATCTATCTAATTTGTTTAGAAAAAGATCTTTACAGACCTAACAATTTGGGAGAGCAATTAAAATATGCACAATTGTATTGGTTAATTTGTTTAGTCAAGAGTCGAGTATTATTAATCAGGTAATAATAATTCAGGTAATAGCTTTATATTCTACAATATTAAGCCGTATTTGTTAGAAAATCAAAGTTTTTAACAGATAAATAACATTTATCAAACACTAATTTAATAATGCCAACTTTTTTTTGAAGATACCTTGTTGGGTTTGTACTTGTAATATATACAATCCTGGAGATTGATTCATTAACAATAATTGTTGCTGTTGGCTTACATTATTAGTTTTGTAAGATTGAATTAACTGCCCATGTAGATTGATTAACCGGATTTGCTGAATAGTTATATTAGTATCCCATTTAATTGTAATAGTTTGCAAATCTAAATGTTGAACAACATTTATGTGGGTATCCAACACATTTAAATCGTCTTCTGCCGAAACTTGAATGCAATTTTGAAACAATTCTTTTGGAATATAATTTAACTTAACCAATGCACATTGTGTAAATATATTGCTGAGGGAAATGCCAAAGTTTGGATCGATAAAGTCATCGGCACTAAAGCGATACTGAAATTTTTCTCCTGCTTGTACTTGGGTATTTGTAAGTTCACCGACAAACGCATTAATTGATATAGGTAAATCGTTATTTGCTTCAATATAAGCAGATACTATAACTCGGTTTTCATCCCCTGTTAAGTCACAAGCAGTATTAATATTATCCGAACTGTTTTTGGTTAATACTAAACTATATTCGCAGAGCTTACAAGCCTCATATGGAAAAGCAGTAATCAGCTTAGTGATATCAACAATAGTTACACAGTTAATGGCAGTATCTTTTATAAAAAAGTCAAGTTGTCCGGTAGCAAAATCCACGGGTTTAAATGAATAGGTAAAAGTACCAGGTTCTGTAGTTATTGCGTTGGTTATATTACCTACCATAGCTTCATAAATAAAATTGCCATTGCCTCCTTTAATATTATTGTAGTTGAAATGAGCGATCAATTCGTTCTCTACAAGATCGCAACCAAACTGAATAGCCTTGTTTTCATCTAACCCTACCTTACCGGCAATGTAGCAATCAATATTACAAGCAGTTTCTATTGAATTTGGAACGGTAAAGGTTTGCTCATAAAAACAACTATGCTCATCAGAAATTTTAAAACCAAGGGGTTGATTACGATTAATATCATTTTGCGTAACCGCATAATAAAAACGAAAAGGAGGTTTAGTCAATTTATTAGTAGAAATTTCACCAAGTCCGAGTGTTTCAATAGTAAAGTTGGCATTGGCAACACCCCCGGTAATATCTAACACCTCTATAAAAAAAGCTGGTTCGCCTTGGGTATTTAAACCACAACTTAATGTTTCGTTTAAATCGCCCGGTTTTATCACTATTGAAAGTTCATTATTGCAATTACAAGCTTGGTATATATTTACAACTTCTAACTGAGCTATTAAGCTGATATCCATTTTATAAGTATTACCAGTTTCATCTTCAATAGTAAAACCGATGGTTTGCTTATCTTGATCTTTGGTTGAAAAGAAATATGAAAATCCCTCACCTTTGGTAAGGTTGGTTTTGCTTACACCACCCTCTATTATTGGAGTAATAGAATAAGTACCAGAACCGCCGGTTACACTTAGTATTTTAATTACTATTCGAGGCTCGCTTTGTGAGAAATCGCAATTTAGATTAACTACATTTCCATCAATATCATATTCCACGTCAATTTCATCTTTTGCTAAAACGTTTATTGCAAAAGCAATTATTAAAGTGAAAATTATTATATTATACGTTACGTACTTCATTTTATAAAATATACTATGTTATACCAAATTGACCTTAAAATGTAACACACATTTCGTTTTACTGTTGGCAGTTACTAAATCAAGTTAGCACATGCTTTTCGTAAAAAATACTCGTTATTGCTGCTGATTATGCTTGCAATTTTTGCCTCTATCTCACCAAAATAAATTAAAAATTTTAGGGTCACTATTTATACTTAAATTGCTATAAAAGATGTATTTTACTCTAAATTAAATTGCCATGCTTGAAATTGCAGACATTGTACAACATACTTTACGTAAAAAAAAGGCGGTTGTTGCCTTAGAAAGCACGATTATATCACATGGAATGCCTTATCCGAAAAATATGGAAACTGCCTTATTGGTTGAAGATACGGTGAAACAACACGGTGCTGTACCAGCTACCATTGGTATAATAAATGGCAAACTAAAAGTGGGTTTATCAAAAGCAGAAATTGAACTATTGGCTAAAGCCGGAACAGCTGTAATTAAAGCAAGCCGGCGAGATTTACCTTATTTGATAGCAACTAAACAACACGGAGCAACCACAGTTGCGGCTACTATGATTATTGCAGCCATGGCAGGCATATCCGTTTTTGCCACCGGTGGCATTGGAGGGGTACATCGTGGGGCAGCGCAAAGCATGGATGTTTCGGCAGACCTGCAAGAGTTGGCTAAAACCAATGTTGCTGTAGTGTGTGCCGGAGCCAAAGCTATTTTAGATTTAGGTTTGACCAAAGAATATTTAGAAACCCACGGAGTACCCTTACTGGGTTATGGCACTAAAGAGTTACCGGCATTTTATTCCCGAAAAAGTGGCTTAAGTGTAGATTACGAAATAAATACTATTAGAGAGTTGGCAGCTTTGTTACACGCCAAGTGGCAATTGAAATTACAAGGTGGTGTGGTTATTGCCAATCCTATTCCTTTAACTTATGAAATGGAGTATGCTACTATGAATACAGCCATAGAGCAAGCCTTACAAGAAGCCGACAATCAACAGTTACAGGGAAAAGCGATTACTCCGTTTTTGCTCTCACGCATTGAGCAACTAACCAAAGGTAAAAGTTTAGAGGCGAATATTCAGTTGGTTTTAAACAATGCTCAATTGGCAGCAGCATTGGCTGTTGAAATGAATGCATGAAATTTCAAATTTCAAAAATTTCAATTTCCAAATTCTAAATTCTAAATTCCAAAAATCAAATTTCCATTTTCCTTTTTTGGTTGAAAAATGATTTTACAACAAATAACACGTATGGATTATTTAAATAAAAATATTCATCATCTGTTTAATTACTAAATATAACTAATCATTTTAAGATGATTAACTTAGTGGATGTGAGTGTAATTTAAAAAAAATACGACTGCGCTATCAAAAGTCAGTAGCACAACAAAAGTGTTAAAAAATCATGCAAAACTGTCAATCTGTCCTCAAAAAGCCATATTATCGAACAAATCAGCGTAAGTTTATGACAATTATCAAAATAAAGAAGTAGATTTACGGTGTATAACCAATTGGTTTAATTTTTGACACTTAAATAAATATGGAAAAGAATTTTTCTCCAAAGGTAAAAGAGGTGATCTCGAATAGTAGAGAAGAAGCACTTCGTTTAGGACACGATCATATCGGTATTGAGCACTTGTTGCTGGGTTTAATTCGTCAGCAAGAAAGTGATGCAATTAGAGTTTTAGAATCGTTAGATGTAGATATATATAAATTACGTTTGTCTATTGAAGATGCCGTAAAAGAAAAAGTATCGCACCCTAATTATACGGCAGGTAATATACCTTTAACCAAGCAAGCCGAAAAGGTATTGCGCATTACCATGTTAGAAGCCAAGTTGCTCAACAGTCAAGAAATTGATACGGAACATTTAATGTTGTCCATCTTAAAAAACAAAGAAAATATTGCTGCTCAGATATTGCGACAGTTCGAAATTGATTACGAATTGTTTAAAACGGAATTAGAGTTTATGCGTGGTGAAATTACTGCCAGCGAACGCGATAGAGGAGATGAGGATGATGCGTTTGAAGAAGATCGACCAAGTCGGCCACCTTCAAAAGGTAAAGGCAACAGCAAATCCAAAACACCGGTGTTAGATAATTTTGGTAGAGACATTACCAAATTAGCCGATGATGGTAAGTTAGATCCGATAGTAGGGCGAGAGGTTGAAATTGAACGGGTTTCGCAAATTTTAAGCAGACGAAAAAAGAACAATCCCATTTTAATTGGGGAACCCGGTGTAGGTAAAACTGCCATAGTAGAAGGTTTGGCTTTACGCATTAATCAACGTAAAGTGAGCCGCGTTTTATTTGATAAGCGTTTGGTGATGTTGGATTTGGCAGCATTAGTAGCCGGTACAAAATATCGTGGGCAGTTTGAAGAGCGGATGAAAGCCATTATGGGCGAGTTAGAAAAAAACCGGGATGTTATTTTATTTATTGATGAGATACATACCATTGTTGGTGCAGGTGGAGCGACAGGCTCTTTAGATGCTTCTAACATTTTTAAACCAGCTTTAGCCAGAGGGGAGTTGCAAACTATTGGAGCTTCTACCTTAGATGAGTATCGTCAATATATAGAAAAAGATGGAGCCTTAGATCGTCGTTTCCAAAAAGTATTGGTCGATCCACCTTCTGAAGAAGAAACGGTAAACATCTTACAAAATATTAAAAACAAATATGAAGAATATCATAATGTTGATTATTCTGATGACGCAATAGAGGCTTGTGTAAGTTTAAGTACCCGTTATATTACCGATAAGTTTTTGCCAGATAAAGCCATTGATGTGATGGACGAAGTTGGGGCAAGGGTACATTTAAAAAATATACATGTGCCACCAACTATAGTAGAGTTGGAAACTAAAATTGAAGAAGTTAAGAAAGAGAAAAATCAGGTAGTTAAAAAACAAAAATATGAAGAAGCTGCCCGTTTAAGAGATTCGGAAAAGAACTTGTTAGATGAGTTGAATACCGCTAAGAAAAAGTGGGAAAATGAAGTAAAAGAAGAACGGCATCCGGTAAACGATGAAGATATAGCAGAGGTGGTAGCGATGATGACCGGCATTCCGGTAAAACGGGTTGCTCAAAGTGAAAGCAAGCGGTTGATGAATATGAACGATGATCTTCAAAAAGTAATTATCGGGCAAGATGAAGCGATTGCTAAAATTACCAAAGCCATACAACGTAACCGGGTGGGTTTAAAAGATCCGAAAAAGCCAATTGGTTCGTTCATCTTTCTCGGTCCAACAGGTGTTGGTAAATCCGAATTGGCAAAAGCCTTAGCGCGTTATTTATTTGATAATGATGAAACCTTAGTGCGCATTGATATGTCGGAGTATATGGAAAAATTTTCGGTATCGCGTTTAATTGGTGCACCGCCGGGTTATGTAGGTTACGAAGAAGGTGGACAGTTAACTGAAAAGGTTAGACGAAAGCCTTACTCTGTAATTTTGTTAGATGAAATTGAAAAAGCACATCCCGATGTATTTAATATTTTATTGCAAGTGTTAGATGATGGACAGTTAACCGACGGTTTGGGTAGAAAGGTCGATTTTAAAAATTCATTAATTATCATGACCTCCAACATTGGAGTTCGACAATTAAAAGATTTTGGTGCTGGTATTGGTTTTAGTACCTCCGCTCAAGAGGAAGGTGCTGATGATTATGCCAAATCGGTAATACAAAAAGCCTTAAAGAAAACTTTTTCGCCAGAATTTTTAAATCGTATTGATGATGTGGTGATCTTTAATTCATTAGATCAACAGCACATACATCAAATTATTGATTTAGCATTAAAAGATGTGTATGGTAGATTAGAAAATTTAGGCTACACCATTGAATTGACCGACGATGCGAAAGATTTCTTGGCAGAAAAAGGATACGATCCGCAGTTTGGTGCGCGACCATTACATCGAGCCATTCAAAATTATATGGAAAATCCATTAGCCGAAGAAATTTTAAATGGCAATCCCAAACCAGGCGATTTACTGTTTATTGATTTTGATAAGAAAGAAGAAAAAATCACGATTAAAATTAAGAAAGGCAAAAAGAGTGAGCAAGAAACCGATGCTTAGTTCATTGTAAACTATGAATGATAAGTTATGAATGTTGTTTCATAGGTGAATCATTTTTAAGATATAAAGCGAGACAGTCTGTATGGTTGTTTCGCTTTTTTTGTTTTGACAATAATAAAAGATGGTGTTAAAAATATCTTGTCAGAGTTTAGATTCATAATATTTGATTGCCAATTGATTGATTCAATAAACGACTAATAGACAAGTTTATCTACACAAGAAAGTAGTTGACACAATTTTGATATTTTTTGAAGCGAAACTATAATGCTTTATAATAACACTTGTCCCGCTTTCCGCTCAAATGCTGCGCCAACGCTGCAAAATCCTACGCTTCAGGCAGCATAACCGCTGCAATCGGGGCTAGTTTAAAAACTTTGGTTCTTCGTAGAAAGAAAAAACAGAGACAATCTAAAATAAGAAAGTATCAACTACTTTGATAAACTTGTCGACTAATAACTATATTAGTAATGCAAGAATCATCAAGTGTTAAAGTGAGATTGTTTTTTGCTAAACTACTGTGTAGCTTTTCAGTATATCCCAAAATCAATAGCAGACCGGATTCGATACTTGTCTCTTTTAAAACTAATTTTACCTCTAACTATACAAGGATGAATTTTATTCGCTTTAGCAAAAGTAATGATTTCTTCATCGGTATAAAAATGGTCTTTTTTGTAAGCATGGCTTTCCGCCTTGTAGTCCAAATCAATAAATTCGGCTTTGTTGTTGTTTAGCAGATGCTCAAAAATGTGTCCTAATTCATGAAAAAGGGTAAACGCAAAATTATCTAAACGTTTATACCGTAAACTCATACCAATTGCTGGGTTGTGATTGCTCCAAAAAGAAATACCATCAACCGGAGCTTGCAAGGGTTTTTTTTGATCAACTAACTCGATGCCGTATTCTGTTAAAGTACTGTCAACCCGTTTCAAAGTCTTTTTGTTTTTGGTGATGATTTTTTTTAACGCAGCTACTAAATCATCTTTCTGTTGGTAATTGAATGATTGAACAGTTTGCTTAGCGGCTTTAAACTGCACCAATTTTACCCAAATTGGGTTGCGGTTGGCTAATTCATCTCATTTCTATTTAGCTTGCCCAAAGTTGTCCCAATAATTTTTGGGTGTCAAGATTCTTGTATATTCAAATTTTGTTATTTTAAAATCAAGAGTATTGCCTGTAATCAAATAGTCTGCCGAACTTACTGCAGCTAATTCCAAAAATTTGTTGTCACTTTTATCTGTTAAGATGTCAACTTTCTGATCCGTTTTTTAAAATGTGGAAATTTCATAGAGTTTGTTTAACACTACATCCGCTTTCGTTTTGAAGTTAGCAAACCTGCTGAATTTTTTCCTATTCATTACATCTACATATTCGGCAAATATTTTTACAAATAAACAAATTTCCACCTCTTTAGGTAGCACTAACTCATATAGAATTATTGATGGAATTGAGTTTGAAATTAGGGCAGAGACAATTTCATTAGTGTCAAGAATGAGTTTTTGAATCCCTTACAGCCTTTATTTCGGCATTTATATCATCCAGTGTCATTTTTGAAAGTCCTCGTACTTCAGCAATTTCATTACATTGCAAAAGTGCTTTTCGGGCATACTCTCTACTTATCAAATCTACCAAATCTACCAAATCAGCAAATTTAATTTCCTCACTTCCTAAAATTAAACTTTTGAAAGTTGGTTTCACTAACTTCTATTTGTAAAGTTCGCATATTTATCTACACTTAAAATTCCTTATCAAATTTACGATTTTTTCTGGAAGCTTGGTTCTTTTTTGTTACGTTTACATTGTTGGGCTGTTTATAGATAACTTTTAATCGTTCGAACAAATCTTCAATGGTGCAAATTTTCAGCAATTTCAACTGGCAAGACAAAAAGACTTGCGGTAGAAAATAATTTTTTAAATTTTAGTTTATCTCAAAATCAATAGCAGAACGTATTCTGTAATTATTCCGCTTAAAACTGATTCTACCTCTAACTATACACGGGTGAATTTTGTTCGCTTTGGCAAACGCTATAATTTCGTCATCAGTATAAGTTTTACTTTTTTGATAAAAGGCTTTCCAATTAGCTTTATTAATTAAATGGCATTCCGCAAATTGGTTGGCTTCCATTTCTTTCGGATCTTTTTTGTAGGCACTACTTTGGGCTTTGTAATCCAAATCAATAAACTCTGCTTTATGGTTGTTGAGTAGATGTTCAAAAATATGTGCCAATTCGTGAAAGAGCGTAAAGGCAAAATTATCTAACCGCTTATAGCGCAAGCTCATGCCTATTGCCGGGTTTTTATCACTCCAAAAAGAAATGCCGTCAACCGGTGCTTGAGGCGGCTTTTTTTGATAGACCAACTTAATACCAAATGCACTTAGCGTATGTTGAACCTTGTCTAAAGTCTTTTTGTTTTTGGCGATTATCTTTTTCAACGCCCTAATTAGTTCATCGCATGTTTTGTAATTAAACGCTTGTACTTTTTGATGAAATGCTTTGTGCTGAACCAACTTTACCCAAGCCAACAGATTAACCGGATCTACTTTTAGCTTATTTGATCTGCGAAAATGGGCATAATTGGGTTGTGCATATAGGTTGGCTAATTCATCTAAATGCTTTACCGAGTAAATGATTTTTACAATCGGAATATCATTTACCGGATCGCCTGTCAGTACTTTTTCTTTTTTAAAAAAGGCTAAGGGTACTTTATCTTTTATTAAACTCCATTGCTCAATGGCTTCTAAACGAGTTTGATTTTTTTGCTGAATGCGTGCCGTATCTAAATCATAGTTTTTCTGCAACTCCAACCAATAATCGGCACTAATGTTTAAAACTTTTTCAAACAACAAAGCTAACTCGGCAGGTACATTTCGTTTGCCTTTTATTATTTCGTTTAACTGACTTTTCTTTACACCAATTTGCTGTGCAAAATCAGTTTGTGAAATTTCTCTTGCTTCTAATTCATCAAACAACACTTCGCCGGGGTGGGTAGCGGTTTGTGGTGTTAGTTCTGTTAATTTTTTCATAATTGTTATTTTTCATAAATCCATTCTAATCATCCTCGTTTGCAACGAGGATGTTGCGAGAAAAGCGTTTGTAACGCTTGGGTGCATTGCAAATGCACTTCTCGCCCGCCCTCGTTACAAACGAGGACGATAGTTCGCTCATTTTTCATAATGTTTGCTGATGTCCTGTATTTCTAACAGATCAATAATTAAGCCCTTTTCTGCTGTGGCTACTTCTTTAAACAACAAACGATATTGCTTGTTAATCCAAACTGCGCTAATACCTTTTAAATTACCTGTTTTCTTTTCATACCGCAAACTGTGCATTTGATATAATTGATCAATGTTTAGTATGGCTTTTAATTTGTTAATGGTTTTTACATATTGCTTAATTAGTTGCGGGTTCGATTTGTATTGTTTGTAAGGTTTACTATTGCCTTCATATAAATCTGCCAAATACTGTTTTGTAAAGATGATGTTCATACAATAACGTAAAAATAGTAAAATTGTTCACATTATTGTGAAAAAATAATTTAAACTTAGGGAACTTAAATGCAATCGATTTGTTTATCTTTGTGTTAAGTAAGTTATACGAAATATCATGGAGTTAGCAGAAGATACAATAACGACAACACCTAATACAAGCAATTACTATAACTGGAAAAGATATTGGCTGCCCAGTAATATAAGTAAGCCCGATATGGATTTCGATGATTTTATGAGTCCAAGAGCAGGTTATTTTAATGGAGATTTAAAAACTTACGATGATCTTTCAAATATAAATTACTTACTGTTGGTTGGCGAACCAGGAATGGGTAAAACTAAATTTTGTGGACAAA